>NZ_JAHBCX010000021.1:0-81508 GCF_019955895.1 Pseudomonas sp. GL-B-12
GCCTGGGGTGGGGCTTGATTTGGCATGGGAGCCCTTACTGGCTGGAAACGGAAGAGGATTGCCGGGCGGGTGCGCCGGCCGGGGAGAAGAACATCACCAGCGCCACCAGCAGATAGATCAGATACGCACCCAGAGTGCTGACGGTCGGGGCATCCTGGTAACCGAACATGCCGGCCAGCACCGAGCCCAACGGGCCGTCCATCGGCAGCGTCGCGCTGAAGTCGAACAGCACGGTTTGCAGGTGGTTCCACAGCCCGGCTTCGTGCAGCGCCTGCACCGAGTTGGCGAGGATGCCGGCCGCCACCACGAGGATGAACAGGCCGGTCCAGCGAAAGAACGCCGCAAGATTCAGGCGCATGCTGCCGCTGTAGATGAGCAAGCCGATGACGATGGCCAGGACCAGGCCGAGCAGGGCGCCGATCGGTGCCGCCGGGCCCTGGCTTTGCTGGAATACCGCGAGCAGGAAGAACACGGTTTCCAGGCCTTCGCGGGCCACGGCGAAAAACACCATGGCGATCAGTGCAATCACCTGGTGTCTGGAACCGCTCAACGCGTGGTCGAGGGATTCGTGTAGCGAATGCTTGATCGAGCGCGCCACCTTGCGCATCCAGAACACCATGGAGCTGAGAATGCCGACGGCCACCAGCCCGACGACGCCTTCAAACAGCTCCTGTTGTTTCTGCGGAAACTCGGCACTGACCAGTTCCAGGCCACCGCCCACCAGCAAGGCGAGGGCGACGGCAAGAAACACCCCGATCCACATCGCCGGCAGCCATTGGCCGCGACCGGTCTGTTTGAGGTAACCGGCGATGATGCCAACGATCAACGCGGCCTCGACACCTTCGCGCAGCATGATCAGGAAAGGAACAAGCATTCAGCGGCGTCTCGAACTTAGTTAGGGAGCTAAGTTGTAACATAATGACACTCATTCCCATATGGTATTGATTGGCAATTACCTGAACCTAAGCTGAACGATCCTGAAGATCACGCTTTGCCCTGTAGGAGCTGGCTTGCCAGCGATGGCGGCCTGATTGCCGACTATTTTCCATGAGGTGTACATATCCGTTGCTGCGGTCATGGCCACTTATGGTTCCGCTCTTACAGCGGGTCACTTTGGAAAAGCCCCAAAGTAACCAAAGGGCTCTTGCCCCTGTCGTTCGGTGCCTCGCCTAGGCTCGGCATGCCCTCGCTCCGGTCCTGCTCCGTGGGCCCGCCGCCATCGGCCATCCATGGCCGGGGGCGGCTAACCCGGCATCCATGCCGGGTTACCCACTGAGCAGAACCTGCGCTCGGCCTCTCGAGGGGGCAAGAAGATCAAAAACCAAAGCCAAAGCGAGGCGGCCTACCGGCCGGCCTGATCGCGGAATTCGTTCGCCTGTGAAAAACCTGGTCGGCTGGTAGGCGTCATCGCTGGCAGTCTCTCCCACAGGTCTTGCGTACACCCGCAAAATGGCGGTTGCACAGGACTCATGTAGGAGCTGCCACAGGCTGCGATCTTTTGCTCTTCTACTCAGGCGGATCAATTCGATCCAGCGCCCGATTCACCGCCAGTTCTCCCAGCATGATGACTTGCGCGATACCCAAGAGCGTATTGCGACTCGATCCCTCCGTCCGGTCCGCCAGATCCATCGTCATGACATTGGCAGAGGCCAGCGATTCGCACGCGTGGGCCAGGAGGCTTTCGGTATCGAGTTCAGGATTAACGAAAAACATCGTGCATAGTTTGCGTGGAGCGTCTCGGATATCGGCTGCAGAGGGAATGGTGGCGGTGGGGTCGAGGGGATTATTGGTTCTGGAGGACGTTGTCGGATCAGTATCCGGCGGGCTTGGCGTTACCTTGAACATTTCTTAGATTCCTGATTTGTGCCGGCACCAGTTCCCTACTAAAGAAAGGGGTGGCAGCTGTACGCAGGTTAGTAGACCGGGGAATCTAAGAAGCCGGCGCGCCCAAGGGCGCCCTACGTACAGCCACCATCAAACCGCAGGCGCAATGCCTGACTGATAGAAGCGTTGTACGACTTAGATTTAACCACGGGCTACTAAACCCGATCACTGACAATCAGTGACGCGAATCAAGTTACCGAGCGGTCCCAGGGCGCACAAGCCGGCGGATTCTGGCGTAACCGTAGGCAACGACGCAAGGTGATGTAGCTTTCGTGAAGTAACCTCGAAGGCGTTTAAACAAGTAGCCGCTCGCTCGCAAAACCGCTGAAACCAAACGCCGAAAACCCCTCACCACAACCAGTCGACAAGACCGTACAAAAACTGACGGACCGGGCGCGCAGCCTTCCCGGACCCATCCTACGTGCCTTGTAGATATTTCCTATTTGAACGCTTACCAGCTTCTAGAAAGCTGTCGGGCCGTCATCGCTCTGCATTGACCGAGCATGAATTTGATCCCCTGGGACGTACGCATCTCTCTGGTTGACCCCTTTTGCAAAACAAGGAGCGACATACAACATGGCCAGCGTTCTTTCTCGACTGTTTGGACTCCACAAGTACGACGCTACTTCGCGGTCTGATGCATCGCAGGTTTCTAACTTGCCCGAACCTGATAGCCGTTCTCTCTCTACATCGCCTTTGGCAGAGCCTGCCCCCAATACACTGCGCCCCGTGGAAAACTGGTGCCATCCGTTCAAGGACACCCGCGATCCGCTGATGCAACTGACCCAACTGGCCAAAGCGGTGGCTGGCTATTACCCACTTGGACGTAGCGGCCTGTGGCACGGCGGCGTGCACTTCGACAGCGGCACCGCCGGCACCCTGAAGCAATCCAGCGTGCATTGTCTGGCCGACGGCGAAGTGGTGGCCTACCGTATCGATACGGATTCGCCGACTACCGCTTATTTCGACAAAGACAGAACAATCGAGAAACCCTTTTCGCGCAACTTCGTATTGGTTCGCCATCACCTTCAACCGCCGAAGATCGAAAGCAGCCTGGACACTCCACCGAGCCTGACTTTTTATAGCCTCTACATGCATCTGCAAGATTGGGCGAAGTACCAGAAGGATTCCACCCTCGCTCGCCCGAAATTCTGGCCCGAGCATCCGACCTTTCGCGTCAAGCAGACGGCAAATGACGTCCTTCCCGGCCAGCCTGAGCAGCTTGGTTTGAAGGTGTACAACAAGTCGCATGGTCAGCTAATCGATTTTCTGCCGCGAGGCGCCGAAGTGGCTATCAGTGGCACCGGACCATTTCGCAAGTTGGAGAGCAGCCTGGGACCGGCCAAACTGCTCAACCCCGATGGCTCGATCAAGGGCTATCTCTCCACTCAGGTGCTCAAACACCCAGACCGCAACGAAACCCGCATCAGTTCGTCGAAGAGAACAGTCAACGTTCGGGCCGAACCGGTTATTGCCGATAACGTAATTTTCGATTTACCGCTTGAGTCGGAAGCCACGGTCAGTGGCGAAGGCGAGTTTCGCAAGCTCGAACGCATCAACCAGTATGTACATTTTGACTCGCTGGAAAGTGCCATTGAGCCGGTAGCGACAGATCAGATCGTGGTGCTTGACCAGCCTGTCGCAATCAAGGCAGGTGACCTCATCGGCCATCTTGGCCTGTATCAGGACGGCGGCGCGAATCAGCCGGACGAGAAGCTCCACCTGGAAACCTTCAGTGGTGATGACGTTGAGGAATTCATCGAAGCCAGTCGATTGTGGGCCCAACGCCTGCCGGAGAAAGACAGGACCTGGCTGAAGCTCCCTATGGGCACGCCCGTAGTACCTCCTGAAGGAAATACCACGGCTGCGCTATTGCAGGCATCGAGTGCTTCCAGCCCGCGCAGTGCTGCCGATTTGCTGGTCCCCAAGAAGCTGCTCGATGATCTGCCGGCGGACCGAAAAATCCAGGTGCCCGCGAGCCCGACACGCAAAGCTCGCACCTGGTATTACCTGAAACATTTGCTTCACGACGCCGACAACAATCTTCTTGATGGCTGGGTGTGTGAAGAGCCAGGCGTAACGCCTTGGGTCAGTCCGTGGGCCTGGGAAGGCTATGACGTCATCATCGACTACAGCAGACCCAAACACTTGCTGGCCTCTTTTCTCAGCACCATTGGCCGTTTCAGCGACGAGGAACGCGAGCGCTATCGTGCCATTGCCGAAAAAGACGACAAGGGCCCGATGAAAAGGCGGTTGTACGAAATCATCGGTCGCAACCCCGACGGCACGCTAACGGTCTCTGAATTGCTGGCGGCCCTTGAGCGACCGGCTCATGCGCAGTCGATTTCGCAGATGATCCTGTACAAGGAAAGCGAGTGGTTTCAGCAGCCGAAGATATGGGACGCACTGGATGAGTTGCTAGGCCATAGCGGCTCGACACCGCACTTGAATTGGCTGGCGGAGAAGCAGCGGATTGCGCAGATGGGGTGGTGGAGGGAGGTTGCGGAAAAGGTCGGGTTGCCTTCTTGGGGGAGTGCTTATCACTTTCATCCGATTGGGTTGGTGGGGATTTTTAGCAGTAACCGATTTAAGTTTTCCCTTGAAACTATGAAAAGCATTTATCCGACGCTCCGTGAAGATCGATACGGTGATTTGCAGAAAATCGCTGACGAGTTAAACGCAAATCTCGATTTTTTCAAGTTAGATACTCCGTTGCGAAGAGCTCATTTTTTTGCACAGATAAAACAAGAAACAGGGGAGGATTTATCGGTAGATGAAAGTTTCGCGTATAAATCCAGCGCGTTGATTGACTTGTTCAGTTATTTTCGGAGTAACCCGGAAGAAGCCGGGCGATACGGGTACAAAATTAAGACAGAAAAAATCAAAGAAAACGGCGCGCCTATGACCCGAGTCGATTACGAGGCCATCGCTAATGGCGCCTATGGGGGGCGTACCGAACTTGGCAATCGAGGGGTTTCAAGCGGTGATGGGTGGAGGTATAGAGGGCGAGGTTTGAAGCAGTTGACAGGGTTACACAATTACACACTATTTCAACGTTGGCACTCAAAGTATTCGGCGCAGTGGCCAAACGATAATGCAGATTTTGTTGTGAATCCTGATTTGTTGTTGGAGATGAAATATGCAGTTCGATCGGCTGCGAGTTTTTGGCTGAATAATGAGTTATATAAAATAGCAGATAAAGGCAGCGCTTTGGATGTTGTGGATTCAATAACCACTGTTGTAAATAAACATACAGCGAGCCACCCAGATAGAAGGGAGTACTTTGTTGACCTGTTAAGGAAAGGGAGTTTAAATTGAAAAAAATACTGATGGTTTTTTTGGCTGTTGCATCTTTTGTGAGTCTTAAGGTTTGGGCGAGGGATCCATACGTAGACATAAATTCAACAATGTGCACTGAAGGGGAGGATATTTACATTAGTTGCGCATTTAATCCCGGTCAGGATCAATACAACTATGTAGGGAGAGTTGCGTCAATTTGCGCGAAGGCCAATACATCTCCTGATAGTGGCTATGTACAGTATCGCTTTGGTAAACCGTCCTACGGTCTTGGTCCGGCAAGCGTAGAGTTGCAGTATCCAGAGAAAAAAACACCTCCCAAAGGAATATTCACGATTTACAATTCGACAAACCATGAAAGTAACGGGGTGGCTCTTCGCTTTACAAAGGGAAATTACCTGTACTCCTTCGAAAGTCTGAACTCCTTGAGCTATAAAGTTGTTGCAAAAAAACAAGGTGAAAAGGTTTTCAATAAAAATTGTGATCTCCCTGGTTTAAATTATTTACCCGATAGTGCATATCGAGGCATCCAAACGATAGAGCTTGGCCCAAAAAAAATATCCGGGGCGAATAAATGCAGCGGTATTGGTCTTCGGGAGGCTTATAGCTCTATGGAGCTAGATAGAGTGAATGCATGTATTGTCTACACAAAAACTAATTTGCAAGCAGATGCGCAATTGTTTCGTGAGACTGATGGAATATCCCTTTATTCAGTTATTTTATCTGAAAACCCAAAGCTTGTTTATGAGTTTCCATACTTGGGTACGGGAGGAGTAATCACTGACGCATTTTTTCTTCCCGTTGGTGAAGGGGGAGAAGAACTGTTGTTCGTCGTACATCGCATGGAGATGCCAAAAATATGGGATCCGGCAAGCGATATTTACGATGTAAGTGTTTTTAGGTTGGAGGCGGATACTCTAATTCTGGACAAGAAGCTCACTCGTTTTTTTCATTTGGGTGGGGATGAGGTGGATAAGCAAGGGGGAACTACGTATGTGTATCCGTATAAAGACAAAAAAAGTGTTCAGAAGACGGCGGGGTCGCCTTTGTTTCAAACCATCCTTACTGGCAAAGTAATAAACGGCTCCATTATGGAAAAAGCATCTCTTTATGATGGCGGTTCGGAACCGTTGCTGCAGTATTCACCAAAGATGTATTTAATTAAGGGGGACAAAGTTTTAGTGGAGGATTCGTGGGGCGGATGGTGCAAGGTCTCATACCAAGCGAAAGTTGAAATAATTACAAAGTGGGTGCAATGCAAGTCGATAAATTTTTCGGCGAGTTAGGTGAAGTCATGCCAATCAGACTGGATAAAATTCTGCCTCTCGCACTGCGTCCTCAACCACCTCGATTTTTACTTTGGCTCGGCCTGTTGTTGCTGTTCTGTTTGCTGGGCGTCGGAGGCACGCTGTTGTTCGGCGACGAAACCGTACCCCAGCGGCCTTCGGATTTCTGGAGCCTGGCCTTGGGCATCCCAATCCTGGGTTGGTGCGTGCTGGGATTCGGGCGAGTGCTGTTGTACACCGGTGAAGAGGGTGCCGCCGATGGCTGGGATGAGGCTCGCGAAAAAGACATGAGCCGAAAGATGCGTCAGGGGCGTCGCTCGCAACAGGTGTTGGGCGTGAGCGTGCAGACTGCTCTTGCAGAACCTGCGGATGATCCGGAAATACAGCTGGACGCTCTGCTGAGTGGGACGAAGGCGCTGAAGTCACAAGCGTCCAGGGTGGATGGATCAATACTTCGCCATAGTTGTTTATCTAACGATGCAGATGAAAACCCGGAAGCAATATTGCTGAGTGTATGGGCGCAGACACTCGCCGACCTGGCGCCGACTTTGGCGCAGTTGCCTGATGATCAACCGTTGGCCCTGTTGCTGGATGTCGATACCGGTTTGCCGGAGCAGCAATGGCGCCGGGTGTGGCGACAGGCATGGCGCGAATCCGGTATTCGCCAACTCATAACCCCCGTCGATGGTCGCGGGCTGACTGCATTGGACCAGTGGCTGGACAAGCGTATTGCTGATCGGGAGTTGTTGTTGGTTTTGGCCGTGCACTTTGCGCCGCAGCAGCCGGATGGCACGGCGGAAGTTGCCGTCGGGTTGCTGTTTGGTAACCGTCTGACGCAAACCACGTTATCGCCGATAGCCTTACTTCATCGGCCGGAGCAGGCGCGCAAGCCCATCTCCGATGACCTGCTTTACGCTACGCGACAGGCGATTGAGTGGGCGCCGCTTGAAACGAGATCAGTCGAACAGGTTTGGCGAGCAGGTATTGATGTTCGGGGGAAGGCCGCCATTGCACGCGTGATGACTGAAGTCCCCATGTCTGTCGATAGGTCGGGATTGTGCGACCTTGATGCAATGTTGGGTCATCCAGGCTGTGCTTCGTCTTGGTTGGCCATAGCTGCCGGGACGCAGGCGATTCGGCGCGGTGCCGGGTCGCAATTTATCTACAGTGGTGGCGCGGTTGCGGCTGGACTGTGGGGAACGGTGCTGATTCCGGCATCATCACTTTGAGGAAGAGGGCTCGCAGTCAGAGTTGTTTGCGCTGTTTATCGAGTGGTTGCGCAGGCACTGACTTTTCAGGTTGCCAATTACCTGTAGGAGCGAGCCTGCTCGCGAAGAACCCGAGAGCACCGCGTTTATCCAGGAAGCGCATGCCATCGTTCACTACCATCGCGAGCAAGCTCGCTCCTACAGGTGTAATTGATCGATTACAGATTTTTCAGCCAATCCAACACCCGCAGGGTTTCGTTGCCCACAGGAACAGCGTCAGGCGAGCGGTTTCAGCTAATATGCCCCCCACTCGAACAAGAACAGGCCTTGCCGCGATCCATGTCGGAAAAAGACACCATCAGCGCACAACTGCTGCGTGAAGCACTGCTGCAAAGTTGCGCCCCGGGAGCCGCCACCGAAGAGGTGTTGCACAAGCTCGGAATCGACCCGCGGTTACTGGACAGCAGCGATGCCCGCCTGCCGGCCACCACCTATGCGAAGTGCTGGCGGCTGTTGGCACGGCGCGGGGATGACGAGTTTTTTGGCATGGACCCGCGCAAGCTAAAGTCCGGCAGTTTTGCCTTTCTGTGTCGCACGGCCATGCTCCAGCCCAACGTGGCGGCGGGACTGACCTGCGGCCTGGACTTTCTGTCGTTGATGCTTGAGCACTTGCCGGCGCAGCTGGTGCGTCAGCAAAGCCTGGCGGAAATCGTCCTGCTGGAGGACGACAAAGACCCGCGCCGGGCCTTCACCTATTTCACCTACTGGATGATCGTGCACGGCGTTGCCTGCTGGCTGGCAGGACGGCGGATTCCGATCCTGGCCATCGAACTACGCTGTTCGAAGCCGGATTTCTGCGATGACTATCAGGTGATGTTTTCCGAGAACCTGCGCTTCGACCGCCCACGCACGCGGATGATTTTCTCCGCCGATTACCTGGACCTGCCGATCAAGCGCAGCCCTGAAGAACTCGAGCGATTCCTGGCCCGTGCGCCGGCGAACATTCTGGTGAAGTACCGCGATCCGCAGAGCCTGGCCAGCCGCATCAAACACGACCTGCGCCACCTGCCGGCCGAACACTGGCCGGAAACCGAAGCCCTCGCGCAACGCCTGTGCATGTCGGCTTCAACCTTGCGCCGCCGATTGGCCGAAGAAGGGCAAACCTATCAAGGCCTCAAGGACGGCGTGCGCAAGGAGCTGGCGATTGTCTGGCTGGCGGAGCCGGCGATCAGCTTCAGCGAAATCGCCACGCGGCTCGGGTTCGCTGACGTCAGTTCGTTCTACAAGGCGTTTCGCAAATGGTCGGGGTCAAATCCTGGGCATTACCGCAGCCTGATTCTCAATGACACCGAGTAGGTTCAGCGGCGCAACGGTCATTTCTTCCCAGGCTGTTAACGGCTGCCAGTGATTGGCCCTGGCAGATTGAGCGTGCCACTGTCCACGAAGCGCATGGTGTTGAACAGGCCACCCGAGAGCTTGCCGTGCAGGATATAAGGCATGTTGTTGAGCGTTTTCATTTGGCTGATGCCATAGGTCTGGCGGACCATCGAAAACGCCGAAACGCTGACCGGTACGCTGACGACGGTGTCGGAAAAGCGCCCGATCGTACCCCTCTCATCGGTGACGCCAGAGGCGAAGGGCTGGCCGTTGATGTCCAGGTCCAGCGCGACGCCGCTGTAGGTGACGGTGATGTCATTGGGGTTCTGCACGCGGATTCTCACGGCAAAGCGTACTTCCATGCCCTCGCCTTGCAAGGGCTCGACGCCCACGACGTTGATTTTCAATGGGTCTCGATTGGGCAGAGAGGAGCAGGCGCTCAGGCAGAGCAGGAGGGAAATCAGGACTGCGTGGGCGCTGCGCATGGACGTGCTCTCATCTGAAAAAGGGCTGAACCGTCAGCGGCTCAGCCCTTGAGCCGGTCTAGCGGTTTGACTGTGCGACCACCGCAGCCTTTGCGGGTTCATCCCTGACGGTCACATCGGGGTTCTGCATCACCTGAAGCACGGAGGCTTCCGGATCGAATTCGTCCTCTTCCAGTTCGATGAATTCCTCGGGCAGGAAGATATTAAGAACGATAGCGCACAGCGCGCCGACGGTGATGGGCGATTCGAAAATGTTGTGCAGGGCCTTGGGCAGTTCACGCAAGACTTCCGGTACGGCGGCCACGCCCAGGCCCATGCCGACGGAAATCGCCACGATCAGCATGTTGCGCCGATGCAGGCCGGCCTCGGCCAGAATCTTGATCCCGGCCACGGCGACGGTGCCGAACATCACCAGTTCGGCGCCACCGAGCACCGGTTTCGGCATCAGTTGCAGTACCGCGCCGATCATCGGGAACAGGCCAAGCACCACCAGCAAGCCGGCAATGAAAAACGCCACGTAGCGGCTGGCCACGCCGGTGAGCTGGATCACCCCGTTGTTCTGGGCGAAGGTCACCATCGGCATGCTGTTGAACACCGCGGCCATGGCCGAGTTGAGGCCATCGGCGAGCAGGCCGGACTTGATCCGGCGAATGTACACCGGGCCTTTGACCGGTTGCCGGGAGATCATCGAGTTGGCCGTGAGGTCGCCGGCGGCCTCCAGCGGCGACACGAGGAAAATCACCGCCACCGGAATGAACGCCACCCAATCGAAGGAGAACCCATATTTGAAGGGTACCGGTACGCTCATCAGCGGCACTTCGGGCAGGCTGTTGAAATCCACCTGGCCCATGAGCCATGCCACCCCGTAGCCCAGGGTCAGGCCGATGACAATCGCTCCCAGGCGCAGAAACGGCACGTCCACCCGGTTCAACACCACGATGGTTCCCAGCACCAGCGCCGCCAGGGCCAAGTGACTGGCCGCCCCCAGATCCGGGGCGCCGAAGCCTCCGGCGATGTCGGTCATCGCCACCTTGATCAGCGACAAGCCCATCAGCGTGATGATCGTCCCGGTCACCACCGGGGTGATCAGCATGCGCAGTTTGCCGATGAACTGGCTCAGCACCACCTCGATGAACGCGGCAAAAAAGCACACACCGAAGATGGTCGAGAGGATCTCTTCGGTGCCGCCGCCCCGGGCCTTGACCATGAAGCCGGCGCTCAAAATCACACTGATGAACGAGAAACTGGTGCCTTGCAGGCACAATAGGCCCGAGCCCACCGGACCGAAGCGCCGCGCCTGGACGAAGGTGCCCAGGCCGGAAACGAACAGCGCCATGCTGATCAGATAAGGAATTTCGCTTTGCAGGCCCAAGGTGCTGCCCATGATCAGCGTCGGGGTGATGATGCCGACGAAACTTGCGAGCACGTGTTGCAGGGCGGCGAAGAGGGTGGCAGTCAGATGCGGGCGGTCATCGAGGCCGTAAATCAGGTCGCTGTGGCGTGGAGCGGGGGCTTTTTCGGAGGCGGTCATGGTGGTTTGCGTGCCAGAAGGCGGGCCGGGTCAGAAAATGGAGGCGCAGGATGCCAGAACCGCCCGGCCACGGCAAAAGAACCTCCAAAACAGCGACTTACAGTCGAGGGGCGAGCACCTCGCCCACACTGCGGCGTTTGGCGTGCAGTTGGCTGGCCTGGATCAACTGTTCAAGGTCTTCGGGCGTGACGTCGTAGAACGCTTCCATGTCGGCCAACGCCAGTTTCAGGTCTTCGGCAGTGATGGCCTGACGGTCGACCGGCGGGTGATCGGCATGAATCCTGGCCACCGGTTCGCTGGCACTCTTGGGGTAACGAACGCGGGTCAGGTTGTTGTAGGCCAAGGCGCAGAACAGCATCGTCGCTGCGCTGAGCATCACCGGTTCAATGGCTCTCCAGTCCATTGCAATGGTTGCCGGATCGGCCAGCACCAAGGTCAGGGCCAATGCACCGGCCGGTGGATGCAGGCACCGCAGCCAGCACATCAGGATCAACGCCATGCCTGCCGCCAGGCAAGCGCTCCCGAGGGTTCGGCCCAACACATGGGCCACCAGCAACGCAATCACCGCGGCGCTCAAGTAGCCGCCCAGAATCGACCAGGGTTGCGCGAGCGCGCCCGAAGACACGGCAAACAACAGTACCGCCGACGCCCCCAGCGGGCCGATCAGGTGCTGGGCCACCTCAATGCCGAACACCTGGCTACAGAGCCACACGCTCATCAGTGTCCCCAAGGCCATGCCGATGGCGGCGCGGCTCCATTCGGTGGGGCGGGTGTTGATGGCGGCGGGCAACCAGCGAGCAAGCATTCCGAGAAAACTCCGGCAAGAAAAATTCGAGGCAAAAAAAGGGCTTAGCTGGGAAACCCAGAAAGCCCTTGAAGGTGTTCCAACTGTTGGGGGAGGAACGCGCACAGTGTGCCGTTCAATCCATCTACTGACAAATTCATATTAATGAGCTTTCAGTGCATTAATTTTGCTGTAAGTTGCCCCGTCGGCCGCTGATGTAGCACAGCAAACCACCCAAGGCAGCGAGTGCACTCAAGGCATAAAACATCGTCGGCGCCGGGGTGTGCATCAACATGAAGCCGCAAATCACCGGGCTCAACGCACCGCCAAGTGCAGCAAGGTTTTGTGCGCCGTAGTAACTGCCGCGCAGTTCTTCCGGAGCCAGGGTGTCGACGAAGAGAAACTCGGCCGGGTAAATGATGATTTCACCGAGGGTAAAGATAAACATCGCCACGCACCAGCTCACCAGGCTGTCCGCCAGGCTGAAGCCGATCAGCCCGAGGATGAACAGGCCGGTGCCGGCCACGATCCATTGGCGCAGTTGCTCGCGCTTGAGAAAACGCCCGATCTGGTATTGCAACAAGATCACACTGATGGCGTTGCAGGCGAGCAGGGCGGCCATGATTTCCATGGTGTGCTGGGGGCTGCTGGTTACCAGCAAATACTGCGACAGGTAAAAGGTAAATCGCCCGTGCACCACGGTGCTGAGCAGGCAACCGGCGGTGAACAGGATCAGGGTGCGGTCGTTTTTCAGGGTGATCAGGGTTTTGAGGAAACTTTGCGCCTGGCCGGTGACAGACAAACGCGCCGGGGCCTTCGCGATTCCGGTCATCAGGAAAATACTGAAAAAAGCGATGGCCGCAGCGATCAGGAACGGTGCACTGGCAAAGACGCCGGCAATCAGCACACCGAGCATCGGCCCGACAGCGTAGCCAATGTTGGTCAGTGTATAGCTCAGGGAAAACGCCTTGGCGCGCTGACCCACCGCCAGGTTGTCGCTGAGGATCGCTTTCGAACCGATGAGGAACAGCGATGAAGCGGTTTCGGTGACGATCAGGGTGATCGTGGTCAGGTAGAGGTTTTCAGCAAAGGTCAGCAACACCAGACCGACAGCGCTGGACGCCATCGAGAGAATCAGCAACCGGCGTTTTTCGAAGCGATCGATGATGTAGCCGCCATACAAGGAGAGCAGGGTGGCGACGAACACCGCAATGCCGAGCAGCAAGCCAACGTCCTGTTGGTTGAGGCCAAGCTTGTCGCTGACGAACAGTGTGAGCAACGGGCTGGTGATGGCGCGGCTGACGACGATGGTCAGCGAGCAGATCAGCAGGCGGCGGATGAGGGGGGAGTAGCTGGTCACGACGTGAATATCCTTATTCGATCGGGCCGGCATCAGCCCGATCGTGAGCGCTACTCTAGCAGTCGGACACTCGGTCGTTGCTACGGGATTTGCTTGAGGTGCAGCAGCACGAAATCATTCTTGTCGAAACGCCCGCTCAACACGGGTGGCAATGCACCTATAGCCGTGCCTTGCAGTGTCTTGTAAACGTTCAGGTCCATCATCAGCCACGCCGGGCCCTTGAGGGCGTCAAGTTCCTGGTGTGAATCGGTGAACTCCGGTTGCAGGCCTTGATTGATGTTGACCATGAACTTGATGGCTTTGGCATCCTTGCCCATCGCGTGCATCACCAGTGGTGCGGGGTCTTTTTGCACGAGTTCAAACGCTTCGTGGCTGAAGGTCCGGGTGTCGTAAAGCTGTCGCTGGATCGGCTCGAACTGCAGGATATATACCGACCACAGTGCCAGGACTGCGCAAAGGGCGAGAGTCTGCGCGCGCCAGCGGGGATGCCTGAGCGCTACGACGGCGACCGCTTGCAGCGCGCCGAGAATGATGAACAACGACGTGAGATGGGCCACGTCTTCGGGGAATCTTCGCTGTATCACCAGCAAGGTCACGATCAGCAACCCCGGAATCAGCAGCCATAAGCCCTGCATCAATACGCGCAGCCAACCGAACAGCCGACCTTGCACGGCGTAAAACGGATAAGCCGCCATGATCGCCGCCATGGGCAGAATCGGCAGCAGGTAACGGGCCTTTTTTGCCTGCGGGACGGAAAGGCCGACCATCACGATCAATCCGGCAGCTGCGCAGTACAGCGTCAGGCGCAATGCCGGGCCTGACTGTTGTCGGCCAGAAGCGGCGACCGCCACCAGCGCCAGCACTGCCAGTGGCCAGGCCAGTGCGTAGTTGCCTACCGAACTGGTGAAGTAATACAACACCTCGTTGGAGCCCTCGCTGCCGTCCATGCGTCCCATGAACTGCATGCGAATCACGTCCTGCAAAAAGGCCGGGCCGCCACTGACGTCCGCCAGCCACAACAAAAGCCCGACGCACACCGCCAACAGCATGGACGCCAGCAATCCGAAGACCAGCATTCGTCTCCATTGGCGATTTACCAGGAAATAGCTGCACAGCATCCCCGTAGGAATGACCAGGCCGATGGGCCCACGAATCCAGAAGCCCAGCAGCAACAAGGCGTAGATCAAGGCCCAGCGACGCGGAGCGGCAAAGTGATCGGCGGTATAACCCAGGTAAAACACACTGAACGCGACGGCCGCCAGCATCAGGTCGAGGGAAACGGCGCGGGTTTCAGTGATAAAGGTGTTGGTCAGCAGCATCAAGGCGATGCTCAGCAGCGCCCAACGCGTGGAGTAGGGCGCCAGCAAGCGGTACATCAAGGTGACGATGACCGCTGCGGCGATGGCGCTCGGCAGCCATGCGGTCAGGCTGGTGACCTGGCCGAACGGCAGCGAAAGCAGCCAGATGAATAGCGTTGAAAGTCCCGAATAGTCTGCGTAGGGCTGGCCATAGGTCGTCGGAAAAAACGACGGCCCATTGCGCAGCATCTCCTGGGCGAACAGCACGAAGCGCGAATCGAAGCCGATGGCTGCCTGCTGATACATCCCGGCGCAGAACAACAACAGCGCCAACAGACCCAGCGCGAGGGACTGTTGGCGGATGTGAGGGATCATGAGGTTCAGGCGACCACTGATTCGGTTGACCATTGCTGGTACGGAATCGGCAATTTGCGCGACTCGCCGCGGCCGATCGGGAAGTAGGTGAAACCGATGCGTGCCAGACGGTCTGCGTCGTACAGGTTGCGGCCGTCGAAGATCACCGGGGCGTTGAGCCGCTGCTGGATCAACTCGAAATCCGGGGCCTTGAACTGTTGCCATTCGGTGCAGATGATCAACGCATCGGCGCCGGACAAGACCGACTCAGGCGTCCCCATGAGCATCAGTTTCGATTCGTCGGGATACAGTTTCTGGGTTTCCTGCATGGCTTCCGGATCGAATGCGCGGACATTCGCCCCGGCGGCCCACAACGATTCCAGCAATACCCGGCTCGGTGCATCGCGCATGTCGTCAGTGTTGGGCTTGAATGCCAGGCCCCACAAGGCAAAGGTCTTGCCACGCAAGTCGCCCTTGTAGAATGCGTTGATGCGCTCGAACAGCTTGTGTTTCTGCCGCTCGTTGATGGCTTCCACCGCTTGCAGCAGGTCGCTGGAGCAATGAGCTTCTTCGGCGCTGTGGATCAGGGCGCGCATGTCCTTGGGGAAGCATGAGCCGCCGTAGCCGCAACCGGGGTAGATGAAGTGGTAACCGATACGCGAGTCGGCGCCGATGCCCAGGCGCACCGATTCGATGTCGGCACCCAGGTGTTCGGCCAGTTCGGCGATCTGGTTGATGAAGCTGATCTTGGTCGCCAGCATGCAGTTGGCGGCGTACTTGGTCAGCTCGGCGCTGCGCAGGTCCATGAACATGATGCGTTCATGGTTGCGGTTGAAGGGCGAGTACAGGTCGCGCATGACGTCGCGCACTTCATCGCGTTCACAGCCGACGACGATACGGTCCGGACGTCGGCAGTCGGCCACGGCCGAACCTTCTTTCAAAAATTCCGGGTTGGAGACGATATCGAATTGCAATACACGCCCGGCATTGAGCAGGCATTTGTCGATGTGTGCACGCAGGGCATCGCCGGTGCCGACCGGGACGGTGGATTTTTCCACCAGGATCGCCGGTTGCTCGCGATGCCGTGCTACCGCGTCGCCTACCGACATCACGTAGCGCAAGTCCGCCGAGCCGTCGTCCCGGGACGGAGTACCGACTGCGATGAACAGCACCTGTCCGTGCTGGACGGCGAATTTTTCGTCGCTGGTGAACTGCAACCGCTTGGCGTCAAGGCCTTCGCGTACCAGGCTGGCCAGCCCGGGTTCGAAGATACTCACGTGGCCCTGTTTGAGCAGTTCGACTTTTTTCTCGTCAACGTCCATGCAGACCACGTCGTGACCGACTTCCGCCAGTACCGCTGCCTGCACCAGGCCAACATAACCGCTACCAAACACACTGATTTTCATGGGGCACTCCTAGATTCGGGCGCACGAGCAGGTCGAGAATTGATGGTAATGACGCCGAGGATGACTAATGCCACGCCAAGGCTCTTTGTAAGGCTGAACGCTTCGTTGAACAGCGGCAGGCTGGCGGCCAGCAGGTACACCAGCGCGTAGCTGATGCTCAGCAACGAGTAGGCCCGGCCCAGGGGCAGGTCCCGCAGGGCGGCGAGCCAGCAGAGCATCGACAAGGCGTAGGCGAAGATGGCCAGGAGGACCACGGCAACCGCTGTCAGGTCGATGGGGGCGCTGAGCCATTGTTCGGGTTGTGGCAGGTGACTCATGCTCCAGCGCATACCCAGCTGGGCGGCGCTGACCAGCAACACGCTGCCCAGTGCGAAGGTAATGCCGCGACTCAGGTTCATGCGTGTTGCCCCAGCAATGCCACGCCGCCGATCACCAGCGCCACACCCAGCCAGTGGCGGCGGTCGATGGTTTCGTGGAACACGAAACGCGCCACCAGGGTGATCAGCACGAAGTTCAGGCTCAGCATCGGATAGGCAATCCCGACTTCCAGGCGTTGCAGCACCAGCAACCACACCAGCAGGCCCAGCCCTAGAGAAGCCAGGGCCAGCCAAAGCCAGGGCGAACGCAGTTTGTCCGTCCACCCGGAAGGTTTGCCGCGCCAGCTTTCTACCGCATATTTCTGTGCGATCTGGCCCAGGCAGGTCAGCAGACAGGCCACCAGTAGCAATAGCAGGCTCATGGTGTCGCCTGAGGGATAATCAAAATCACCAGATTGCCTTGTTCATACCGCTTGCCCTCTTTGGGCAACTGTTCAAGTTCGTGCAGCTCTTCTTCGCCCTTGACCCGCATGACCACACCCACCGAGCCTTGCTGGCGGGCGTCGTGCATCCACTGTTGCACCTGATCGGGGTTGACGCGCTGCTTAAGCGAATCAGGATAGGCAAGGCCATATTTCAATTCGCCTATCGTGTTGAAAAAAGCCACCTCCGGCCGTTTCACCCGCCAGGACAACGCCGACGCGGCCCCCAGGTCGTTGCTCAACAACTTGGCACTTTGGCCGAGCTCCTGGGCGTGATCGAGGATGAATTGGTCAGGCGTTTTATTGGCGACTACGGAGTTGGGCAGTCCGGCAGGCAACAAACCGACGAGCAACAAACTGCCAAAAGCCGGGGCTGCCCAGCACTGCAACGGGCGGAAGGCCTGCAGCAGGTTGGCCATGATCCAGCCGATCAAGCCGATGAACACCAACACCAGGTTGTGCAGTTCATGATCGTAGATCGGCTTTTTCAATTGCAGATAAACCAGGGCCAGCAGGGTGACCACACCCACCACCAGGTTCAGCAGGCCGTTGATGCCCGGGACGCGACCTTGCTCCAGCTTCAATCGGTCAGCCAGTGCATGGCCGAGCAACAATGCCAGGGGTAACAGGCACGGCAGGATGTAGGCCGGCAACTTGCCCTTGCTCAGGCTGAAGAAAAACAACGGCATCCACAGCCACAGCAGCAGGAACGCGATATTGGACTGGCGTCGGGTCTGCCAGGCTTGCTTCAGCGCCGGCGGCAGCAATGCAACCCACGGCATGCTGAAAGCCACCAGCAATGGCAGGTAATACCACCATGGCGCGTCATGCTGGGCATCGTCCCCGGCAAAACGGCGGATGTGTTCGTGCCAGAAGAAAAACCGCCAGTAGTCGGGCTCCTGGGCGTGCACTGCCAGCGCCCATGGCAGGCTGACGACGATGGCGACCACGACCGCCACCGGGCCGTAGACCAGTAGTTCACGCCAGCGTTTTTGCCAGATCATCCAGGGTAGGGCGATCAGCACCGGCAGCAACCAGGCCAGGAAACCCTTGGTCATGAAGCCCATGCCGCAAGCCAGACCCAGCACCGCCCACGCGATCAGGCGTTGCCCGCGGCTCGTGCTGTCGAGCGCGAACCATAGCGCCACCAGGCTCAGATTGACCCAAAAGGTGAATTGCGGATCGAGGTTGGCATACCCCGCCGAAGCGGCAATGACCGTGAAGCTCATGTACAGCAGCGCGCAGGCGAAACTTTTGCGTGGTTCGTTCCACATCCGGCGGGCGACCAGGTAGCACAGCAGCACGCTCAAGCCGGTGCTCAGGGCCGAGGCGAAGCGCACCCCGAACAGGTTCTGGCCAAACAGCGCCTGACCGATGGCGATCATCCAGTAGCCGGCCGCGGGTTTTTCGAAATAGCGCACGTCCATGAAATGCGGCGACACCCAGTTGCCGCTCAGGAGCATGCCCTGGCTGATCTGGGCGTAGCGGGTTTCGTCAGGAATCCATAAGCCATGACTGCCCAGTGGCAGCAGGTACGCCAGCGCCACCATGACCAGCAATAACGGCAAAGCCCAGCGCTTGCTCATGCCCCTTGTACTCCCAGCCAGCCTTCGCGACCTTCGAGTGCACCGCGTACCACGCGGCCGATCGGTAAACTGTCAGGTGCCTTGGGCAGCAAGTCGCCCAAGGGTTGAAAATGTATAGCCCGCTGACGCGCATCGCTCAGCAGTTGACGGAAATCGTTGGCCATCAGAATCCCTTCTACCTCGGCATGGATCGTGTAGACATTGAGTTTTTCCGGTGTGAACCGGTCCAGGATGAACGTGTTGAAATCCTTGGCGGCGACGGTCGGCCCGACCACTTCGTCGAAGGTCGGCAGGTCCACCGGGATTTGCGGTGCGCCCAGGCGACCATCGGCCAATCGCGGCTGGAACAGGCTCAGGCCGCGACAGTCGCTGTTATAGCGAAAGCCGAAACCCTGCTTGGCTTCAATCACACGCTCGTCGGCACGCCAGCCGGCAGACGCCGAGCAGGTGATCTTTTCCCCGAGAATGTCGCTGAGGGTGTCCACGCCACGGCGTATCTGTTCGACCAGTTGTGCCTCGCTCCAGCGCCCGGCGTTGGCTTGCCAGCCGTGGTGATCCCAGGCGTGCAGGCCAACCTCATGCCCGGCATCCCGGGCCTGGCGCATCAAGTGCCCCAGGTCCCGGCCGATCGGTTTTCCAGGCCATGCGGTGCCGGCCAGCAGGATGTCCCAGCCATACAGGCCGGCTGCGTTGGAGCGGAGCATTTTCCAGAGAAACTGTGGACGGATGAGGCGCCACAAGTGGCGCCCCATGTTGTCCGGCCCGACACTGAAGAAGAACGTCGCCTTGACCTGTGCCTCATCAAGGATTTCCAGCAGCCGGGGCACCCCTTCACGGGTGCCCCGGTAGGTGTCGACATCGATCCGCAGTCCCGCCTGCATCAGCGCTTGTCCGCGATTTCGAGCATGGCCTCGCGCAAGAAGAAGTCCAGGGTGTTGCCGATGGTTTCGCTCATCTCCACGGTTGGCGTCCAGTCCAGCAGACGCTTGGCGTTGGCGATGCTTGGCTTGCGGTGCGAAACGTCCTGGTAACCGGTGCCGTAGAACGCCTTGCTTTCGATGTCGCGGAAACCGGCGAACGGAGGGAAGTTGGCGCGCAGCGGGTGAGCTTCGAACTGACGCAGCAGCTCTTCGCCCAACTGGCGGATGCTGGCTTCGTTGTCCGGGTTGCCGATGTTGATGATCTGGCCGTTGCAGACATCGTTGTCGTTGTCGATGATGCGCGCCAGGGCTTCAACACCGTCGGCGATGTCGGTGAAGCAGCGTTTTTGCTCGCCACCGTCGAACAGCCGAATCGGCGTACCTTCCACCAGGTTCAGGATCAACTGGGTAATGGCGCGGGAGCTGCCGATACGGGCTGAATCCAGGCGGTCCAGGCGTGGACCCATCCAGTTGAACGGACGGAACAGGGTGAAATTCAGGCCCTTCTGGCCATAAGCCCAGATCACGCGGTCCAGCAGTTGCTTGGAGACCGAGTAGATCCAGCGTTGCTTGTTGATCGGGCCGACCACCAGGTTGGAGTTGTCTTCGTCGAAGTTGTTGTCCTGGCACATGCCATAGACTTCCGACGTCGAGGGGAAGATCACGCGCTTGTTGTACTTGACGCAGTAGCGAACCAGTTTCAGGTTCTCTTCGAAGTCCAGTTCGAATACACGCAGCGGGTTACGGGTGTATTCGATTGGCGTCGCGATGGCCACCAGCGGCAGCACCACGTCGCACTTCTTGATGTGGTACTCGATCCACTCGGAGTGGATGCTGATGTCGCCTTCGACGAAGTGGAAATTCGGGTGGCTGCGCAGGCGGTCGATGGCGTCCGAACCGATATCCAGGCCGTAGACTTCGTAGCGGTCGTCGCGCAACAGGCGCTCGGACAAGTGGTTGCCGATGAAACCGTTGACGCCGAGGATCAGCACGCGGGTGCGACGCGGGGCACGACCGGATTCGGCACCGCGCAGCACGGAACCGTCCACCAGGCCCAGTTCGTTGGCCAGTTGCGGACCGCTCAGGTACAGACCGTTGTCGTTGCGCTGGCCGGCGTTGATGATCAGCGAGTCTTCACCGCAGGCGATGCGCAGCGGGTCAACGCTGATGACGCGGCCCGGCGCCAGGCCTTCGTTGCCCTTGGCGACTTCGGCGCTCCAGACAATCAGCTTGTGCTCGCCCACCGCGCAGAAGGCGCCCGGGTACGGCTGGGTCACGGCGCGGACCAGGTTGAACAGTTCTTCGGCCGGTTTGGCCCAGACCAGTTTGCCGTCGGCCGGGGTGCGACGGCCGAACACCGTGGCCTTGGTTTCGTCTTGCGGTGTTTCGCTGGCTTTGCCTTGCAGCAGCGCCGGCAAGGTGTCACGCAGCAGGTCAGAGGCTGCCAGGCGCAGTTTGCCGTGCAGGCTCAGCGCCGTATCGCTGCGCTCGATCGCGACCTTTTGCTGGGCAACGATGGCGCCCGCATCGGCGCGCTTGACCATGCGGTGCAGGGTCACGCCGGTTTCCGTTTCGCCGTTGACCAGCACCCAGTTGGCCGGTGCGCGACCACGGTAGCGCGGCAGCAGGGAACCGTGCAGGTTGAACGCGCCTTTGCGCGCCGTGGCCAGCAGCGGTTCGCTCAGCAGGTTGCGGTAGTAGAAGGAGAAAATGTAGTCGGGATCGAGCTTGGCGATACGCTCGATCCACAACGGATGGTTGGCATCTTCCGGTGCATGCACCGCAATGCCGTGGCGGGCGCAAAGCTGTGCGACGGAACCGTAGAACGCATTCTCCTTCGGATCGTCGGCGTGGGTGAACACCGCAGCGATCTCAAAACCGGAGGAGAGCAGGGATTCGATGCCGGCGCAGCCAATATCGTGGTAGGCGAAGACAACAGCTTTTGCACTCATGAAGGAACCTGATCTGAAGAAGTGGAAGTAAGGCCGTCGACGGTAACAACGGAAGAGGGGGATTCGGGCTGGCTACGCAGCACCTTTTCAATGAAAAAGCGCGGGCGTGCGCGCACGTCGCTGTACATGCGGCCCAGGTATTCACCCAGCAGGCCCATGCCGATGAATTGACCACCGGTGAAGACGAACAGCACGGCGAACAGTACGAAGGTACCGCCACCGGCCCAGCCAGCGCCGAACACCAGGCGCAGCAGGATCAGTGCGATAGCGAACAGCACGCCCAGGGCCGCCATGCCGACGCCGACGATGCTCAGCAGTCGCAGCGGCGTGGTGGTCATGCAGGTGACCAGGTCGAACATCAGGTTGATCAGGCGCATGGGGCTGTACTTGGAATCGCCGTGTTCACGCTCGGCGTGGGTCACGAGGATTTCCGTGGTATGGCGGGCAAAGCTGTTGGCCAGGATCGGAATGAAGGTGCTGCGCTCACGGCAGGCGAGCATGGCGTCGACAATGGTGCGACGGTAGGCGCGCAGCATGCAGCCGTAATCGCTCATGGCCACGCCGGTGGAGCGTTGCACCGCGAGGTTGATCAGCTTCGATGGCCAGCGGCGCAAGGCCGAGTCCTGGCGGTTATTGCGCACCGTCGCGACGACGTCATAGCCAAGTTCGGCCTGCGCTATCAGCCGCGGGATTTCTTCGGGCGGGTTTTGCAGGTCGGCATCGAGGGTGATGACGACATCGCCCTTGCACTGTTCGAAACCGGCCATGATCGCCGCGTGCTGGCCGTAGTTGCGGTTGAGGATCACCGCCACCACCGGGCTGCCTTCACGGGAGGCGGCGTCTTCCAGGATCTGCGCGGAGTCATCACGGCTGCCATCGTCGACCAGCACGATTTCATAGGCCTGGTGCAACTGCTGGCAAGCCGCTTCAGTGCGCCGGAGCAATTCAGGCAGGCTTTCCTGTTCGTTGTAGACCGGAATGACGATCGAAACGAAGTTGATTGGGTAAGGTCTCAAAGGCTTCTGTCCATACAGTTTTCGATGGCACCGACGACGCGCTCGACATCATCGGTGGTCATGTCGGGGAATAACGGGATCGAACACAGCCTCGCCGAATTCCATTCGGTGTTGGGCAGGTACAGGTTGGGGTAACGCTGGCGGTAGTAAGTGTGCAGGTGCGTTGCAATGAAGTGAATACCTGTGCCGACATTCTGTTCCAGGAGGGCTTTCATGAACGCTTCGCGATCCAGCCCGCAGCGCTCGGCATCGATACGCAGGATGAACAGATGCCAGGCGTGTTTTTGCGAATAGGCGGGGACGGCCAGCGGCTGCACCGGCAAGCCTTCCAGGCGCTGCAGGTAGGTCTGGGCCAGTTGAGTGCGCCTGGCGTTGATCTCGTCCAGGCGTTCCAGTTGCACCAGCGCGATGGCGGCGTTGATGTCGGCCAGGTTGTACTTGAAGCCGGGTTCGACTACTTGGGCCTGGGGCTTGCGGCCGTGAGTCAGGCGGTCGTAGGCATCAACCCCCAGCCCGTGAAACTTGAGCATGCGGACCCGCGAGGCCAGGGCTTCATCGTCGCTGACGAACATGGCGCCTTCGGCGCAGGTCATATTCTTGATCGCGTGGAACGAAAAGATCGCCGTGCCTTTGGCGCCGACGTGACGACCTTTGTAGAAAGTGCCTGCGGCGTGGGCGGCGTCTTCGATTACGGCAATGCCGTGTTTGTCGGCCAGGGCGTAGAGCGGATCGAGATCAAATGCCGCACCGGCGTAATGCACCGGGATGATGGCTTTGGTGCGCGGGGTGATCGCGGCTTCGATAGTGGCCACGTCGGTCATCAGCGTGTCGCGGTCGACGTCGACAAACACCGGCGTGGCACCCAGCAGGGTGATCATGTTGGCGGTGGACACCCAGGTCTGCGACGGCGTAATGACTTCATCGCCGGGACCGATGCCCAACGCCAGCAGGGTGATATGCATCCCGCCGGTGGCCGAGGAAAGTGCCACGGCATGTCGGCAACCGACGTAGTTGGCGAAGTGTTCTTCCAGTGCCTGGTTCTTCGGTCCGGTAGTGATCCAGCCGGAGCGCAATACTTGCTCTACGGCAGCGATTTCTTCGTCGCCGATGCTGGGACGGGAGAAAGGGAGAAACGCCTGACTCATGGGCACCTCAGGGGCTGAAAACGAAAATAGCCTTTGAGGCTAAAAGGGATCCAAAAATCATCATAGACGCTAAATCAGAATCTACATCAAATCAACTAGTTACTGGATGGAAGCAAAAAACTGCGTCAGTTGACTTTTTCCGCGATGGCCGGCAGGTTGGGCATCCGTCTGGGCAGCGCCGAGTTTATAGAAGGTTATGCCCGATTTTGTGAAAGGAACATGAAAAAACGGTTGGGGAATCATTTTATCTGAAGGCTATTAAGCCGCTGTTCAGACTTCTTCCGTTTATCGCGTTTTTCAGGAAAAGTCCTACAAGTGTATTGTCTTTTACATCGTCGTTATTTCACTTCTTAGTTGTTTCATTGAACTGTTTACATTCAAGGCTGTTTCGTTTGATTGACTTACCTGTTACTGACTCACGCTCACCCCTCACCAATCCGCTGACCCTGTATCTGGCGCGACTGGCGCCATCCAGCCAGCTGACCATGCGTTATGTGCTGCAGGATGCCGCCGACCGCCTGGGCTTCGAAGACCAAGATATCGAGGAAATACCCTGGCACAACCTGCAGCCCGAAAACGTGATCGCGCTGGTGGCCACCTTGCGTTCGGATGGCTATGCGCCGAACACGTCTTCGCTCTATGTCAACGCGGTGCGCGGGGTGATGAACGAAGCGTGGCGCATGAGCCTGATCTCTCAGGAGCATCTGTTAAAGATGCGTACGGTGAAGGGCATGGCCGGCACTCGGCTGTCCCAGGGGCGCAATCTCAGGCGCACGCTGATTCAGGAACTGATGGCGGTCTGCGCCGCCGATCCGCGGCCACAAGGCCTGCGGGATGCAGCGATCATCGGGATTTTGTACGGTTCGGGAATGCGCAAGTCCGAATCGGTGAACCTGGAGCTGAATCAGGTCGATTTCACCGAGCGCAGCCTGCGGGTGACTGCCAAGGGCAACAAGCAGTTGATCAAGTACGCGCCGGCCTGGGCCTTCGCCAAGCTTGAAGCCTGGCTTGAGCTGCGCCGTTCGCTGCTCAAGGACGGCGAGTCGGACGACCCGTTTCTGTTCAACCGCATCCGCCGTGGCAGCCATATCACCCGTGAGCGCATCACCAAACATGCGATTTATTACATCGCCCGGCAGAGGGGCGCGCAGGTCGGGGTGAAAATCATGCCCCACGACTTCCGGCGTTCATTTATCACCCGGGTAATCGAAGAGTATGACTTGTCGATTGCGCAGAAGCTGGCGCACCACAGCAACATCCAGACCACGGCCAACTACGATGTGCGCGATGACAACGAGCGGCGTCGGGCGGTGGATCGATTTGACCTGTGAACGATCACATCTCGCTCAGTACATGGGCATGCCCAATGGTCGAGACCTGAACCGAGCTGCCGGCGGGTGGTGCATACATGCCTGAGCTGCGCACCAGCAGTGATCGGCCCGATTGCTCGTTGCGGGTCAATGGCTGGAGCTCCACCGTCAGCGTGCAGGTGTTGCCGCTGAAATCCCGATCGGTGACCACCGCCCGGCAACCGCTGGCTTCCGGGTCACTGGGGAGGATGCTGGCCAGTTGCAGTTGTTCGGGTCGCAGCATGATCTGCGCCGAGCTGTTGTTGCGGTGGTTGTTGACCGGAATCCGCCCCAGGTCGCAATGGGCCCAACCGGCCTCGATGCGGGCGGGCATCACCACGGCATCCCCCAGGAACAGCGCAGTCTGTTCGTCTTCGGGGTAACGGTAAAGGTCCAGCGGGTGCCCTGACTGTACCAATCGGCCATGACGCATCACCGCCAATTGGTCGGCGAACGACAAGGCTTCACTCTGGTCATGGGTGACCAGAATGGTGGTGACGCCCGCGTCTTCCAGCAGTCGCGCAACCATCTTGCGCATCGCCGCACGCAAGCCGGTATCGAGCGCCGAGAACGGCTCGTCCAGCAGCATCAGTCGTGGCTGTTGCGCCAACGCCCGGGCCAGGGCCACGCGCTGTTGCTGGCCACCGGACAATTCGTGAGGCCAGCGCTCGGCCATCTTCGCGTCCAGCGCCACGCTGTCCATGAGCTCGGCGACGCGCTGCTGTTTTTCAGTGCCCTTGGTGGGCAAACCGAAGCCGATGTTCGCCGCCACGGTCATGTGCGGGAACAGTGCGCCGTCCTGCGGCACGTAGCCGATCAGGCGTTGATGGGCCGGCACTTCGTGGGTGCCGTCGACCAGGGTCTGGCCATTGAGCGATAGACGCCCGGAATCGGGGAATTCGAAGCCGGCAATCATCCGCAGCAACGTGGTCTTGCCTGAGCCGGAAGGGCCGACGATGACCGTGCGACTGCCGCTCGGCACCGACAGGCTGACGTTGTCCAGGGCGCAATGGGCGCCATAGGACTTGTAGAGGGCATTCAATTCAAGAGTGTTCATCGGCCAGCCGTTTTTTTCGATTGGTGATAAAGAAGTCCGGTCAGCGGCAGCGACAGCACAACCATCAATAAGGCGTAGGGCGCAGCGGCCGCGTAATCGATTTCGCTGGTCATGGCCCAGAACCCGGTCGCCAGGGTGCGCGTGCCGTTCGGGGCCAGCAACAGGGTAGCGGTCAATTCGTTGGTGATCGCCAGGAACACCAGCGCCGCGCCAGCGGCTGCTCCCGGGGCAGCCAGGCGCAAGGTGATCAGCCACAGTGCCCGGGCCGGCGAGCGGCCAAGGCTGCGGGCAATGTTTTCCAGTTCCACCGGGGCTTGGGCAATGCCTGCGCGCAGGCTCACCAGGGCACGAGGCAAGAACATCAACAGGTAAGCCAGCAGCACGGTGAAGGTGGTCTGGTAGATCGGCCGGGCAAAATGGATCGTGACGGTCACCAGTGCCAGCGCCACGATAATTCCCGGCAAGGAACTGGTGATGTAGTTGCAGCTTTCCAGTACCCGTTGCAGTCGACCGGGATAGCGGATCGACAGCCAGGCAATCGGGATCGCCGCGCAGGTGGTCAGCGCCGCGCCAGCGATACCCAGTAGCAGGGTTTGCTCCAGAGCGGGCAGCAATTCAGCCATGTCCCAGACTTCCACACCGCCGGCGATGAGCCATTTGCCCAAGGTGATCAAGGGCACGCCCAGGGCCAGGGCGCAGGTCACGATTTGCAGCATCAGTGAGAGCAGGGTGGATGCCGGTTTCAGGCACACGACCCGTTGCTCCCGGGCGCTCCCCGAACCGACTCGAGCGTAACGTGCTGAGCCCCGTGCCGCGGATTCGGCCGTCAACATCGCCAGGCAACACAGCGCCAGCACACTGGCCAGCATGTGCGCTGCCGCACCGTTGAAGGTCGATTTGAACTGATCGAAGATCGCGGTGGTAAAGGTGTCGAAGCGAATCATGGCGTACAGGCCATATTCGGCCAGCAGGTGCAGGCCGACCAGCAGCGCACCACCGCAGATCGCCAGGCGCAATTGCGGCAACACCACGCGGAAAAACACTTTCCAGGGTTTGAGTCCCATGGATTCGGCGACGTCTTCGATGGCCGGATCGAGCCGGCGCAAAGTGGCCGCTACCGGCAAATACAGGAACGGGAAGTAGGCGATGACCGAGACCAGGACACCGGCAAACAAGCCGTGAATCGGTGGCACCAGGCTGACCCAGGCGTAGCTGTGAACGAACGCAGGCACCGCCAGCGGTGCGGTGGCCAGCAACGACCACCAGCGCCGTCCGGGCAAGTTCGTGCGTTCAGTCAGCCAGGCCAATGTCACCCCCAGTGCCACGCACAAGGGAATCGTCAGCAGCACCAGCAACACGGTGTTGACCAGCAGTTCACCGACACGAGGGCGGAACACCAGGGCCACTACGGTTGACCAGCCTGTCTGCAGGGACACGCCAATAACATAGGCGATCGGTAGCAGTGCCAGTAATGAAACCAGCACCGACAAACCGATCACCCATACACCGCCACGTCCCGCAAAGACTCCGCGGGATCGTCGACGCAAATGTGCGGGTGTCGCCTCAGCGACCCCCGCAGGCAGGGTTTCTGGCATCAATTTAGAGCAATCCGGCCTGTGTCATCAGCTCCACGGCTTTTTTACTGTCGAGCCTGGAAGCATCGACAGTCGGCGCATCGAGTTGATTCAGTGGCACCAGTTTAGGGTTGGATTCAGCACCTTTGCCCACGGCGTATTCAAACGACTTGCCGTTCTTCAGGACAGTCTGGCCATCCTTGCCGGTAATGTATTTGAGGAACGCCTGGGCTTGTTCTTTGTGTTTGCTGGAAGCGAGGACGCCGCCGCCGGAGATGCTAACAAAAGCGCCCGGGTCTTTGTGCTTGAAATAGTGCAGGGCGGTGTTCTTGCTGTTTTCACCGGTCTTGGACTGATCCACCAGGCTGTAATAGTGGTAGATCACGCCGCTGTCGATCTGCCCGGCATTCACTGCTTTAAGTACCGAGCTGTTGCCACGGTAGTTGGCGTAGTTGGTTTTCATGGCCTTGAGCCATTCCAGCGTTGCCGCTTCACCTTTTTGCTCCAGGATGGCCGCGACGATGGCCTGGAAGTCAGCACCGCCTGGCGATGCAGCCCAGCGACCCTTCCAGCTCGGCGAAGCCAGGTCCATGATCGATTTCGGCAGGTCGGCTTCCGGCAGTTTGCTCGGGTTATAGACGAACACCGTGGAGCGCGCGGCAATCCCGACCCATTTGCCGTGGGCCGGGCGGTAGGCGGAGTCAACCTGTTCCAGCGTGGTTTTGTCGACTGGCGTAAACAGCCCGGCGTTGTCGACCAGGACCATGGCCGGGGAGTTTTCGGTCAGGAATACGTCCGCCGGAGAGGCGGTGCCTTCCTGCACGATCTGGTTACCCATCTCGGTGTCATCGCCGTTGCGCAAGGTGACGGGAATACCGGTTTCCTGAGTGAAGCCCTCGACCCAGGCCTTGGTCAGGCCTTCGTGTTGCGCGTTGTACACCACGATACCGACGGAGTCGGCTGCATAGATCTGGCCAGCGCTCAGCAAAGCGGTGGCCAGCAGGGCCTTTTTCAAGAACGAAGGGATGTTGGGAATCATTCTGCGGGCTGCTCCTGGTGCATTTTTTTTGAAAGTCATACGCATTGAAAGGCTTGTAAACCAATGCGAATCATTTGCATGTTTTGAATGGCAGGGAATGTAGAGATCCAAATGAGAAAATAACGTCAAAAAAACCGTTAATACATGTAATTTTCATTCAGATTAGCAGCACTGTGCCCACAGTGGTTCGACTCGTCCATAAAAGGATGATGTCGATCAGGAAATGACGCAGCTGCGGATGCCTTGCCGGCCATTTTTTGCGTCTTGTCTGTCAGGGCTGGATTTGCGGGAAGATCAGGACCTGCATGTTGCCGCGCTGATAGCGCTTGCCGTCGGTGGGCAGCGCCTCGACCTCCTGAATCTCGTCGACGCTGTTGACCCGCATCACCACCCCGACCGAGCCCTTCTTACGCGCCTCGGTCATCCATTGGCCGACGTCATGCTGGGTCACTTTACGCGAGGCCGCGGCCGGATCCGAAAGGCCGTACTTCAGCTCGCCGATGACATTGTAGAGTGCTACCTCCGGACGCTTGGTCAGCCACGACAAGGCCGAGGCCGCCCCCAGGTCGTTGCTCAACAGCGTGGTAGTCTGGTTCAAGCTGTCCAGGTGTTCGGAGATAAACCGGTCGGGCATCTTGCTGTCGACGATCTGGCCCGGCATGGCGGCGGGAAGCAGCGCCACCAGCAGCCAGATGCCGAGGGCCGGCATCGCCCATAACGTCAATGGCCGCAGGATTTGCAGGGCGTTGGCGATGATCCAGCCCAGCAGCACGATGAACGCCAGGGACAGGCTGAACATCTCGGTGTTCTCGTAGATTTCCTTGCTCTGTTGCAGGTACAGCAATGCAACCAGGGCTGTCGTGGCAATGATGACGTTGAGCCAACCGTTGAAACGAATAGTCCGTGATTTGGATTGTTCCACCAGGCCCGTCAGCGCATGCCCCATCAGCAGTGCCATCGGCAACAGGCACGGCATGATGTAGGTCGGCAGCTTGCCGCTGCTCATGCTGAAAATCGCCAATGGCAACAACAACCAGAGCAGGAGAAAACCACCGACGGGCTGACGCTTGTCGTTCCAGGCCTGGATGAATGTCGTTGGCAACAACGCGGCCCAGGGCAGGGCGGAAACAACCAGCATCGGCAAGTAGAACCACCACGGACGGGCGTGTTGCGCATTGTCGGCGGCGAAGCGGCGTACGTGCTCGTTCCAGAAGAAGAAATTCCAGAAATCCGGTTCCTGATGATGAATGGCCAATGCCCAAGGCACGCAGACCGCTGCGGCGACGACGACAGCCAGTGGTCCGTACTGCAACAATTCGCCCATGCGACGCTGCCAGACCATGAAGGGCAGGGCGATCACCGCCGGCAGCAGCCAGGCCAGAAAGCCCTTGGTCATGAAGCCCATGCCACAGGCGATGCCCAGGACCACCCAGGCACCCAGCCGGGCACGCGTGGTGCGGCAGTCGATGGCAAACCACAGGGAAACCAGGCTCAGGTTGACCCAGAGGGTGAACTGCGGATCGAGGTTGGCGTACCCGGCCTGACCGGCAATCAGCCCGAAGCTCATGTAGAGCAGCGCGCAGGCGAAGCTTTTACGTGGATCGCCCCAGAACCGGCGGGCAATCAGGTAGGTCAGCCACACGCTCAGCCCGGTACTCAGCGCTGACGCGATGCGCACCCCGAACAGATTGTCACCAAACACCGCTTGGCCGATGGTAATCATCCAGTACCCGGCAATCGGTTTTTCGAAATAACGCAGGCCCATGAAGTGCGGCGAGACCCAGTTCCCGCCCTGCAGCATTTCCTGGCTGATCTGGGCATAACGGGTTTCATCGGGAATCCACAGGCCGTGGCTCATCAGCGGCAGCAAGTAGAACGCGATGAACGCCAGTACCAGGGCGAACAGCATCCAGCGCTCGTTGGCCGGTGCTGTTGGGGCGTGCAGGCGGGAAGAATGGCCAACAAAATCTGGCAATGGCTGATTTGACGTCATGACTCGACCTTGCGCTGAGAAAGGCTGCTTGAAGAGTGGTATGCAACTTGTCAGAGAGAAAACCGGAATGATATTGAACGCAGAGAAGTTCAATCACACTTCTCCCGTTTTGTTCAGGGTTCATTCAGTCCGGTTTGAAACAACTTAGTGCCAAAGTTCTCGATCCGTAGCGACTTCAGTTTTTTTCTTGTAACAGAGTGTTCCAGTCTTCGGCATTCACAATGCCGAGCACTTGCAGTTGCCCATTGCCATCGATGCGGACAAACAGCGCGCTGCCGTACTCCGCGTCCTTCGCCGCATGCTTCATGCCGGTCTGCTTTACAAAATCCGCGATGCAACCGCTATGGGTCACCAACACAAGGTTGCGCTGGGCAACCTTGTGCGCCACGACATCGTTACGCAAGGTCGTGCCGCACGTAGCCAGCCACTCCTGGGTCCGAGGGTCGCTGTTGAACATGTAATGCGCGGTCTGCACGGTGCGCGTCACCGGGCTGGTGAGGATGTCGGTTTGCGTCAGACCCAGGCGTGCCAGGCCTTGCCCGACACCGGCGGCCGCTTCACTGCCGACACGGGTAATGCCGTCGGCCGGGCCCAGGCAAGGATTGCTGGAACGGTCGCACCGCTCGGCATGACGGACCAGTACCGCAATCTCGCCGGCACTCCATTGTTGTAGTAATTGAGCCCGGGCTTGCGCGCCCTCATGGGCCAGATTGGGCGGGGATTTTGGCCACAGGATAAGGCCGGTGACCACTGCGGCAACGGTCAGGGCACCCATGGCCATTACCGATTTGAAGAGTCGCGACGACGGTTTACGCGAGACGGAGTTGATCAAGTTTGTCCACCAATTGGAGCGCCAGGGAACGTGCCGTTAAAAAAACCTGAAACAGCACAAAGATTTCCGCCGAGACTAAGTTCAGAGAATTTACTGCTGCACAAAGTAAATCTGCGCAGGTGTCGGAGCGGTGAAAGGAATGTGAAAAAATTGCTGAGAAGGTTCGGTCGGGTAATGAGTTGGTTATTGGGAATTATTATCCTTTGTTCCTGCGTGGAATGGCAGCGGGAAACTAACGCGGCTAACGGGACTGGATTCAACGGCGAACTTGTCGCCGTTGAATCGACGGGGGTGGGGGAATCCGAAGTCAAGAGGACGGGCAACCAGCCCGTGTTCCGGCGGCAGCCTGGCTGATCAGCGCGGCCAGGCGCTTGATGTTGTTTTGCTGGGCAAGCACCAGATCATCGATGTTCGCGCCTGAAGGGGTTTGCAAGGTATTGCGGCAAATGACCCTTGCAGGTTCGCTTTCGCCGGCACCGCGCAGGCGCCATTTCACGTCCATCAATGCGTATTGACCGGGGACCGAGTCAAAGCGCTGCACATCGACCCGCACCGAATACCTGCCTTGTACAGGATGGTCGCTCAGTTGATCGGCCAGCGCACTGCGCAATTCATCCACAAAGGTCGCGCCCCACCAATGTGTTTCCAGGATCGCCAGGCCACTGTTGCCCTGGCGAATGACGATCTGCGCGCGATCGACCTGGGGCGGCACGCTGATACTCTCGATCTGAATCACCCCGGTAGTGGTCCTGGAGTGATCACCCACCTGGGCCGGGGTCAGGGTGTGGAATTGAATCGGGTCACTGCGGCAAGCGGCGAGCAGCAACAGTGTGGTGACCAATGTGAACTTCAGCGGAAAAGCCATGGGTGTTGCTCCTGTGCTCAATTGCGCGGTGGCCCTTGCAGATCCATGGGTGCGGCATTGTTCGGACGGCCGCGAAGCAGCGATTCCGGATGCCGTCCCAGGTAATCCGAAAGATCACGCAAGGATCTCGACGTGCGTCCCAGTTCATCCAGGGTCTGCCCCAGTTTTTCCCGTTGCGGCGAATCCTCGGCCAAAGTCGAACTGGCGGATTGCAGGGTCGAATTGGCCGTTTCCAGCGTCTTGCTGACGTCCGACAAGGTGGTTTGCACGACAGGCAAAATCTTGCCGTTGAATTGCATCATGCCTTTGCGCAGTTCGACGAGATTGCCATCGAGATTGCCGGCGATACGCTCGATCGGCAGTTTGTTGATCTTGTCGACCATGGATTCGAGTTTTTCCTGCAATTGCTCGAGGCTGCCCGCAATGGTCGGGATCATGACCGGGCGCGCGTTTGCATCGAAGGCGACTTTGTCGGCCTTGGGGTAAAAGTCCAGGGCAATGTACAGCTGGCCGGTCAGGAAGTTGCCGGTGCGGGCCTGGGCACGCAGGCCGTTTTCGATGAAGGTGCCGATCAGGCGTACGCCAGCGGCTTCGTTATTAGGGTCATGATTGAGCGCCTTGAGCATTTTGATGTGGGCCTGGCCCAGGCGTTGCGGGTAGATCACGATGCCGACGTTGATTGGAAAGGAACGTTTTTTCTCGTCGTAATCCAGATTGACCGCCACCACCTTGCCGATTTCCACACCGAGGAATTCCACCGGGGCATCGACCTTGAGCCCGCGCAGTGCCTGGTCGAAGCGCATGGCCAGGTACTGCGGCTTGCCGTTTGGCGGGGCGAGGGCGGTTTGTTGGTCTTCGAACAGTTCGTAGGCGTACTCTGCGGCAGCAGGCTTATCGTTGGGGCTGTAGTCTGGCGCGCGAAAGGCAATGCCGCCCACCAGCAAGGCAGACAAGGATTCGGTCTTGACCGCAAAACCGTTGGCGCCGACGTTCACGTCAATGCCGCTGGCGTTCCAGAAACGGGTGTTTTCCGTGACGTACTTGTCATTGGGTGCATGGATGAACAGTTCTATGTTCACACCCTTTCCATCCGGGTCCAGCGCGTAGGCCACCACCTGGCCCACCGGGATCTTGCGGTAGTAGACCGGAGAGCCGATATCCAGCGACCCCAGGTCCTGGGTGAACAGGGTGAAACGCTTGCCCGGCTCGCCGTAGGTGATGGGCGGCGGGTTCTCCAGCCCCGTGAAGTTTTTTGCCCGGCCGTTGGCCTGGCCGATATCGGCACCGATGTAATCGCCCGACAGCAGTGTATCGATACCGGACACACCGCCCGCGCCAATGCGCGGCCGCACGACCCAGAATTGTGAATCTTCGCGGGTAAAGCTTTCGGCCTGCTTTTCCAGTTTGATGGTGGCGTTGACGCTCTTCTGGTCATTGGCCAGCTCCACATCGGAGACATGACCAATCACGACATTGCGGTATTTGACCTCGGTTTTATTCGCGGTCAGGCCGTCCCCGGTCTTGAACGTGATAACGATGGTCGGGCCTTGCTGCAACATGCTGTGAACCACCAGCGAAATACCCACCAGCACCGCGACGATCGGGACGATCCAGACCAGCGAAACGCTGAAGCGGCGGGTCTTGATCGGCGCGAGCCCAGGGGCTTGCGGCCCGTCAGTGGCTTGTGACTTCATCCGTGACCTCCTCATTGTGTGGGTTTTCCCGTTCTTTATCCCAGATCATGCGTGGATCGAAACTCATTGCCGACAGCATGGTAAACACCACCACCAGACCAAAAAACAGAATGCCCGGGCGCGGTTCGATATCGGCCAGGGCCTGGAATTTAACCAGCGAGGCTACCAGGGCGACCACGATCACATCGAGCATCGACCAGTAACCGATGACCTCGACGAAGCGGTACAGCGTCGACCGTTCTTTACGTGCCCACTCGCTGTCGCGTTGCACGGTGACCAGCAGCAGTGTGATGGCGACGAACTTGATGCCCGGCACCGCGATACTGGCAATGAAAATGATCAGGGCGATGTCCCAGGCGCCGGCTTCCCAGAACTCCAGCACGCCGCTCATGATCGTGCTGTCGGCGCCATGGCCGACCATTTCGGTGTTCATCACCGGCAACAGGTTGGCCGGGATGTAAAACACCAGGGACGCGATCATGTAGGCCCAGGTGCGGGTCAGCGAATTGGTTTTGCGCCGGTGCAGCGGTGCACCGCAACGCTCGCATTCGTGGGGCTCGAAGGTCATGTCGCAGGCGAGCCCGCAGGTGTGACACAGGCACAGGTTGAGCTCGTCGGCGTAAGGAGGCGTGCTCATACTATGTCCCATAGTTCGCGGATATCGCGCCCGGCGATGCGGATCATCATCAGGCTCAGCGCAGCCAGGGCAAACAACCCTATGCCGGGCAGCACATCGAGCAGTCCGGCGAGCTTGATCACAGCGACCATGGCACCCAGTAAGCAGACTTCGAGCATGCTCCAGGGCCTCAGGGTTTCCAGCCAGCGCATGCAGAATTTGAATCCGGGCGAGCGTCGCCCGCTGAGGGCGAAGCCCAGCACCCAGATCAGCAGCAACAGCTGGAAAATCGGCGCGATGATCATGGCGATTGCCGCCACCATGGCGATGAACGTGATAGGCCCCAGGCTCAGGGCCAGCACCGAGTCCCAGAGCGTTGCGCTGTTCTTCACGCCTTTGAAGCTGATGCTCATCACCGGATAGAAATTGGCGAACAGCCACAGCATCAACGCTGTGAAGGTCAACGCAAGACGCTGTTCTACCGTGAGACCGTTATAGCGCTGAAGCACGCCGCCGCAGCGCGTACACAGGGTTTTTTGATGTTTGGCGAGCGTTACTTTCTGGTACACGCTGTCGCAGTGCTCGCAGATGATCAGTTGATCAGTAGTTGCCATGGGTCAAGCTCAACAGAAGGCAGGAAGTTCAGAGCACCCCCTCAATATAGAAGTGACTCGCAATTGAGCAAATCGAAAGTCGCAACCTGAACACTATCCGCCGCCGGGGGATGGCTCGACCCACGGAATTACATGGGAAGCAAGCGACGAACGACCTCGAATTCCACTGCCTGCAATGCGCGTTTTGAAAATAACCGTACTAGGCTGACTCGGGTGCCTTGAGTAGCAACGGGAGTTCCATTGTTTGGGTCGTTGAACGCCTGGAACTAACCAGAGGCATGGTTTGGGGGTAACTCACCAGGGTCCGGTCACGGATTACTTGAAAACAAGTAGCCGGCCACAAGGATCCGTCCCGATAAAGGAAGGTCGCCATGAAAAGACTCTCGCATCGCTCAAGGTTCTACATTGCAGGTTCATTACTGATAGCGCTTAACGGTATGGCCCAGGCTGCACAAACAGAAAAGACCAATATCCTGTTCATCGTGTCCGACGATACCGGCTACGGCGACCTGGGGCCGTATGGTGGCGGTGTCGGCCGGGGCATGCCGACACCCAGCATCGACGAACTGGCCGCTGAGGGCACAACCTTTTACTCGTTCTACGCGCAACCAAGCTGCACGCCAGGGCGAGCCGCCATGCAGACCGGGCGCATCCCCAATCGCAGCGGCATGACCACCGTGGCCTTCCAGGGCCAGGGCGGTGGTTTGCCCGCCGCCGAGTGGACGCTGGCCTCGGTGCTCAAGACCGGCGGTTACGAGACCTACTTCACCGGCAAGTGGCACCTGGGTGAAGCCGACTATGCGTTGCCCAATGCTCAGGGGTATGACGTGATGAAGTACGTCGGCCTCTATCACCTCAATGCCTATACCTACGCCGACCCGACATGGTTCCCCGACATGGACCCGGAAACCCGGGAAATGTTTACCAAGGTGACCAAGGGCGCACTCTCGGGCAAGGCGGGAGAAAAGGCCGTCGAAGAGTTCAAGATCAACGGCCAGTATGTTGATACGCCGGTCATCGATGGCAAACCCGGTGTAGTCGGGATCCCCTACTTTGACGGTTATGTCGAAAAAGCCGCACTGGAATTCCTCGACACCGCGGCCAAATCCGACAAGCCGTTCTTCATCAACGTCAACTTCATGAAAGTGCACCAGCCGAACCTGCCGGCACCGGAGTTCGTTCACAAGTCGATCTCCAAGTCCAAGTACGCCGACTCGGTGGTCGAACTGGATACGCGCATCGGCCATATCATGGACAAGCTCAAGGCGCTGGGCCTGGATAAAAACACGCTGGTGGTTTACACCACCGACAACGGCGCCTGGCAGGACGTTTATCCGGACGCCGGTTACACGCCATTTCGTGGCACCAAGGGCACTGTGCGCGAGGGCGGTAACCGGGTCCCTGCGATCATGACCTGGCCTGGAAAAATCAAGCCCAATGCCAAGAACCACGATATTCTCGGCGGGCTCGACTTGATGGCGACCTTCGCCTCGGTGGCCGGCATCAAGCTGCCGGAGAAGGACCGCGAAGGTCAGCCGATCTATTTCGACAGCTACGACATGACCCCGGTGATAACCGGCACTGGCCCCGACCCACGTAAAGAGTGGTTCTATTTCACCGAAAACGAGTTGTCGCCGGGGGCGGCCCGCGTAGGCAACTACAAGGCCGTGTTCAACCTGCGTGGCGACAACGGTGTGCCGACCGGTGGCCTGGCCGTGGACACCAACCTGGGCTGGAAAGGTGAGTCGAAGTACGTGGCGGTCGTACCGCAAGTCTTTGACTTGCTGCAAGATCCACAGGAGCGTTACGACATCTTCATGAGTAACGTCACCGAGCGCACCTGGACCATGGTGCCGATCAGTCAGGCGATCAACAAGCTGATGCAGACCTACATCAAATACCCGCCACGCAAGCTGCAAAGCATGGGCTACGACGGGCCGATCGAATTGTCCAAGTACCAGAAATTCCAGTCGATTCGGGAAAGCTTGCAGAAGGAGGGCGTCAATATCCCGGTGCCTAACTAGCGGTGCGGCAGCGGTCTTGCTCAAGACCGCTGCATTTCTGTCAGCCAGGCGGGGGAACTCCCTCGCCACGGCTACCCGGTCAACCGAGCACTTCCCGCATCCGATACCAGAACATGCCAAGGGCCAGCAACGGTGAACGCAGGGCGCGTCCGCCGGGGAAGGTCATGTGCGGCACGGCGCTGAACACGTCGAAGCCTTGGCTGTGGCCGGCATGGATCGCTTCGCCCAACAACTTCGCGCACCAGTGGGTCACGTTCAGTCCATGACCGGAGTAACCCTGGGCGTAGAACACGTTCGGGTGCAGGCTCAGGCGCCCGACCTGGGGAAAGCGGTTGGCCGAGATGCCGATCTTACCGCCCCACTGATAATCGATGCGCACATCGGCCAGTTGCGGGAACACCTTGAGCATTTGCGGGCGCATGTAGGCGCTGATGTCCGAAGGATCGCGCCCGGAGTAATGGCAGGCACCGCCGAACAGCAAACGCCGTTCAGCCGAGAGCCGGTAGTAATCCAGGCCGACTTTCTGATCGCACAGCGCGACGTTGTGCGGGATCAGTTTTGCAGCGGCCTCTTCCGACAAGGGTTCGGTGGCGATGATGTAGCTGCCCGCCGGGAGCACCTTGCCGCTGAGTTTCGGCTCCAGCTCTTCCAGGTGCGCATTGCAGGCCAGTACCAACGTGCCGGCGCGCACCGTGCCACCGGCGCAACGGACCTGCACCGTGCTGCCATGGATCAACTCCAGCACCGGGCTCTGCTCGAAAATTTGCACCCCAAGGGACTCGGCAACTTGCGCTTCGCCAAGGACCAGGTTCAGCGGATGCAAATGCCCCGAGCCCATGTCCACCAGGCCACCGGCATACACACCAGAGTTCACTACTTGTTCACGAATCTGCTCCGGCGCGACCAGTCGGGTTTCAAAGGCATAACCGGACTCGATCAGTTCCGCCTGCTCGGCCTTGAACGCTTTGAACTGGGCCGGGGTATTGGCCAGTTCGCAGAAGCCCCAGCTCAGGTCGCAATCGATGCCGTGCTCGCGGACGCGCTTGGCCACGACTTGCACCGATTCGGTTCCGGCGTGTTCCAGGTATTGCACGCCATCGGCGCCGATGTGCTTGGCGAACCCACTGACGTCATGGCCGATACCACGAATCAACTGGCCACCGTTGCGCCCGCTGGCGCCCCAGCCAATTCGCCGGGCTTCCAGCAGGACCACCGAGAGCCCGCGCTGGGCCAGTTCGATGGCGGTGTTGATGCCGGTGAAACCCGCGCCGACCACGCAGACATCGGCCACCAGGTCCGAGGCCAGCGCGGGACGCTGCCTCATGCCTTTGGCGGACGCTGCGTAATAGGAGTGGGTGTGTTCCTTGGTGTACTGATTCATTTGTTGGACTTCACTTTGCTCCACGAACGGGTCATCAGGCGCATGATCGACTGCGGCGGCGTGGTGGAAATGTAGAGTTTGTCGAGGACTTCCTGGGACGGATAAACCTCGGGGTTGCTGACCAGCTCAGGGTCCATGTACTGCTTGGCGGCCGGGTTCGGGTTGGCGTAGCCAACCGAAGCGCTGACCTTGGCAATCACTTGCGGGTCCAGCAGGTAGTTGATGAAGGCGTGGGCTTCCTTCGGGTTGCTGGCGTCGGCGGGGATGGCCAGCAGGTCGAACCACAGGTTGGCGCCTTCCTTGGGAATGGCGTAGGCGATGTTCACGCCGTTCTTGGCTTCCTTGGCGCGGTTGGCGGCCTGGAACACGTCGCCCGAGTAACCGAACGCCACGCAGATGTCGCCGTTGGCCAAGTCTGAGACGTACTTGGAAGAGTGGAAGTAGGTGATGTAGGGGCGGATCTGCAGCAGCTTGGCTTCGGCCTTTTTGTAGTCCTCGATACTTTCGCTGCGTGGGTCCATGCCCATGTAATTGAGCATCGCCGGGAACACTTCGTCCGCCGAGTCCATCATCGACACGCCGCAGGCGCTGAGCTTCTTGATGTTTTCCGGTTCGAACAGCACGGCCCAGGAGTCGATCTTGTCGATGCCCAGCACAGCCTTGACCTTGTCGACGTTATAGCCGATGCCGTTGGTGCCCCACAGGTACGGCACCGAGTGCGAGTTGCCCGGATCGTTTTTCTCCAGCAGCGTCAGCAGTTTCGGGTCAAGGTTCTTGAAACTCGGCAGTTGCTCGCGATCGAGCTTGAGGAATGCGCCGGCCTTCACCTGACGGGCGAGGAAGTGGTTGGACGGCACCACCACGTCATACCCGGTGCGACCGGCAAGCAGTTTGCCTTCCAGGGTTTCGTTGGAATCGAATACGTCGTAGATCACCTTGATCCCGGTTTTGGCCTGGAAGTCGACGAGGGTGGTATCGCCGATGTAGTCGGTCCAGTTGTAGACGCTGACCTGGGGTTGGGCCTGGGCAACGGCACTGAACAAGACCGCCAGCGCGACCGGGACCACGGATTTCAAAAGACGCATATCGATACCTCTTGGAATTATTGGATTCTTCAGGCAAATCTTTGGTGTTCTGTGTCCTCCTGTGGGAGCGAGGTTTTTAGACGCTCAGCATCAGGAACTCACGCTCCCACGAACTGATCACCCGTTTGAAGTTCTCGTGCTCGGCGCGTTTGACCGCGACATAGCCCCGCACGAACTTGCTGCCCAGGTAGCGGCTGATGGTGTCGCACTCTTCCATCTGGGTCAGGGCGTCCTCGATGGTGATCGGCAGGCGCAGATTGCGACGCTCATAGGCGCGGCCCTGTACCGCAGCGCTCGGCTCGATGCGCTCGACCATGCCCAGGTAACCGCACAACAGGCTGGCAGCGATGGCCAGGTACGGGTTGGCGTCGGCGCCCGGCAGACGGTTCTCGACGCGCATGGCGTCGGGGCTTGAGGTCGGCACGCGCAGGCCGACGGTGCGGTTTTCTTCGCCCCATTCGACGTTCACCGGTGCCGAGGTGTCCGGCAGGAAGCGGCGGAACGAGTTGACGTTCGGGGCGAACATCGGCAGCACTTTCGGGATGTACTTCTGCAGGCCCCCAATGTGGTGCAGGAACAGCTCGCTCATGTTGCCATCGGCATCGGCAAAGATCGGCTGGCCGGTGGCGATGTCCACCACGCTCTGGTGAATGTGCATGGCGCTGCCAGGCTCGTCGCCGACCGGTTTGGCCATGAAGGTTGCCGCCACGTTGTGCTTGAGCGCCGCTTCACGCATGGTGCGTTTGAACACGGTGATCTGGTCAGCCAGGTCCAGGGCGTTGCCGTGACGGAAGTTGATTTCCATCTGCGCCGGGCCGTCTTCGTGGATCAGCGTGTCGAGGTCCAGACCTTGCAGTTCGCACCAGTCGTAGACGTCTTCGAACAGCGGGTCGAATTCGTTGGCCGCGTCGATGGAGAACGACTGACGACCGCTTTCGGCACGGCCCGAACGGCCCATCGGCGCCTTGAGCGGCAGGTCCGGGTCTTCGCAGCGCTGGGTCAGGTAGAACTCCATTTCCGGCGCGACAATCGGCCGCCAGCCCTTGTCGGTGTACAACTGCAGGACTTTCTTCAGCACGTTGCGCGGCGACAGTTCGATCGGGTTGCCGAACTTGTCGAACGTGTCGTGGATCACGATGGCGGTCGGCTCGATGGCCCATGGCACCACGTAGACGGCGTCGGCGTCCGGCTTGCAGACCATGTCGATATCGGCCGGGTCGAGCAGGTCGTAGTAGATGTCGTCGTCGACAAAGTCCCCGGTTACCGTTTGCAGAAGGACACTTTCCGGCAGGCGCATGCCTCGCTCATGCAGGAACTTGTTGGTCGGTGCAATTTTGCCGCGTGCAATGCCGGTCAGATCGCTGACGACGCACTCGACTTCGGTAATCTTGTGATCTTTCAGCCAAGTGAACAGCTGATCGAAAGGGACATTCATAAAGACCTCGTTATTGGTTTTATTAACGCCAGGAGAGACCGGTTTCATCCGCCGGACACTTCCCCTGTAGCGCGTTGACGACTATCTTGTGCGAGCCTTGCGGTTCCATCTATCCACTTTAAGCAGCACGAAGCGCACCAAAAGAGTGCGTAAGGTCGCCCCATGACAGGTTCCAATTCCCTCCAGGTCCAAGCGTTCAACACCGCCGATGTCGCCGAGCAAATCCGCGCCACGCCGGGCTGGGTCCAGCAATACCAGCAGATGTCGCCGGGGCATTTCGCAGGGCTGGTGCGTTATCTGGATCTGCAGGGCGTGGAGATTTACGAAGAGTCGATGAACACCCGGGTCGAGCAGAATTTCAGCGCGCCCCAGGGCTCGTTGTCGTTCTGTTTCGATCGTGGCGACAACGCGCTGTACGTGTTGAATGGCGAGAGCCGCAACATCTGGATCACCCCGGAGAACTACCAGGAAATCGCCGTGGTGTTCGGGCCGGAGTTTGTAAAGCGCCACAGCCTCGACATCGCCAGGCTCGAAGGGTTGTTCATGGCGCCGCTGAACTCCCAGCAGAACGCGCTGTTCTGCCGTTGGCTCAGCGGGACCTTGACGCGGCTGTCGCAGACCTTCGATCCACCGAGCCGCGAAGCGCTGACCCAACAGTTGCTGGAAGATTGCCTGTTCATCCTCGACAACGCCTGTGTCGGCCTCGACCAGAGTGCGTTGCAGCGCCGGGCCGGGGAGCGGGCGATCATGAAGCGGGTAGGGGAATGGGCGGCGGACACGCCGGAAGAACACCTCAACCTGCTGGAGTTGTCCCAGGTTGCCGGGGTTTCACTGCGCCAGTTGCAGCATGCGTTCAAGACCTACACGGGCATGTCGCCGACCCAATGGCTGCGCCTGCGCCGACTCAATAGCGCCCGCCGCGAACTGCTGAGCCGCACGCCCACGCAAACCACCGTGGCTGAAGTCGCCATGCATTGGTCGTTCTGGCATCTGGGGCGGTTTTCCAGCAGCTACCGCGCGCTGTTCAACGAGCTGCCGAGTGACACCCTCAAGCGTGCGAGTGTCACGCCGTCCCCAGGTCGCAGCCGACGTTAGAACGTCGGCGGCGTAATCACCCAGATCACCACCGCATCGACATCGCCGGGGTTGCCGTAGCGGTGCGGTTCCTGGCTGGAAAAGCTGAAGCTGTCGCCTTCATTGAGCTGGAAATGGCGCTCGCCGACCCACAACTCGAAACTCCCCGAGAGCAAGTAGCCGGCTTCTTCACCGTCGTGGCTGTAGCTTTGCTGGCTGTAGGTGCCGGGCGGGAAACGCGAGTGGAGCATTTCCAGTTGGTGGTTGGCTTGCGGCGTCAGCAACTGGTCGACGATGCCGTCTTCGTAATGCACGTTCAGGCGGCTGTTCTTGCGCACCACGACGCCATCGTCTTCGGGCGCGGTGACCGCTTCACTGGCGAAGAACCACTGGATGGTGACGCCGAGGCTGCGGGCAATGTTGAACAGCGCCGGAATCGACGGGTAGGCGAGGTTGCGTTCCAGCTGGCTGATGTAGCCGGCGGTGAGTTCGCTCTGTTGCGCCAGTTCCGCCAGGGTCATGCCCCGGCGCTTGCGCAGGCCGCGAATGCGCGTGCCGAGAAAATGCGGTTCGGCGCTGCCTGATGCGGGCGGGGTCTTGCTGTTGTTGCTCATGGAAAATTCCGAACCGGGGGCTGAGCCAAAGACCACAATCCCTGTGGGAGCGGGCTTGCTCGCGAAAGCGGTTAATCATTCAACATCAATGGCGATTGATCCACCGCGTTCGCGAGCAAGCCCGCTCCCACAGGAGGTTACGCGGACCGTAAAAGCCCCGGAGTATAAACAGCCTTAAAGCTCCCACGCGACTTTCAGGCCTTCATAAATCGCTTCTTCGGCGGTACGCGGCGCCAGGCAGTCGCCGATGCGGCGAAACTCCACCAGCCCTTGCAGTTCGGCGCCCAGGGTATCCACCGGTTGATGGCCCTGACACAGCACCAAGGTGTCGATGTTCTCCATCAGTATCGGTTCGCCACTGGCGGTGTGCTGCAAGTACACCGTGTTGTCATCGCAGCCATACAGCCGCGCGTACGGTGTGATCGGCACGCCCAGCTTGTGCAGCTCGCCGGCCAGTTGATCGCGCACGTACAGCGGCAGGTTTTCTCCGCAATGGGTGCCGTTGACCGCCAATTGCACCTGGTGCCCGGCACGGACCAGACGTTCGGCGATGCCGGGGCCGATCCAGTCGCAGCGCCAGTCGACCACCACCACCGAACGGCCGATCCGTACTTCATCGCGCAGCACTTGCCAGGCGTCCACCACCTGCAATTCACCGCCGCGCTCGAAGGGTGGCCAGTAGGGTTCGGCACCGGTAGCGACGATCACCATGTCCGGTTTTTCCTGCTCCACCAGTGCCCGGTCGACTCGGGTATTGCGCACCACGCGCACGCCGGCCAACTCCATTTCCCGCTGCAGGTTGGTGCTGGCACCGCCGAACTCGCTGCGCCGAGGCAGCAGTTGCGCGAGCAACACCTGACCGCCCAGTTGCGAACTGGCTTCGTACAGCGTCACCTCATGGCCACGTTGGGCCGCGACGGTGGCGGCTTTCATCCCGGCCGGACCACCGCCGGCGATCATGATGCGTTTGCGCTGTGGCGCTTGTCGGCGTTCGCCGAAGATCAGTTCGCGCCCGGTTTCCGGGTGCTGGATGCAGGAAATCGGCAAGCCTTTGTGGAAGTGGCCGATGCAGGCCTGGTTGCAGGCAATGCACGCCCGCACGTCTTCGACGCGGCCGGTGTCGGTCTTGTTGGGCATTTGCGGATCGCAGATCAGCGCGCGGGTCATGCCGCACACATCGGCCTGGCCGCGAGCCAGAATCAGCTCGGCTTCCTGGGGCTGGTTGATGCGCCCGGTGACAAACAACGGAATGTTCAGACTGGCCTTGAACGTCCCGGCTTCCCTGGCCAGGTACGCCGCTTCGATCGCCATGGGCGGCACGATATGCACCGCGCCACCCAGGGATGCCGAAGTGCCGGCGACGATGTGCACGTAATCAAGCTGCGCTTGCAGTGACTGCACGGCGGCCAGGGATTCGTCCTCGGTCAGGCCTTCAGGGTCGCGCTCGTCGGCAGAGATGCGCAGGCCGATGATGAACTGCTCGTCGGTCGCCGCACGCACGGCTTTGATGACCTCGCGTAGAAAACGCAAACGCTGTTCCAGCTCACCGTTGTAGCCATCGGTACGCCGGTTGACCCGCGGGTTGATGAATTGCGCTGGCAGGTAACCGTGGCTGGCCACGACCTCGACGCCGTCGATGCCTGCCTGATGCAGACGGCGGGCGGCAGCGGCATAACCGGCGACGATCTCGTCGATCATGGCCTGGTCCAGCGCACGGGGCATCACCCGGAAGCGTTCGTTGGGCACCGACGAGGCGGAGTAGGCCACCGCCAGCAGGCCATCGCTGGACTCCATGATCTCCCGCCCCGGATGGAACACCTGGGACAACACCACGGTGCCGTGGGCGTGGCAGGTTTGCGCCAGTTTGCGGTAGCCCTCGATGCACGCATCGTCGGTGGCCATCAGCACGTGGGAGGTGTAGCGCGCACTGTCATGCACGCCGGCCACTTGCAGCACGATCAGCCCGGCACCGCCTTCGGCACGCGCCCGGTGATAGGCGATCAATTGTTCATTGACCAGGTTGTCGGTGGGCATCGAGGTGTCGTGCCCGCTGGACATGATGCGGTTCTTCAGGCGCTTGCCACGGATCTCCAGGGGTTCGAACAGGTGCGCGAAGGCGGGTGTCGAGGTCGGCATGGGGCGGGTACTCCTGACAGGCTGAAGCCGAAAGGCCGGGTTTCGGCGTTGTTATTATTTGCCTATAGAAATTTACCATCAGTAAAAAATCAACTTGTTTTTTTACTGTGTCTTACAGTAGTTTCGTCTCGAGCCCGCTCCTGGGCCAAACCTCACAACAATAAAAAAGGGCCGCATCGGCATCTGTCCGGGTGGCACCTGCAAGAGGAACCACTGATGAAATCGCACATGCTCAAGCACGGTTTTTATCCCTTGGTGTTGTCCGTGGCCATGGGCCTGGGCAGCGCCCAGGCAGCATCGGACATGGTGGTGGTCGGATACGGCGGAGCCGGACAAAAAGCCCAGGACGTGGCGTTCTTTCAACCCTTCGCCGCCGTGGATCAAAGCAAGGTGATCCAGAGCGAATACAACGGCGAAATGGCCAGGATCAAAGTGATGGTCGACACCGGCAACGTCGACTGGGACGTGGTGCAGATCGAAGGACCGGACCTGATGCGCGGCTGCGAAGAAGGCATGTACGAGCGCCTGGACTGGGCCCGCCTGGGGCACGCCGACCAGTTGATCCCCGAAGCGGCGCAGGAATGCGGGTCTGCGGCGTTGGTGTGGAGCGTGGCGATTGCCTATGACACCGACAAACTGGCCCAAGCGCCGACCTCTTGGGCAGACTTTTGGGACGTGAAGAAAACCCCCGGCAAGCGTGGGCTGCGTAAACGCGCGGTGTACAACCTGGAGTTCGCCTTGCTGGCGGACGGGGTGAAAACCGAAGACGTCTACAAGGTACTCGGCACCCCGCAGGGTGTGGACCGGGCATTCGCCAAACTCACTGAACTCAAGCCTTACATCCAGTGGTGGGAGGCGGGCGCACAACCGCCGCAATGGCTGACCGCCGGCGATGTGGTGATGACCTCGACCTACAGCGGACGCATCGCCGACGCCGCGCAGAAAGGCAGCCACCTCGGCCTGGTCTGGCCCGGCAGCCTGTACGGCATGGATTACTGGGCGATCATCAAAGGCTCCCGGCACGTGGATCAGGCCACGCGCTTTATCGCCTTCGCCAACCAGCCGGACGCCCAGATCAACTACGTGCAGCAGATTCCCTACGGCCCGACCAACACCCAGGCCGCCGCACGGCTGGACGACAAACTGGCGCAATGGGTGCCCACGGCGCCGCAGAACCTCAAGGACGCGCTGTCGATGAACGTCGGTTTCTGGGTCGATCATGGCGAAGAGCTCGAAGAGCGCTTCAACGCCTGGGCCAGCAAATAAACGCGGACGGCTGGACGTGTCCAAGCGTCCAGCCTTACTGTCTGCCCCAGCCGATCAGCCTGGAGAACCACAAGAATGAACAACATCGCCAGCCACCTGGCCCCTGAACGCAGCGCCACCGAGCAGCGCCTGCGTGAGGAACTGGCGGCCTGTTACCGCTTGATTGCGCACTTTCGCATGACCGATCTGATCTTCACCCACATCTCGGTACGCATTCCGGGGCTGGAGCATCACTTTCTGATCAACCCTTACGGGTTGATGTTCGATGAAATCACTGCGTCCAACCTGGTCAAGATCGACCTCGATGGCCACGCCGTGGAGCCGTCGCCGTACCCGGTGAATCCGGCCGGTTTCGTGATCCACAGCGCCATTCATGGCGCCCGTGAAGATGCGCAATGCGTGCTGCACACCCATACCAAATCCGGCTGTGCGGTGGCGGCGTTGAAGTGCGGGCTGTTGCCGGTGAACCAGATTTCCATGGAGTTTTATGGCCGTGTTGCCTACCACGACTACGAGGGCGTGGCGCTGGACCTGAGCGAGCAACAACGCTTGGTGGCGGACCTGGGCGACAAATCGGTACTGATGCTGCGCAACCATGGTTTGCTCACCGTTGGCGAGACCGTGAGCCAGGCATTCCTGCGCATGTACTACCTGGAAAAAGCCTGTGAAATCCAGTTGGCCGCCCAAGCCGCCGGTGAAGTTGTGCTGCCGTCGCACGAGGTCTGCGCGCATACCGAGCGGCAGTTCAATGATCCGGGGCGACCGTTGGAGGATGGGGAGCTGAGTGATCCCGATGCCATGCAACTGGCCTGGGCGGCGTTGTTGAGAATGCTGGATCGAGTGGCGCCGGGGTATCGGGACTGATCCGGGTTCTGTGTTGTTTGAGCTGGCCCCTTCGCGAGCAAGCCCGCTCCCACAGGGGGAGGTAGGTGTACGCAAAATCTGTGACCAACAAAAAAACCTGTGGGAGTGGCGGTGCGACGATTCGACTTGCCCGCGAAGCAGGCACCACGGTCTACCAGACTGGCAACTGACTGGAGAAATGGCCCGCTCTTGCTGTACAGTCGTTCAGCCCGCCGCTAACCCGCGCGGGCTTAAACGATTAAACCAAGGAGCGTGTCGCCCATGAACCAGGAAGCCCGTTTTTCCCGCATGGAACCGGAGTTGCGCAAAGCCAACCTGATCGAGGCGACGCTGGTGTGCCTCAAGCGTCACGGCTTCCAGGGCGCGTCGATCCGCAAGATATCCGCCGAGGCCGGAGTCTCGGTGGGGCTGATCAGCCATCACTATTCCGGCAAGGATGAACTGGTGGCCGAGGCCTACATGGCGATCACTGGGCGGGTCATGACCCTGCTGCGCGACGCGATGGAGCAAGCCGCGCCGAATGCCCGGGAGCGCTTGTCGGCGTTTTTCCGCGGATCGTTTTCCGCCGAGCTGCTCGATCCGCAACTGATCGATGCGTGGCTGGCGTTCTGGGGCGCGGTGAAAACCGCCGAGGCCATCAACCAGGCCCACGATCATTCCTATGGCGAGTATCGCGGCATCCTGCGCAAGGTGCTGGCGGAACTGGCCCGGGAGGAAGGCTGGGAAAACTTCGACGCCGACCTCGCCGCCATCAGCCTCAGCGCCTTGCTCGACGGCTTGTGGCTGGAGTCCGGGCTGAACCCCGGCACCTTCACCCCGGAGCAGGGCATCCAGATTTGCGAGGCCTGGGTCGATGGTTTGCAGGCCGGCGGACGCCAGCGCTTCTGCGTGCAGACGAGCGACTGTTGATCAGTCGTTCAGCAATCGATACTCTCTGGCGCCGATGCAGGAAAACACTCTAATAAGAAACTGGCCTCAGGGCCTATGCCGGACACCAAGCGATGACTCCTCGGGTATTGATCGTCGATGACGATCCGCTGATTCGCGATCTGCTGCACGCCTACCTGTCCCAGGAAGGCTACGACGTCCATTGCGCCGCCACGGCGGAACTGGCGGAAACCTTCCTCGCCAGCCAGAGCGTCGACCTGGTGATGCTCGACATCCGCCTGCCGGGCAAGGACGGCCTGACCCTGACCCGCGAACTGCGGGTGCGTTCGGAAGTCGGGATCATCCTGATCACCGGGCGCTTTGATGAGATCGACCGTATTGTCGGCCTCGAATGCGGCGCCGATGACTACGTGATCAAACCCCTCAATCCAAGGGAACTGGTGTCCCGGGCGAAAAACCTGATTCGCCGGGTACGACATGCGCAAACGCCAGCGCCGGCCGTCGCGGCGGCCAAGCCGGTCAAGCAGTTCGCCGACTGGGCGCTGGACACCGACCGCCGTCGTCTGATCGACCCGTCCGGCAGCGAAACCCTGCTGACCCACGGCGAATACCAATTGCTCAGCGTGTTCCTGCGCAACAGCGGCCACACCCTCAGCCGCGATCAGTTGATGGACCAGATCCGCAACCGCGAATGGGTGCCCAACGACCGCTCCATCGACGTGCTGGTCGGGCGCCTGCGCCGCAAGTTGCACGACGATCCGGCCGAACCCCAATTGATCATCACCATTCACGGCGCCGGTTACCTGTTCACCGCCAGCGTGGCGGCCTGAAGCTGATGGCGCGATGGCTTTGCCTGCTGGCGGTGCTGGTGGCCGGCCATGCCGTCGCGGCGGACAAGGTTCGCTATTGCGATTACCCGGTGTATCCGCCGATCTCCTGGAGCGATGGCAAACAAGTGCGCGGCCTGGCACCGAACGTGGTTAAAAACCTGTTCGGCCAGTTGGGTTACGAGGTCGAGATGGTTGTGCTGGGCAACTGGAAACGCTGCCTGCTGGACGCCGCTGAAGGCCGGGTCGATGTGGTGCTGGCCTACAGCACCGCGCAACGGGAGCAGAGCATGCTGTTCTCGACGGTGCCGGTCTTGCGTGAAGAAGTGGCATTGTTCATCAACCGCCAGCATCCGGTGAAATTCGATCAACTGGACGACTTGGCCCATTACCGTGGCGGCCTGTTGTTTGGCGAGAGTTACGGCGTGGAGTTCGATCGCATGGTCGCGCGCAACAACAATATCGAATGGGTTTCCGACAGCCACCAGAACTTCGGCAAGCTGATTCGCGGGCGCATCGATTTCATCACCCAGGAGCGGCGCACCGGCCAGTTGTATGTGGAAAACCTGCCCGGCGGCCAGGACATCGTTGCCTTGCCCAAAGCCTTGAGCGTGGATTATCTGCGGGTTGCGGTGTCGCGGCGCTCGCCCTTGGCCGCTCGCATGCCCGAGATCAATGCGCAGTTGCAGCGCATGGTCGATGCCGGAGACATCGAGCGCTGGCTCAACGAAAGCGAAGTGACCTACCGCGACATGATCAACCTGCCGGCGGATGCGCAATGATTCGCGCCCGTCCCGGTGGACTGTTGCGGCGCCTGTTGCTGTTCATCCTGTTGTTCAGCCTGTGCTTCACCGTGCTGGCCAGCAGCGTGCAACTGTACATCGAGTATCGACGGGAAATGCGCGACATAGATTCGCGCATGGAGCTGATCCGCGCTGGCTACCTGGCCAGCCTGGAACGCAGCCTCTGGGACTTGAACCAGGAACAGTTGAACGTGCAGTTGCGCGGGCTGGTGGACTTCTCCGACGTCGCGCGGGTGCACTTGAGCAGCGCCGATTTCGACCTGGTACAGGGTAATCCGCACCCCACGGGACCGCTGCGCATCGAGCGCTTTGCCCTGGACTATCAGCCACCGTCCGGCCTGTTGCGCCACCTTGGCGAGCTGGAAGTGAGCACGGATCTGGGGGCGGTGTACCAGCGTCTCTATGCCACCGGTTTGACCAGCCTGCTGTGGATGGCGGTGTTCCTCTGCGGTCTGGCCGTTGCCTTGTCGGGGCTGTTTTATCGGCTGGTGACCCGGCACCTGAAAGTCATGGCCGAGTTTGCCCGGCGCATCGCGGCCGGTGAATGGCATGAGCCCCTGCACCTGGACAAGCGTCGCGGCAGTGACGAAATCGACACCGTGGCCCATGCGCTGGACGATATGCGTCGGGCGATCCTGCGGGACATCGAACGCCGGGAAACCGATCGCCTGGCCCTGCAGGACAACCGTGACGAATTGCTGAAAATGGTCGAGCGCCGCACCGCCAGCCTGATGCGCGCCAAAGATGAGGCGGAAGCGGCCAACCTTGCCAAGTCGCGGTTTCTGGCGACCATGAGCCACGAACTGCGCACGCCCCTCAATGGCATTCTCGGCATGGCCGAATTGTTGCGCGGCGCGCGCCTGGATGCCCAGGACGGCAAACGCCTGGATGCCTTGCACAAGGCCGGCGAAGGCTTGCTGACGATCCTCAACGAAGTGCTGTATTTCGCCAAGCTGGAGGAGGGCGTCAGCCATCCCGAACCGGTAGATTTCTCGTTGCGCCAGTTGCTCGACGAGGTGCTGACACTGTTGGAACCGCGAGCGCTGAACAACGACACGATCCTCAGTTGCCGCATCGATCAGCGGGTTGCCGAGCATCACCACGGCGCCGAGCAGTTCCTGCGTCAGGTGCTGAGCAACCTGCTGGCCAACGCGATCAAGTTCACCGAAGGCGGCGAAGTCAGCGTCGAGGTGGCGCTGCTCAGCGAAACCGGAGAACAGACCGGGCAGCGCCTGCGGGTCAGTGTCACGGACGACGGCATCGGCATTGCCCCGGCGATGCAGGCGAAGATTTTCGAGCGGTTCACCCAGGCCAGCGAAGAAGTCGCGCAACGTTTTGGTGGCACGGGGTTGGGGTTGGCGATCTGCAAACATCTGGTGGAGCAGATGGGCGGCTGCATCGGCGTGGACAGTGAAGAGGGGCGCGGAAGTTGCTTCTGGTTCGAGCTGTCCTTGCAGCCGGCCAGTGCTGTGGTTGAAGTCGCGCCGGTTCGCGCGGCGGGGCCGGCACTGAACATCCTGGTGGTCGAAGACGTTGAACTCAATCGCGAAGTGGCCAAAGGATTGCTGCAACGGGACGGCCACCGGGTGTGGCTGGCCGAAGAAGCGGATCAGGCGCTGCAACACTGCGCGGCGCAGGTGTTCGACCTGATGCTGCTGGACGTGCATCTGCCGGGCATCAGCGGTGTCGAGCTGTGCCGGCAGATCCGCCACAGCGACGGGCCGAACCGCCATACGCGCATTTTCGCCCTGACCGCCAGCGTGCAACCGGCACTGTTGCGCGGTTATCTGGAGGCCGGGATGGACGGTGTCCTGGCCAAGCCCTTGAAGCTGGAAAACCTGCGCCAGGTGCTGGAAGGGCATGCGCCTGTGGCCGAGTCGCTGCCGAGCGATGAGGCAATGGACTGGCCGCTGTTGCAGACCCATCGCAGCCTGCTCGGCGCGCAAAAGGTCCAGGGCCTGCTGGCGGTGCTACGTGACTCGATCCTGCAACACCGTGACGCGCTGCATGAAGCCATGGACGCCGACGACTGCACAGAGGTCGCGCAACTGGCTCACCGCCTGGCCGGTAGCTGCGATTCCCTGGGTTTTCGGGCCTTGGCCAGCACCTTGAGGGCGCTGGAGACCTTGGCGCTGGCAAACGATGAGTCGGCGATCCAGCGCATGAGCCCCGCGCTCGATGAGCAATTGCAGCACTCACTCGACACCCTCGAAGGCCTGTTGCAGAGCTGACGTACAAGTTTGTTACGACTTTGTACAACTTCGATCTTTACGGTCAACGCGAACTTACATGGCTTTCCAATAATCGACGCAACCGCCGCAGCGCGGTCTTCGAAGCTTAATGGAGATAATAATAATGAATTGCCGTAAAGCTGATCCCTCCCTGCGCCGTGACGTCCTGTCGCGCGCTGTACACCTCACTGACTGCTGAGGTGCCGACATGAACGAAAATACTGATCGTAAAGGCATACAGCTGACCCGCGCCCTGAAGAGCCGGCACATCTTCATGCTGTCCCTGGGCGGCGTCATCGGCACCGGGTTGTTCATGGGCTCCGGCGTGACCATCAATCAGGGCGGCCCGGTGGGGGCGATCCTGGCTTACCTGGTCGCGGGTTTCCTGATGTACCTGGTGATGGTCTGCCTGGGCGAACTGTCGGTGCAAATGCCGGTGTCCGGTTCGTTCCAGACCCACGCCACCAAATTCATCGGTCCGGCCACCGGGTTCATGATCGGCTGGGTGTACTGGATGAGCTGGGCCACCACCGTGGGCCTGGAGTTCACCGCCGCCGGTATGCTGATGACCCGCTGGTTCCCGACCGTGCCGATCTGGTACTGGTCGGCGCTGTTCGTGGTGGTGCTGTTCGCTATCAATGCCATGGCGACCCGTGCCTTTGGTGAAGCCGAATACTGGTTCTCGGGGATCAAGGTCGCGGCGATTCTCGGTTTCATCGTGGTCGGCGTGCTGGTGATCTTCGGCGTGATGCCCCTGAGCAGTGGCGCACCGGCACCGATGGCGACCAACCTGATCGGCGATTCGTTGTTCCCCAACGGTCTGTCGGCGGTGTTCGCGGTGATGATGACCGTGGTCTACGCGTTCCAGGGTTGCGAGATCATGGGCGTGGCCGCCGGTGAAACCGATCAGCCGGAAAAGAGCATTCCCCGCGCCGTACGCAACGTGGTGTTCCGCGTGCTGATCTTCTATGTGCTTGCGATTATCGTGCTGTCGGCCATCGTGCCGTGGCAGCAGGCGGGCCTGATGGAAAGCCCGTTCGTGCAGGTGTTCGACATGGTCGGCATTCCCTACGCCGCCGACCTGATGAATTTCGTGATCCTCACCGCGATCCTGTCGGTGGGCAACTCCGGCCTGTACGCCTCGACGCGCATCCTGTGGGCGATGTCGAAAACCGGCATGGCGCCGAAAAGCCTGTCTCCTTTGAGCAAGCGCGGCGTGCCGCTGCGCGCCTTGAGCATCACCCTGTGCTTCGCGCTGGTGTCGCTGATGACCAGCTTCGTCGCCGCCGACACCTTGTTCATGGTGCTGATGGCGGTGAGCGGCATGTCCGGCACCGTGACCTGGATTGTCATCGCGCTGGCGCAGTACAAGTTCCGCAAGGCGTACTTGCGTGACGGCGGCAAACTCAGCGATCTGAAATACCGCGCGCCGTGGTTCCCGGTATTGCCGCTGATGTGCATCACGCTGTGCTGCTCGCTGTTCGTGTTCCTGGCCCTGGATGAAACCCAGCGTCCGTCGCTGTATTGGGGCTTTGGCTTCATTGCCCTGTGCTATGGCGCGTACTTCCTGATCCATCGCAAGCGTCAGGGCGTGTTGGCGCCGAGCTTGCCGACTGCCTGATCCCTTGAACTAAACACCATCCCCCTTGTGGGAGCGGGCTTGCTCGCGAAAGCGGAGTGTCAGTCACCATCAATGTTGACTGACAGGGCCTCTTCGCGAGCAAGCCCGCTCCCACAGTTGTTTTGTGGTGGATGTGAAAGCTGCGACATACCACGTGTCGCCAGTTGTTCGAAGTTGTAACAGCGCCAATGGCTTACGCTCGCCCATTTATAAATAATTCAATAAAACCAATGTGTTACATGATTTTTGAGCTTGTTACAGCCCATTTCTCCGCCGATTGCCGCCTTACTGAACACTCGTTTAGTATGGCCTCAAGTCGCATCACCTCAGACCAATCACAATAATTCGAGGATTCCCATGACCACTCAATCGTCGCTGCTCAGCCAGGTCGAAGCAGGCGTTGCCTGGATCACCCTCAATCGCACTGCCCAGCGCAATGCGCTGGACATTCCGACGCTGAAAAACCTGCATGCCTTGCTCGACGGTTTCAACGCCGATCCAGCGGTGCGTGTGGTGGTGCTCACCGGCAGCGGCCGCAGTTTCTGCGCCGGCGCCGACCTCGATGAATGGGCCGATGCCGAAGCCCGGGGCGCCTTGGAAACCTATGGCTGGACCGAAACAGCCCACGCCCTGATGACCCGCCTGCACAGCCTGGAAAAACCCACCATCGCCGCCATCAATGGCACCGCCGTCGGCGCCGGGATGGACCTGACCCTGTGCTGCGACCTGCGCATCGCCGGGCAATCGGCGCGCTTCAAGGCCGGCTACACCAGCATGGCGTATTCGCCGGATGCCGGCGCCAGTTGGCACCTGCCGCGTTTGATCGGCAGCGAACAGGCCAAGCGCCTGCTGTTCCTCGATGAACTGTGGAGTGCTGACCGTGCACTCGACGCCGGTCTGGTCGGCGATGTCTGTGCCGACGATCAACTGCTGACGGTCACCAGCGAATTGGCCGCACGCCTGGCCGCCGGCCCGACCTTTGCCTTCGCCCAGACCAAAAAACTCATGCGTGAAGGCGCAGAACGCAGCCTGCCGGAACAGCTGCAAGCCGAACTCGCCGCCGGCCTGCTCTGCGGTCGCAGCGAAGACGGCAACGAAGCCCTGCGCGCCGCCATGGAAAAACGCCCGGCACGCTTCATCGGTCGTTGATTCCTCTCCATCTCCCAGAACACGAACAACAGGTAGCAGCATGAATTTCCAACTGACCCAAGAACAAGAAATGTTGGTGGACTCGGTACGCAGCTTCGTCGAGAAGGAACTGCTGCCCTATGAAGAGCAAGTCGACCGCGCCGACGAGGTTTCCCCGGAACTGGCGGCACAGATTCGCGGCAAGGCGATTGCCGCCGGGTTCTACGCCTTCAACATGCCCGAAGAGGTGGGCGGTGGCGGTCTGGACTACCTGTCCCAGGCGCTGATCGAACGTGAGCTGTCCAAGGTGTCCTGGGCGCTGCACGTGTTCGTCGCGCGGCCGTCGAAAATCCTCATGGCCTGCACCGGCGACCAGATCAACGACTACCTGTTGCCGTGCATCCAGGGTGAAAAGATCGACTGCTTTGCCCTGACCGAGCCGGGGGCCGGCTCCGACGCCAATGCGATCAAGACCCGCGCCGTGCGTGAAGGCGACGACTTCATCCTGAACGGCAGCAAGCATTTCATCAGCCACGCCGGCCATGCCGATTTCGCCATCGTCTTCGCCGTGACCGACACCTACGAACACAACGGCAAAAAGCGTAACGCCGTGACCTCGTTCCTGGTCGACCGCAACACCCCGGGCATGACCATCCGCCGTGGGCCCAAGTGCGTGAGCAACCGGGGTTATCACACCTTTGAAATGTTCTTCGACGACTGCCGCGTGCCGGCCAGCAAAGTGCTGGGCGAAGTCGGCAAGGGTTGGGACGTGGCCAACGCCTGGCTGACCGCCGGCCGGGTGATGGTCGCGGCCAACTGCGTCGGTCAGGCCCAGCGCGCACTGGACGTGTCGCTGCAATGGGCGGCGGACCGCAAGCAATTCGGCCAGCCGATCGGCACTTACCAGGGCGTGTCGTTCAAATTGGCCGACATGGCCACGCAAATCCGCGCTGCCGAACTGCTGACCCTGCACACCGCCTGGAAAATGGACCAGGGCACCATGACCGATGGCGAGGCTGGCATGGCCAAGCTGTTCGCCAGTGAAGTGCTCGGCCGTACCGCCGATGAAGCAGTGCAGATTTTCGGCGGCATGGGCCTGATGGACGAAGGTCCGGTGGAGCGCATCTGGCGTAATGCGCGGATCGAACGGATCTGGGAAGGCACTTCGGAAATCCAGCGCCACATCATTTCCCGCGAGCTGCTGCGGCCACTGTTGCGCTGATCGGCCCGGAGAATTCCCATGTCCAAAACCATTCGTGACAACCTCAAACGCATGCTCGCGCCGCAACACGTGGCGTTCGTCGGCGGCCGCAGCATGGCCCGCGCCCTCAAGCGCTGTGCCAAGGGCGGCTACCAAGGGCAAATGTGGCTGGTCAATCCGCAGCACGACAGCCTTGAAGGTGTGCCGTGCGTGCGCAGCGTTGCCGAGCTGCCTTGCGGCCCGGACGCGGTATTCATCGCCACCAACCGCGAACTGACCCTGACCTGCGTCGCCGAACTGGCCGCCATCGGCGCGGGCGGCGCGATCTGCTACGCATCAGGTTTCGCCGAGACCGGCGCCGAGGGGCAGGCACTGCAACAAAAACTGCTGGAAGCCGCAGGCGACATGGCCTTGCTCGGCCCCAACTGCTACGGCCTGCTCGACTACCTGCACAGCTCCGCGCTGTGGCCGGTGGCCCATGGCGGCAAAGCGGTGGAGAAGGGCGTGGCGGTGCTGACCCAGAGCGGCAACTTCGCCTACAACCTGTCCATGAGCGACCGCTCGCTGCCGGTGGCCTACATGGCTTCGGTGGGCAATCAGGCGCAACTGTGCGTGGCTGAGCTGATGGACGTGTTGCTCGACGAGCCGCGCGTCACCGCCATCGGACTGCACCTCGAAGGCCTGAAGAACGTGCCGGGTTTTGCCCGCGCCGCGCACAAGGCGCTGGAGAAGGGCATCCCGATCATTGCCCTGAAAACCGGCGTGTCGCAGATCGGCGCCGAACTGGCCCTGAGTCACACCAGTTCGCTTTCCGGCTCCGATGCGCTGTACGACGCGCTGTTCGACCGTCTCGGGGTGATTCGCGTCAGCGGCCCGGTGAGTTTTGTCGAAACCCTCAAGGCCGCCGCCTGCGGCAACCTGCCGGCGGGCAACAGCCTGATCGCGCTGGCCTGTTCCGGTGGCGATGCCGGGCTGATTGCCGACTACGCCGAACGCAACGACCTGGGCCTGCCGAAACTCGATCAAGGACAGGTCGGCGAACTCGCGCAAGTGCTGCCGAGCTACGCCAACCTGGTCAATCCGCTGGATTTCACCACGGCGATCTGGGGCGACGGCGAAGCCTTGAACCGCATGCTCGACAGCGCGCTGCGCACCGAAGCCGACGCGGCGATGCTGGTGCTCGACTACCCGTCGGAGTTCACCGGCGAGCGCAAGGAATGCGACCTGCTGCTGGAGTTGTACTGCGCGGCACTGCAACGCCACGGCAAGACCGGCTTCGTCACCTCGGCCTTCCCGGAGTTGCTGCCGGCCCATGCCCGTGAGCGTCTGCACGCGCAAGGTGTTGCGGCGTTGCAGGGCGTTGAAGACGGGTTGGCCGCGTGGGGCCGCATCGCCGGTTATCAGTGCAATCGCCAGGCCTTGCTGGCGCTGGGCGAATCGGCGTTGGTGCCATTGTGCCCGCAAGCGCTGGAAGGTGAGGGACGTTTGCTCAATGAATGGGACTCCAAGCAGGCCTTGAGAGCTTTCTGTCTGCCGACGCCAAACGGCGTATTGAGCACCCCGAGCCAAGCCCTGAAGGACGCCGAATCACTGGGCTATCCGCTGGTATTGAAAGCGGTAAGCGCACAGCTACCGCACAAGACCGAGGCCGGCGCCGTGGCGCTCAATCTCAAGGATGGCGCAGCGGTAAGCGCTGCACTGGAGAAGATGCGCGCCAGCATTGCCGCTTATGCACCGGGCGTTCCATTCGATCAACTGTTGCTGGAACCGATGGCCAAACCGCCACTGGCTGAGCTGATTGTCGGCATCAAGCGCGAAAACGATTTCGGCCTCGCGCTGGTGATCGGTGCCGGCGGCATTCTGGTGGAGCTGCTCAAGGACAGTCGCAGCCTGTTGCTGCCGACCACCGACGGTGCCATCCGCAATGCCTTGCTCAGCCTGCGCAGCGCACCGTTGCTGCAAGGTTTCCGTGGTCGCGAGTCTGCTGACCTGGACGCCTTGGTGGCCGCGATTCGCGCCGTCGCCGATTACGCCTGCGAAAACGCCGCGCAATTGCTGGAACTCGATGTGAACCCATTGTTGGTCGGTGCCCATGGCACGACCGCGGTCGATGCGTTGATTCGCCTCGGCCACGAGTGAGGACATGAATATGCAAAGCAAAACATTGACCGGTGGCCAGGCCCTGGTGCGTCTGTTGGCCAACTACGGCGTCGATACTGTGTTCGGCATCCCCGGCGTACACACCCTGGAGCTGTATCGCGGCTTGCCCGGCAGTGGCATTCGCCACGTGCTGACCCGCCATGAGCAGGGCGCCAGTTTCATGGCCGACGGTTATGCCCGGGTCAGCGGCAAACCCGGCGTGTGCTTCGTCATCACCGGCCCCGGCGTGACCAACGCCGCCACCGGCATCGGCCAGGCCTACGCCGACTCGATTCCGATGCTGGTGATTTCCAGCGTCAACCACAGCGCCAGCCTGGGCAAGGGCTGGGGCAGCCTGCACGAGTGCCAGGATCAACGGGCGATGACCGCGCCGATCACTGCGTTCTCCGCCGTGGCGCTGACCGCCGAAGACCTGCCGGAACTGATCGCCCGTGCCTACGCGGTGTTCGACAGCGAGCGCCCGCGCCCGGTGCACATTTCGGTGCCGCTGGACGTGCTGTCGGCACCGATTGCCCGTGACTGGAGCAATGAAGTGGTGCGTCGTCCGGGTCGCGGTCCGGCATCCGCCACCGCCATCGATCAAGCCGTGGCCAGACTCAAGGCTGCCAAGCGACCGATGATCATCGCCGGTGGTGGTGCGCTCAATGCCACCTCTGAACTGCAAGAAATCAGCACCCGACTGGCCGCGCCACTGTTCACCAGCGTTGCCGGCAAGGGCCTGCTGCCGCCGGATGCACCGTTGAGCGCTGGTTCATCCCTGTGTGTGGAACCGGGCTGGAACCTGATCGCCGAGGCCGACGTGGTGCTGGCGGTCGGCACCGAAATGGCCGACACCGACTTCTGGCGCGAACGCCTGCCGCTCAATGGCGAACTGCTGCGGGTGGACATCGACCCACGCAAGTTCAACGACTTCTACCCATGCGCCGTGGCGTTGCATGGCGACGCACAACAAACCCTCAGTGGTTTGCTTGAGCGTCTGCCGTCTGATGTGCGCGATGCCAGTGCTGCGATTGCCTCGGTCGCCGCCCTGCGTGAAGCGGTCAAGGCCAGCCATGGCCCGTTGCAGTCGATCCATCAATCGATTCTCGACCGTATCGCCGCCGAGCTGCCGGACAACGCGTTCATCAGCACTGACATGACCCAACTGGCCTACACCGGCAACTACGCCTTCGACAGCCTGGCCATTCGCAGCTGGTTGCACCCGACCGGCTACGGCACCTTGGGTTATGGCCTGCCGGCCGGGATCGGCGCCAAGTTCGGCGCGCCGCAGCGGCCGGGTCTGGTGCTGGTGGGCGACGGTGGTTTCCTCTACACAGCCCAGGAACTGGCTACGGCTGTTGAAGAGCTGGACAGCCCGCTGGTGGTGCTGCTGTGGAACAACGACGCCCTGGGGCAGATTCGCGATGACATGCTCGGCCTCGACATCGAGCCTATCGGCGTGTTGCCACGCAACCCGGATTTCGCCGCCCTCGCTCGTGCGTTCGGCTGCACCGTGACCCAGCCGCAAAGCCTGGCCGAGTTGCAGGCCGACTTGCGCCAAGGCTTCAAGCGTAACGGCGTGACCCTGATCGAACTCAAGCATGCCTGTGCGCATTGATCTGCATTTTAAGGGGATGAAGCCATGCGCTTTTCCGATCTGACTCAACGTATCGCCGGCGACGGCGCCGCCGCGTGGGACATCCACTACCGCGCCCTGGCAAAGCGCGAGCAGGGTGAAGACATTCTGCTGTTGTCCGTGGGCGATCCGGATTTCGACACGCCACAGCCCATCGTGCAGGGCGCCATCGACAGCCTGCTGAGCGGCAACACTCACTATGCCGAGGTGCGCGGCAAGCGTGCCCTGCGTGAAGCCATCGCCAAGCGTCATCAACAGCGCAGCGGCCAATCCGTTTCGGCGGATCAGGTCACCGTGCTGGCCGGGGCGCAATGTGCGCTGTTCAGCGTGGCCCAATGCGTGCTCAATCCGGGTGACGAGGTGATCGTTGCCGAACCGATGTACGTCACCTACGAAGCGGTATTCGGTGCTTGCGGCGCCGTGGTGGTGCCGGTGCCAGTGCGCTCGGAAAACGGTTTCCGTGTGCTGCCCGAAGATGTCGCCGCGCGCATCACCCCGCGCACCCGGGCACTGGCACTGAACAGCCCGCACAACCCGTCCGGCGCGAGCCTGCCGCGCAGCACCTGGGCTGCTTTGGCTGAGTTGTGCATCGGCCACGACCTGTGGCTGATTTCCGATGAGGTCTACAGCGAATTGCTGTTCGAAGGTGAGCACGTCAGCCCGGCGAGCCTGCCGGGCATGGCCGAGCGCACCGCGACCCTCAACAGCCTGTCGAAATCCCACGCCATGACCGGCTGGCGCGTCGGCTGGGTGGTGGCGCCGCCATCCCTGGCCGCGCACCTGGAAAACCTCGCGTTGTGCATGCTCTACGGCTCGCCGGATTTCATTCAGGACGCTGCCGTGGTGGCCCTGGAAAGCAACCTGCCGGAACTCGAAGCCATGCGCGAAGCCTATCGCCAGCGTCGCGACCTGGTGTGCGACAGCCTGGCCGATTGCCCCGGTGTGCGGCCGTTGAAACCCGATGGCGGGATGTTCGTGATGCTCGATATCCGCCAGACCGGGCTCAGCGCCCAGGCGTTTGCCGATCGTCTGCTGGATCGCCACGGCGTGTCGGTCTTGGCGGGCGAGGCCTTTGGTCCGAGCGCGGCGGGGCATATTCGCCTCGGTCTGGTGGTCGGCGCCGAACCGCTGCGCGATGCCTGCCAGCGCATCGCCCGTTGTGCTCAAGAATTGATGGAGGCCCAGGTTCATGCTTAATCACAAGACACTGTTTATTGATGGCCGCTGGCGAAACCCGTCGGGGCAGGGTATCGCCGAGGTGATCAACCCGGCCACCGAGCAAGTGTGCGGCAGTGTTCCGCTGGGTGATGAACTTGATGTCGAAAACGCCGTGGCGGCTGCACGCCGGGCGTTCGATACATGGTCGCGTACACCGTCCAGCGTGCGTGCCGGTTATATCCGTGCACTGGCCGATCAACTGCGCAATCGTGCCGATGAGATGGCCGCAGTCATCACCACTGAATTGGGCATGCCGGTGCAATGGTGCCGCTCGGTGCAGGTCGACGGACCGATCATCGGCCTTGAGCAGTACGTCGAACTGGCTCATCTCATGGACGAAGTGCGCGAAATCGGCAACTCGCTGGTGATCCGCGAGGCCGTGGGCGTCTGCGCGTTCATCAATCCGTGGAATTACCCGCTGCACCAGTTGATCGGCAAACTGGCCCCGGCACTGGCCGCCGGTTGCACGGTGGTGGTCAAGCCGAGTCAGGAAACCCCGCTGCATGCCTTCTTGCTGGCGCAGATGATCGAAGACATCGGTCTGCCGGCCGGTGTGTTCAACCTGGTCAGCGGGCCGGGCTCGAAAGTCGGCGAGGCGCTGGCCAAGCACCCGGACGTGGACATGGTGTCGTTTACCGGCTCCACCGGTGCCGGCGTTCGCGTCGCCCAGGCGGCGGCGCCATCGGTCAAGCGCGTGTGCCTGGAACTGGGCGGCAAGTCGCCGTTGCTGATCGCCGAGGATGCCGACCTGGCAGCGGCCGTGCGCTACGGCGTGCAGGACGTGATGATCAACTCCGGCCAGACCTGCACCGCACTGACCCGCATGCTGCTGCCGGCCAGCCGCTACGCCGAAGCCGTGGAACTGGCGTTGGCGGAAACCTTGAGCCTGCGCATGGGTGATCCCCTTGATCCGCAAAGCTTCCTCGGCCCGATGTGTTCGGCCGGGCAAAAACGCACCGTGCTCGACTACATCAAGGTCGGCCAGCAGGAAGGCGCACGGCTGCTGTGCGGCGGTGACATGCCGGGGCGCGGCTTCTATGTCAGCCCGACGCTGTTCGCGGACGTCGATAACCGCATGCGCATCGCCCAGGAAGAAATCTTCGGCCCGGTGCTGTGCCTGATTCCCTACACCGATGAGGCGCAAGCGATCCAGATCGCCAACGACTCGCCGTTCGGCCTGTCCAGCGGCGTCTGGGCCGGCAGTGCCGAGCGCGCCTTGCACCTGGGGCGGCAGATGCGCGCCGGTCAGTGCTTCCTCAATGGCGCGGCGTTCAATTATCAGGCGCCGTTCGGTGGCTACAAACAATCGGGTAACGGTCGCGAATGGGGTGAGGAGGGGCTGAACGAGTTCGTCGAAGTGAAGGCGATCCAGGTGTGACGGTTGGCGACTCAAACTGTTCATCACCCACGATGTTGCTACTCCACACCTTCAATCGATACGCTGGAACAAATCTAAGGAACCACCATGAAAGTACTGATCGTCCACGCTCACCCGGAGCCGCAATCCTTCACCGCCGCCCTGCGTGACCAGGCCGTCACCACCCTCGAAGCCCAGGGCCATGAAGTGCAGGTCAGCGACCTGTACAAAATGAACTGGAACCCGGTGGCCAGCGACGCGGACTTCTCGAGTCGGGAAAACCCCGAGTACCTGGTCTATGCCCTGGAGCAACGCTTGGGCGTGAAGAGCCAGTCACTGGCGCCGGACATCCAGGCGGAGCTGGACAAGCTGCTGTGGGCCGATCTGCTGATCCTCAACTTTCCGATCTTCTGGTTCTCTGCCCCGGCGATGCTCAAGGGCTGGATCGACCGGGTGCTGGTGTCGGGCATCTGCTATGGCGGCAAGCGCTTCTACGATCAGGGCGGTCTGGCCGGCAAGAAGGCGCTGGTGACAGTGACCCTGGGTGGTCGTGAGCACATGTTTGGCGAAGGCGCGATTCATGGACCGCTGGAGGACATGCTGCGACCGATCTTGCGTGGCACGTTGGCGTACGTAGGGTTCGATGTGCTGGAACCGTTCGTGGCCTGGCATGTGCCGTACATCAGTGAAGAGGCGCGCCAGCAATTTCTGGTTGATTACAGCCAGCGTTTGCAGCATCTGAGTGATGACCAGCCGCTGGTGTTTCCGAAGTTGGCGGAGTTTGATGACAAGCTCTATCCACTGACCACCAATGCCTGATTAACACCCCAACTCCTGTGGGAGCGAGCCTGCTCGCGAATACGGTGGCGCAGTCAACATTGATGTCGGCTGACCCACCGCCTTCGCGAGCAGGCTCGCTCCCACAGTTTTTTTGTATTTGCAGCTTACGATTGAGGTGTGTTTAACGGCTGTCAGCGTTACTTCCCGCAAGCTACAACGGCTTGCGTCATTGCCTACAGCTACGCCAGAATCCGCCGGCTTGTGCGTCTTGGGGGCGGGTTTTATCGTTGTCCGGTCGCTGCAAAACAGCAGCGATCGGGTTTGGTAGCCCGTTTTCCACATACGCGTAGCATCACCTATGGACAGGCGCCTTTTTGGCAATTGTTTTAATGGTGGCCATGCGTAGGGCGCTCTCGGGCGCGCCGGTTTTTCCATGTGGGCCGGTCTACCAACCTTCGTATGGCCACCACCCATCGTTTGGTAGCGAGAGTGATGGCTCCATTTATCACATATGGAGTTTCACTATGTTCAAAGTCACACCCAACCCGCCGGACACCGATCCGACATCCCCGTACGAAAGCCTCGACTCCCAAAAACTCCACGAAGCCGCCGAGCGCGCCCTCGATCATTACCTCAACCCCGGTCCCGGCATCATGGCCACGCCGCGTAAACTCAGTTCCATGTTCATCGTCAATCCCGAACTCAATGTCGAGACCTTACTGGTGCATGCCTGTGAATCGCTGGCGTCGGCCAATGTCATGGCCACCGATCTGGTGGATCATCTGCAAGGAACCAGCCGCAATGCGCTGCTCGGCATTGCGCAGGTGATCATGCTCGGTGAACTGGCGGTGAACCGGGCGCTGGATCAGCTCGATCCGCCTGAATAACCGCACATCTGCAGTTCACCAATAGACCTGTGGGAGCGAGCCTGCTCGCGAAAGCGGTGGATCAGTCAACAATGATGTTGAAACTAATACCCTCATCGCGAGCAGGCTCGCTCCCACAAAGACCTGCATTGTTCTGAATACGCGAACACTGATGTCGCCGAGAATGGAATTGTTGGTGCAGTGGTGGACTTGTAGCCTCCATTACGCCGAACACCACGATCCGCCAACGATCGAGTGGAGCCCGGGCCAGGGCTCATCAAGACGTCATACCTTGCTTTCGGCCACATGCCCCTTCGGGGGATTGGCGCCTAATAAAAATAAGGAAGGCAGGTATGAGTATTCGTGCATGGGGCTGTGCAGCAGCCCTGTTCGCACCCGTTCTGGGTGCCAACGTTTTGTTCCCCTCAATGGCTTGCGCCGCAGACGATCCCATGGGGTCGCTGGTGCGCAGTGTGTTCGGCGACAGCCTTGAGCGCGAACATGGGATCAAGGTCTACGGCTGGGCTCAGGCCGGTGTGATCTATAACAACAACGGCACGGATGACGTCAGCAAGCAAAGCTTCTTCAATACGGACGAAGGTGTGAACCTCAACCAGTTCGCCCTGGCCGTGGAGAAAAAACCCAAGAGCAATGTTATCGGCCGCGTGGGACCGTTTCCCGGCGCGATGCCGCAAGAAGCTGACTGGGGTTTCAACGTCACGGCGCTGTACGGCAAGGACGCGCGCTTCTTCAAGACCTACGGCTGGGACGAAGACCTGAGCGCCAACCGCAACAACAAGGCCGAAGATCCGGCGTTGACCATTGCCCAGGCGTACGCTGATTTTTACTTCCCGGTACTCGGCGGATCGGATCTGATGATCGGGATTTTCCACACGCCGCTGGAAAACGAAATCGGTTTCGCCTTGCCATCCCCGGCACCGACTGACTTTTACTCGCACACTTACTCATTCATGCACGGCCCGGCCAAACATGCCGGTGCGCTGTACTCGTTCAAACTGCCTTCGAAACCTGGCGAAAGCATGCTCGGCTTCGAGCTGGGCGTGGTCCAGGGCTGGAACAACCTGCAAGATCCCAATCACTCGCCGGACGTGATCGCCAACGTGCGTTGGCGCTCGGCAGACTTCGGCACCTGGATCGACTGGGAAAACATCTACGGCAATGGCGCTGGCGACAGTTTCGCCGAATGCAGTTGTGGCTCGCCGCTGCCGGCGGGCACCAAGGATGACGACTACAAGCGCTTGGCGTCTTACCTGACGCTTTCTCAGGTCATCGATCCGAACAATCGCGTGGCGCTGGAGCTTAACTACGGCAAGCAGGAGCAGGGCGCTTTCGCCGGGTTTGCCAACAAAAACGACGCCACCTGGTATGGCACGGACGTGAGCTTGTATCACCGAATCAGCGAAAACCTGATGTGGAACAGTCGCGCCGAGTGGTTCTACACCGACGCCCCGGTCCACGTGATGATGGCCAATATCGACCCGCACACCGGCATTCCCGATCCGACCTGGGGCAGTTTCTACGGCGTGACCACCAACCTGGCCTGGACGCCGACACCCAACGTGCGCCTGCGTCCGGAACTGCGCTACGACATCCATTCGGGCCCCGGCCGCGATGCCTATGCCGACGGCGAAAAGGATTCGCAAGTGGTCGCGTCATTCGACGTCAGTTTCTTCTTCTAAACGGATTTCTCTGGTTTACCCCTGACCCTGCGTGATGGCCCGGCCACACGTGGCGACCCTGTTCGTCCAGGCTTTTGGAGTACTTACATGACAGACAACAACGATAAAAACCTGTTTGGCCGCGACTTCTCCCGCCGTGATTTCCTGCGCAGTACCGGCGTGGCTGCCGGTGGCGTGGCACTGGCCAGCCTGCCGTTCAACTTTGCCATTGGCAGCGAGCGGGTGATCAAGCTCGGTTATGTCAGCCCGCAGACCGGACCGTTGGCGCCCTTTGCGGCAGCCGACAACTACATCATCGAGTCGCTCAGGCAAGTCTTGAAGAACTCGATCACCGTGGCCGGCAAAGCCTATCGCCTGGAGGTCATCGTCAAGGACAGCCAGTCCAACCCCAACCGCGCGGCGGAAGTGGCGAGCGAGCTGATTCTCTCGGACCAGGTCGATCTGATGCTGGTGTCGTCGACCCCGGAAACCACCAACCCGGTGTCCGACCAATGCGAAATCAACGAAATCCCGTGCATCTCCACGGTGGCGCCCTGGCAGCCGTGGTTCTTTACTCGTGGCGGCAAGCCGGAGCAGGGTTTTGAGTGGACTTACCACTTTTTCTGGGGCCTGGAGGATGTGATCGGTACTTACAGCGCCATGTGGGGGGCGATGCCGTCCAACAAAATCGTCGGCGGCCTGTTTCCCAATGACGGCGATGGCAATGCCTGGGGCGACCAGAAGCTCGGTTTCCCGCCGGTACTGGCGCAAAAGGGCTTTCAACTGGTCGACCCTGGCCGCTTTCAGAGCCTGACCGACGATTTTTCCGCGCAGATTGCTGCGTTCAAAAAGGCTGACGTCGAGATCGTCACCGGCGTGGTCATCCCGCCGGACCTGAGCACGTTCTGGACCCAGGCCCGGCAGCAAGGCTTCAACCCGAAAGCCGTGTCGGTGGGCAAGGCATTGTTGTTCCCGACGGCCGTCGAGGCATTGGGCAAGGCCGGTAACAACCTGTCGACCGAAATCTGGTGGAGCCCGACGCATCCGTTCAGCTCGTCATTGACTGGCGCCAGTGCCGGGCAACTGGCCCAGGGTTTTACCCAGGCTACCGGCAAGCAGTGGACGCAACCGTTGGGGTTTGTGCATGCCCTGTTCGAGTTGGCCGTGGACATCCTCAAGCGCACCGAAGAAATAGGTAACGCCCAGGCAGTCCGCGATGCCTTGCTCAAGACCAACCTCAACACCGTGGTCGGCCCGATCAACTGGAATGGCGGACCGGTGAAGAACGTCGCCAAGACGCCTCTGGTCAGCGGCCAGTGGCGACTGGGCAAGGACAACAAATACGACCTGATCGTGACCAGCAATGCCACTGCGCCAGCGATTCCGTTGGGCGGTGAGATGCAGGCCATTACGTATTGATCGCGCAAAAGGACACGGGTGCACCATGCAACAGCCACTTCTACAAATGAGCGATGTGCACAAAAGCTACGGCCTGGTGAAGGTCACGGATGCCATGAACCTGAGCCTGCAACCGGGTGAAGCCCTAGGCATTATCGGGCCCAACGGCGCGGGTAAAAGCACGCTGTTCAACCTGATCGCCGGTGGTGTGGCGGCGGACAAAGGCACGATTCATTTCGAAGGCCGCAACGTCACCCGCGAACCGGTGTTCAAGCGCTGCCAGCAAGGTATTGGCCGTTCCCACCAGATCCCGCACCCGTTCGTGAAAATGACCGTGTTCGAGAACCTGCTGGTGGGCGCGACCTTTGGTGCGCGGTTGCGGGACAAAGAGGCCAGCCAATGGTGTGCGCAGACGCTGGAACTGACCGGCCTGATGCGCAAGGCCAACGTGCTGGCTGGTTCGCTGACCTTGCTCGATCGCAAACGCCTGGAAATGGCCCGGGCCTTGTCAACTCAACCGCGCCTGTTGTTGCTCGACGAAATTGCCGGCGGCCTGACTGAACCGGAATGCCTGGCGCTGGTGGAAACCATTCAAGGCATCCACAAGTCCGGCGTCGCCATCATCTGGATCGAGCACATCGTGCATGCCTTGCTGGCGGTGGTCAGTCGCCTGACGGTGATCAACTTCGGCGCCAAACTGGCTGAAGGCGAGCCGCGCAGTGTCATGGCCGACCCTCGGGTCCAGGACATCTACATGGGCATCGGGAGCTGACGCATGCTGACCATTGAAAAACTCTGTGCCGGTTACGGCGACTTTCAAGCGCTGTTCGACATCAGCCTGACCCTTGATGCCGGTGAAACCGTGGCGATCATCGGTTCCAACGGCGCGGGCAAATCGACGTTCCTGCGCTCGTTGGCCGGGCTGATCAAGAACCAGCCCGGCGCCATCCACTTCAAGGGCCAGGCCATCGGTGACCTGGCGGCCAATCAGGTGTTGGAGCGGGGCATCGCGCTGGTGCCGGAAGGCCGCAAGCTGTTTCCCTCGCTGACGGTCGAAGAAAACCTGCTGATCGGTGCCTACAGCAAACGCCCCGGTCTCTGGACCCTGGCGCGGATCTATCAGCTGTTTCCAGTGCTGGAAAAACTGCGCAAGCGTCCCGGCACCGCGCTGTCCGGCGGCCAACAGCAAATGGTTGCGATTGGCCGGGGCCTGATGGCCAATCCGCATTTGCTGTTGTGCGACGAAATCAGCCTGGGCCTGGCGCCGACGACGATCAAGGACATCTACGCTGCGCTGCCCTCGATCAAGGCAGACGGCACCACGGTGATTCTCGTCGAGCAAGACATCAATCAGGCACTGAGTGTGTGCGACCGCTTCTATTGCTTCCAGGAAGGGCGCGTGTCCCTGACCGGTCGACCTGGGGATGCGGACAAAGCACAAATCAAAGCCGCGTATTTCGGGATCTAGTGATGGAATGGCTCAATACTTTGCTTCAAGGCATGTTGCTCGGCGGCCTGTACGCGATGTTCGCGGTGGGGTTGTCGTTGATGTTCGGCATCATGCGCCTGGTCAATATCGCCCATGGCGACTTCATCGTCCTGGCGTCGTACCTGGCGCTGCTGGTGGTCAATCATCTGGGTTTCAGCCCGCTCGCGAGCTTGCTGATCGTGGTGCCGCTGATGTTCTGTTTCGGTTACCTGTTGCAACGGCTGTTGCTCAACCGGACGTTGGGCCAGGACATCTTGCCGCCGCTGCTGGTGACCTTCGGCCTGTCGATCATCGTGCAGAACGTGCTGCTGGAATTCTTCAGTGCCGACAGCCAAAAGCTGGCTCAAGGCGATCTGGAGGTGGCCAGCGTCGGCATTGGCAGCCTGAGCGTCGGTGTGATGCCGCTGATCGTGTTCTGCAGTGCGCTGCTGATCATCGGCGGCCTGCAATTGCTGTTCTACAAAACTTCGTTGGGCCGGGCGTTTCGCGCGACCTCCGATGACCAGCACACCGCGCGGCTGATGGGCGTCAACAATGCGCACATCTTCGGCCTGGCCATGGCGCTGGCGATGGCCGTGGTGTCGATTGCCGGGGTGTTTCTGGCGATTCGCACCAGCTTCGATCCCACCGTGGGGCCGGCGCGGCTGTTGTACGGTTTCGAAGCGGTGATCATCGGTGGCCTGGGCAGCCTGTGGGGCACGCTGGCCGGTGGGGTGATTCTCGGCGTTGCGCAATCCCTGGGGGCAAAGATCGATCCCGGCTGGCAAATCCTCGCCGGTCATCTTGTGTTTCTGCTGATCCTGGTCGTGCGCCCGCGTGGCCTGTTTCCCCGGAGTGTCGACTGATGAATGCCTTGAACAACCCAGCGCTTAGGTTTCGCGTACAACGCACGACCACCAGCAGCACCATCGGCTTGTCGTTGCTGGGCCTGTGCGTATTGATCTTGTTCAGTGCACCCTTGTGGGCCGACCGGGCGAGCCTGCGCCTGGTGGTGGAGTTCGCCTATTACCTGGCGTTGGCGCAAATGTGGAACTTGCTGGCGGGTTACGCCGGCATGGTCTCGGTAGGGCAGCAGGCCTTCGTCGGTTTGGGCGGCTATCTGCTGTTTATGCTGGCGAGCCAATTCGGTGTACCGCCCTTGATCGCGGTGCTGCTTGCAGGCGTGTTGGTGGCGTTGCTGGCGATTCCCACGGCGCTGATCGTGTTTCGTCTGCGTGGCGCCTACTTCGCCATCGGTACCTGGGTGGTGGCGGAGGTCTTTCGATTAGGCCTGGCGCAGATGAGCAGCCTCGGTGGCGGTTCCGGGCAAAGCCTGCCGGCGGCGATTGTGCGGCAGATCGGCAATGACCGGGACGGACGCGAAACGCTGATCTATTTCACCGCGCTGGCCATCGCCATTGCCGCCGTTGCCGTCGTGTTTTTTCTGCTGCGCTCGCGTCAGGGCCTGGCACTGGCATCGATTCGTGATTCTGAACCAGCGTCCGGCAGCCTCGGGGTGGATACGTTCTGTACCAAGTTGATGGTCTATGTACTGGCCGCCGGTTGCACAGGTGTGGTCGGGGCGCTGATCTTCCTGCAAAAGCTGCGCATTTCCCCGGACGCCGCGTTCAACCTGCAGGACTGGACTGCCGTGGTGATTTTTATCGTGATCATCGGCGGTATCGGCACCCTGGAAGGACCGTTGATTGGCACGCTGATTTACTTCGTGTTGCGCGGTTGCCTGGCGCAGTACGGTGCGGTGTACATGATCATCCTCGGCGTGGTCGCGGTGGTGATGATGCTCAAGGCCCCGCAAGGGGTGTGGGGACTGATCAGCGAACACCTGGGCTGGCAGGTTTTCCCCATGCAGCGGCGCCTGACGGTTCACAGCAAGAAGTAATGCAAGACCAGCGACAGGCGAGTACCGCCAGGGACGGCGGTTTTCAATGACTGACTCCGTACGCGTTTTTCTCCGTCCCTGCTGTTTGCAAATCACGAACACACAAGTCGCTGACTTCGCAATTGTTGCGTAGTAGGCCGCGCCTTATCGTTCGCCCGTAGCTCAATGGAATGCCGATCATTGCGCACAAAAAACAATAACAATATCCGGAGTACGTTCATGAGAGCTGGACACAGTCTCGCGATGAATATGGCAGGTCTCGGGCTATGTGCCTTGGGCACTTGCTTTTTTCCAAACGACAAGGCGCAAGCGTCGGGCATTCCTTTTGCGAGCAACAGGCCGCAAAGCTTCCAGTTCAGTTCGGACTTCACCGAGCCCTATAACTCGGTCGGTCAGGAATTCGAATACAACGATGACCGCAAACGCTTCGACGATCATGGCAACAAGGTCGCCGGCAGCAAGACTGACACCTACGTTGGCCTGACGTCGTTACTCCACTACTGGAAGATGGACGGGCTGCCCAATACCGGTTTCATCGCCAGTATCACCCTCCCGGAAATTGCGATTCGCGGCAACGGCACGCGGGTCAGCGGGTTCGGCGATCCTCTGGTTGGTGGCCTGGTCTGGTACAACCCGACACCGCTGCGCACCATCGGCATGCAGGCCTATGTGCAACTGCCCACCGGTGCGGACTCGGTCAGCAGCGACACCTACGCCCTGTGGCCTTCGTTGTTCTACAACGAATGGCTGGGCAAGGTGAACATCGACTTGCTGGTCGGCGCCATCATCCGCGGCGAAGGCCCGCATCACACCGACCCTGGCGACACTGGGCATGCCAACCTGCGCCTGGGCTACAACATCGTTGATCGCCCGACGTACCAGATCACGCCTTTCGTCAGTGCTGACTACCAGAAAACCTTCAGCACCAAGGATCGCGACAACAACGATATCGACTTCTCTGACTCCAACGAAACCGCGCTGGGCGCCGGCGTGCTGTTTCAACTCAAACCCGGCGTTCAGAAGGTGTTCAACCAGAAAATGTGGGACCAGGTGTCCATCCACTATTCCAAAGGCGTGGAAGGGCGCAACACCACGGTCACGGACGGCTTGTTTGTGCAGTTCTGGCACTACTGGTGAGTCATCGACGCCTGCCTGCGTCCTGTGGCCTGCCGTTCCGTGGTGTTGAGGCCGTTACTTTTTCCGGAGAATAAAAATGAATGAAGAAAAGCAAAAACATGAACTGTCGCGCCGCAATTTCATCAAGGCCAGTGCCGCCGGTACCGCTGTCGCCGCACTGTCGGGCGTGGCCGGGCGGGCGATGGCCAGTGATGAGCTGCCCTTTGATCGGGAGCACGACATTGTCGTGGTCGGCGGTGGCGGCAGTGGCTTGCCGACCGCGTTGTTCTCCCGTTGGCTGGGCAACGACGTGGTCATCCTGGAAAAGGCCGGGAGCCCTGGAGGCACCGCGGCCAAAGCAGCGTTCTGGTACTGGGTGCCGAATAACAAGCCGATGCGCGACGCCGGCATGGTCGATGAAAAAGCCGATTACATGCGCTATGTCGCTCGTCTGACACGCCCGCAATCCTATGACGCTTCCTTGCCAAAACTCGGCCTGTCGGATTGGGAGTACGAGATGTGCGAAGCCATCTACGAGAGCGCCTCGCCCGCCGCCGAACTGTTGGCCGAACGCGACGCGCTGCCGTATCGGCATTGCCCGGACGTGCCGGACTACTGGTCCGAGCTGCCCGAAGACAAAGCCAGGAAGGGTCGTGTACTGGTGCCCAAGGAAGCGCGGCCGAGCATGTCCGACGGCGGTCGTGTGGCGATCCGCACGCTGACCGCCGCCGCCAAGCGTGACGGTGTGCAGATCCGCACCGGCGAACGCGTGGTCAAAGTGATCATGAACAGCAAGGGCGAGGCCACGGGCGTCGAAGTCGAAACCGAAGAGGGCACGCGTGAACGGGTCAAGGCTCGCAAAGCCGTGATTTTCGCCACCGGCGGCTTCACCCACGATCCGGAATTGCGCCGCAACTTCCTCAACGCTCCGGTCTACGGCGGCTGCGCGGCACTGACCAACGAAGGCGATTTCATCCGCATCTCAAGCGACTTGGGCGTGCAATTGCGCAACATGAACTACGCATGGTCCTGTCCGATTCTTTTGGAAAAAGCCTTGGCCAAGGACGGTTCGATGTCCGGCATCTTCACCATGAACGGTGATTCGATGTTGATGGTGAACAAGTACGGCAAGCGAATCGTCAATGAAAAAACCGCCTACAACGAAATGGTCCCGACCTTCTTCCAGTGGGATGGCGACAAAGCCGAATACCCGAACCTGGTGATGTTCTCGATCTGGGACCAGCAGGCCCAGGACAACTGCGCAAGCGACGAATACGGTTCGCCCATCGTGCCCAAGGGCGGCAATGACCGCCATGTGGTCCGTGGTGAAACCCTCGAAGAACTGGCGACGAACATCGCGGCGCGACTCGATAAACATGCTTCCGACATTGGCGGCCTGAAGCTCAGTGCGGATTTCAATCTCAGCCTCAAGGCCACGCTCAAGCGCTTCAACGAGCTGGCGAAGAAGGGCAAGGATCTGGACTTGCATCGTGGTGAGCTGGCGATCCAGGGCATCTTCACCGGCCCGGTCAAACCCGACCGCACCGGTAACCTGACGATGTACCCGTTGGCCGCGAAAGGTCCGTACTACGCGGCGTTGATTACTGGCGGCAACCTCGACACCAAGGGTGGTCCGAAGACCAACTCCGTCGGGCAGGTGCTCAATAACGCGAATGCGCCGATCCCGGGTTTGTACGGTGTCGGCAACTGCGTGGCGTCTGCCTCCGGTCGTGCCTACTGGGCTGGCGGTTCGACACTCGGCCCGATCATCGCCTTTGCCTATCGCGCAGCGAACCAGGCGCACAAAGAGGCGAGCCGCATCTGAATCAAGCCCGGGCCGCCTTCACGCGCGGCCCGTCGATGCCTTAATCGGTGATTGCATGAGAACAACACTATGAGTCATTTCCCGCGGAAAGCCCCGGTCCTGTTGATGCTGGCAGCCAGTTTCGGCCTGGCTGGCGTTGCTCAGGCCGACGATCTTGAACTCGCGCAAAAACTGGCGACCAACCATTGCGCGGTCTGCCACACCTTCGACAAGGGCGGGCCGCCGGGGCAGGGGCCGAACCTGTTCGGGCTGATCGGTCGCAAGGCCGCCAGCGAGTCGAACTTCACCTACAGCGACGGCTATAGCAAAGCCATGTCCGGCAAGGTCTGGGACGAGCAAACGCTTGAAGCCTGGCTGTCCGACACCCAGGCCGTCGCGCCGGGCAGTGCGATGGTCTATTCCCAGGGCGACCCGGCCAAACGCCAGAAGATCATCACGTACATCAAGTCGCTGCACTGACAGCCCCCTGTTAATAACACGCTCATAACGATCCGGAGACAGCCATGATCAGCACCCTGACGATGACCGACGAACAACGCAAATCCGTTGCCCTTGAATACCTCAAAGCCTTCGACAACGGTGGCATCACCTCCACCGGTGGCAGCATTCTCGACCTGTTCGCCGACGACGCGCAGGTACTGTTCCCGAAGTGGGGGCTGGCCACCGGTCGTGAACAGATCGGTCAGATGTTCACCGACCTGGGCGGCCGCTTGAAGTCGATCACTCACGACTACGCACACTTCAACTGGATCCTCACGGGCACCGATACACTGGTCTGTGAAGGCACCAGTTTCGGTGAACACGTCGACGGCCACTGGCGCGCCGGCGTACCGACACCCGCCGGTGCCGGTTACTGGGCCGACGTGTTCGAAATTCGCGACTTCAAGATCCAGCGCTGCTTCATCTACCTGGACCCTGACTACGGCAACCAGGATACCGCGCGTTACCCTTGGCTCAATCGTTGATCTCATGTAGGAGCAAGCTCGCTCCTACAAGCAGGTTTTCGCCCGGGATCTGGAGTGCGAGGTGCCGACAGGCTAACCTCGCTGTTCCTATAAGAACAAAAGCATCCAGAGAACCTGCCCATGGATCGTTTACTCAGTGTCGAAGCCTTTGTGCGGGTGGCCGAAACCGGCAACTTCGCCAAGGCGGCCCAGCAACTGGGCGTGACTCGCTCGGTGATCACCCACCGCATCCAGCAACTGGAACAGTTCATCAGCGCGCCGCTGTTTCATCGCAGCACCCGTCATGTACGGCTCTCCGAAGTGGGCGAGACGTACTACAAGGAATGCGCCGACATGGTCGCGGGCTTCAACTCGCTGACCGAACACATGCGCGAGCTGCGGGCCAAGCCCACCGGCAAATTGCGCGTGCAGATGTTGCCCGGGTTCGCCATCGGTCACTTCGGCCGCATGCTGGCCGAGTTCACGCGCTTGTACCCGGACATCGAAGTGGACGTGATCGTCAATGATCGGGTGGTGGACCCCATCGAAGAAGGCTTCGATGTGGCGTTCCAGATGTTCCCGCCGATGGCCGAAACCCTGATCGAGCGCAAGCTGTTCAGCGTGCGTCGATTGTTCTGCATGTCGCCTGATTACGCCGACGAGTTCGGCGTGCCCAGCCATCCCCAGGAGTTGTTGCAACACAAGATTGCCTTGTACGAAGGCTATCCGTCGCGCAACCGCTGGATCTTCACCCGCGAAGACGAGCAAGTGGAACTGAGCCTGCCGGGCCAGGTGCGCTCCAACTCGGTGCATTTGCTGCGCGATTACGCGCAGACCGGTGTGTGCATTGTCTGCCTGCCGACCCTGGTGGCCAGCGATGACTTGCTCAGCGGCCGGCTGATTCCGGTATTGCCGGAGTATGCGTTGTCCTCGTTCAACTTCTCGGCGGTGTATCCCGCCACCCAGCGCCGGGCCTTGAAAGTGCGTACGTTGATCGACTTTCTGGTGGACAACTTCGGCGATGAGCCATGCTGGGACAAGCCCTTGCTGGAGCGTGGCTGGGTTCGTTGAGCGGTACATGGCCTGCCTGTCAACAATGACGCGGGCATCCAGGTTAAACGCGGTGTGCCTGATTTTTTCGCGAGCAAGCTCGCTCCTACAGTGTTTGCGTTTCGCAAACACTGTTGTCGCCGGTCCTCTAATTGTTCGCAGAGCGGGTGCGACGTACTGTTGGCTCACTGTTACTACAACAACAAAACGGTGAAAACCATGAGTAGCGCTGCAATCGAAACGGTCTTCGGCTCGCTGGACAACTACACCAAAGGCTCGGTGGAAATCATCAGCGGCCAGGCCAGCCACTACGCCTTTTCCAACATTTTCGAAGTGGCCGATCATTCCAGCCCTTATGAAAAGGTCGTGGTCGGTTTCAACCTCGGCTACGTCGTCGAAACCCTGCGCGCCGAAGGCCAGTCGCCCTGGTACACCGCCGCGCACGACGAGTTTGCCATCGTCATGGACGGTGAAGTTCGCGTGGACTTCCTCAAGCTCGATGCGCCGTTGAAAGCCGGCGAGGGCACGCACCTGGCCGGTGAAATGCCGGCGGGCAAACCGATGGGCTACGTGTTGCTCAAGCGCGGTCATCAGTGCCTGTTGCCGCTCGGCACGGCTTATCGCTTCGAGGCCAGCCGCCCGGGCGTGATTCTGCAGCAGACCATCAAAGGCCCGTTGTCGGTCGAGAAATGGGCAGACATCTGCTTCAAGTGATCTGCCGTATCTGACCGCCCAATCCAAAAGAACAAGAGGAATCCCGCCATGGCCATGCTTGAAACCGCTGCCGACACCGCGCATTTTGCCGACAATGAAGTCCAGGCCAGCGCGCCCCACGCCGTCACCGGCTACTGCTCATTCAAACTCGGCGCCTTTGAACTGTCGCGTGACGAGTATTTCGCTCGCATCACCTGGCCGGCCAAAGGCCAGACCCGCTCGCACCTGATTCCGGTCGACGCCTTCCTGCGCGCCATGATGCGCGACGTGGCCTGGGGCTTTTTCTATGGCTGGGTCAACTTTGACCACGTCATCGGCACCCGCAACTACTACGGCAAGGTCGACCTGTATGCCGGCACCTTCAACGGCACGCTCAAGGCGGCCGGGGTCAACTACACCGAAAACTTCGAAACGCCGCTGATCATGGCCACCTTCAAGGCCATCCTGCGCGACTGGACCAACGCCACCTTCGACCCCTTCGCCGCCCCGGAAGAAACCGGCAGCGCATTCGGTCGCAAGAACGGCAACAACATCGAAGCCATCGAGCGCTCCCGCATCGCCACCAAACGCATGCCGGGCCTGAAGGATGACTCGCCGCTGCGCGACGACCTGCCGGTCAACCGCCAGTTCATCGACGTGCCGCAGGACGAACCTGAAGTCCACGCCGCCGAAGGCTTCGAAGGTGAGTTGCATGCCTTCAACCTGTTCAAGTACCTGTCGCGCTCCGACGTGACCTGGAACCCGTCGGTGACCTCGGTGTGCAAGGCCAGCCTGTTCTGCCCGACCACCGAGGAATTCATCCTGCCGGTGTTCCACGGCAACGACCGTATCGAGTGGTTCTTGCAAATGTCCGACGAGATCATCTGGGACGTCGGCGACAAGGACGATGGCAATCCCCGTGCGCGCATCACCATGCGTGCCGGCGACATCTGCGCCATGCCCGCCGACATCCGTCACCAGGGTTACTCGACCAAGCGCTCGATGCTGATGGTCTGGGAAAACGCCACGCCGAACCTGCCGCAACGCTACGAAAGCGGCGAGCTCAAGCCGTATCCGATCGAGTTCTAGGACTTCGTGTCCGGCCCGGCCTCGCGCCGGGCAAAGCGCTCAAGAATCACTTCGTCAAACACTGCGCTAGCCGCGCGGTGCGAGGAAACCATTATGCAAAATCAGCTCTATATCGATGGCCGTTTCGTGGACGCGGTCGCTGGCGGCACCATTGACGTGGTATCGCCCCACGACGGTTCTTTGATCACCCGCATCGCTGCCGCCGAATCCGCTGACATCGACCTCGCTGTCGCCGCCGCCAAACGTGCGTTCCCGGCCTGGTCTGCCTTGGGCGCCGCCGAACGCGGACGCCTGTTGCTTAAACTGGCAGACAAGATCGAAGAGTGCGGCGAAGAACTGGCGCAGCTCGAATCCCTCAATACCGGGCACCCGATCCGCGACTCCCGTGGCCTCGACGTGCCGCGCACGGCGGCGTGCTTCCGTTATTTCGGCGGCATGGCCGACAAGATCGAAGGCTCGGTGATTCCGGTCGAAGCGGGGTTCCTCAACTATGTGCAACGCAAGCCGATTGGCGTGGTGGGGCAGATCGTGCCGTGGAACTTCCCGCTGATGTTCACCAGCTGGAAAATGGGCCCGGCGCTGGCAGCGGGCAACACCATCGTGATCAAGCCATCGGAAATCACTCCGTTGTCGACCTTGCGCATCGTCGAGCTGATGAGCGAAGTCGGCTTCCCCAAAGGTGTGGTCAACGTGGTGCCGGGCTACGGCCATACCGCCGGGCAAGCGCTGGCCGAACACCTCGATGTGGGCAAGATTGCCTTTACCGGTTCGACCGCCACCGGGCGCCGGATTGTCGAAGCCTCCCAAAGCAACCTCAAGCGCATTCAGCTGGAACTGGGCGGCAAGGGCGCCAATATCGTGTTCGAGGACGCCAACCTGGAAGCAGCGGTCAACGGCGCGGCCTGGGCGATCTTTCACAACCAGGGCCAGGCCTGCATCGCCGGCTCGCGGCTGATTCTGCACAAAGACATCGCCGACCAATTCCTTGAACGCTTCATCGCCCTGGCCAAATCTATCCGATTGGGCGACCCGTTGGACCCGGACACCGAAATGGGCCCGCTGACTTCGGCGCTGCACCGCGACCGGGTGATGACGTATATCGACATCGCCATCGAGCAGGGCGGCAAGGTTCTCGCCGGCGGTAAGGCACCGGACGACCGGGCGTTGGCCAATGGATTTTACATCGAGCCGACGGTGGTCGAGGCCAAGCCCGGTGACCGCGTTTGCCAGGAGGAAGTCTTCGGCCCGTTCGTGACCGTGGTGCGCTTCAGCACCGACGAAGAAGCCCTGACCATCGCCAACGACTCCGAATACGGACTGGGCAGCGGCCTGTGGACGCAGAACCTGAGCCGCGCGCACAAAATGGCCGACGCGATTCACGCCGGCATGTGCTGGATCAACTGCTACAAACGGGTCAACCCGGGCAGTCCGTTTGGCGGTGTCGGTCAGTCCGGCTATGGCCGGGAAATGGGTTTCGAAGCGATCCATGATTACACCGAAGCCCGTTCGGTCTGGGTCAACGTCGACGCCAACATTCCTGCGTATTACAAGCGCTGAGGCCAGCCATGAATCCTTTTGTTTACCAAAGCCTGCCGACCCGTGTGGTGTTCGGCTGGGGCAAGCTATCGGCGCTGGCGGAAGAAATCGAGCGGCTGGGCGCCCGGCGTGCGCTGATCCTCACCACACCGGAACAGCATGGGCTCGGCGAACAGGTCGCCGCATTGCTCGGTTATCGTGCCGCCGGTGTTTATTCGAAGGCCGTGATGCACGTTCCGCTGGAGGTGGCGCAAGCGGCGCGCATCGAGGCGGCGCGGCTGGATGCCGATTGCTGCGTGGCCATTGGCGGTGGCTCGACCATCGGCCTGGGCAAGGCGATTGCCATGGATTCCGGTCTGCCCATCGTGGCAGTGCCGACCACCTATGCCGGTTCCGAGATGACACCGATCTATGGCTTGACCGAAAACCGCCTGAAAAAAACCGGGCGTGATATCCGGGTTTTGCCCAAGACCGTGATTTACGACCCGCAATTGACCTTGACCCTGCCATCGCAAATCTCCGCGTGCTCTGGCATGAACGCCATGGCCCACGCGGTCGAGGCGCTGTACGCCCAGGACGCCAACCCGATCATCGGCTTCATGGCCGAAGAGTCGATTCGCTCGCTGGCGCAGGCCTTGCCGGGCGTGGTCAACCATCCCGATGACCCCGAGGCGCGCAGCCAGGCATTGTATGGCGCGTGGCTGGCGGGCATTTGTCTGGGCTCGGTCGGCATGGCCTTGCACCACAAGCTCTGCCACACCCTGGGTGGCACGTTCAATCTGCCCCATGCCCAGGCGCACGCCATCGTCTTGCCCCACGCCGCGCATTACAACCGCGAAGCGGCGGCGGGGCCATTGCAGCGGGCTGCACGGGCATTGGGCGGGAGCGAGGCGAGTGAGGTCGGCGCCTTGCTGTACGCACTGAACCAGAAGCTGGGCATTCCACTGGCCCTGGCAGATATCGGCTTTCCGGCAAACGGCCCGGCCGAAGCCGCGCAAATCGCCTGCGCCAGCCCTTACTACAATCCGCGGCCGTTTGAACAAGGCCCGATTGAGGCGTTGTTGAACCGGGCTCTGACAGGTCAGGCCCCAGCCTGATCTGCCAGCCACTCTTATCCTCGTCGGAATAACAACAATGACCGATCAAGACAAAGCCATGGAGTCACTGATCTCCCAACAGGCAGTGAACAGCTTCAACGACGCGCCCAACGCGCGTTACAGACAGATCATGCAAAGCCTGGTGCGCCACCTGCATGCGTTTGTCAGTGAAGTCGAATTGACCGAACAGGAATGGTTCGAAGGCATTGGTTTTCTGACCGACACCGGGCACAAATGCGATGGCCTGGTGCGCCAGGAATTCATTCTGCTGTCGGACACTCTGGGCATTTCGATGCTGGTCGATGCGATCAACCATCGGCACAGCGCGATGACGACCGAGACCACGGTGTTCGGGCCGTTCTACATCGATGGCATGCCGGATCGCGAATTCGGCGAAAACATGGCCTTCACCGCCGGCGAAACGGCGCTGGTGCGCGGGCGCGTGGTCGATACTCACGGCAATGCACTGGCCGGTGCGGTGCTGGACGTCTGGCAGACCGCTGAAAACGGCATGTATTCCGGCCAGGACACCGAACAGCCTTTCGGCAACTTGCGCGGGCGCTATCGAACCGACGCGGATGGCTGCTTCGCGATTCGCACCATTGTCCCGGTGGCTTACCCGATACCGACCGATGGCCCGGTGGGGCGCATGCTCGACGCTGCCAACCGCCATGCATGGCGGCCAGCGCACCTGCATTTCATGATTGATGTGCCGGGCTATCGCAAACTGGTGACGCACCTGTTCAATCACGATGATCCGTACCTGGCGTCCGACGCCGTGTTTGGGGTGAAACAGTCGTTGCAGGTGATCTATGAAGACCTGAACACCCACGACGATGTGTCCGCCAGGCTAGGTATGGAAGTGCCGTTCAAACGCGCGTGTTATGAATTTGTCATGGAATCCGCGTGAATCATGGGCCAGTTCTTTGCGGTATTTGCCACTGATCATTCGGATAGTCAGGCGCTGCGCCAGCGTCTGCGGCCCAGTCACCAGGCGCATTTGCGTGCCACCGGGGACCATCGGGTCGTCGTGCGTCTCGGCGGTCCGATTCTTGACGATGCGGGCGCGTCGATGACTGGCACGTTGCTGGTCATTGAGGCGGGCAGCCTGCCGGAGGTGGAAGCGTTCATGCAGGACGACCCCTACGTGCAGGCGGGCCTGTTCGCCAGCATTCAGATTCGCCCATGGCACTGGAGCCTGGGCAACCCTGAACTGCGTGGTTTTCCATGACCGGCATTACCTTGTGCCGACTCGATGACATCGCCGACGGCGGGGCGTTGGGATTGCCGCAGCACCAGCAATTGCATCCCGCCGGGCTGGTGGCGGTGCGTCAGGGCGAACAGGTGTGGGTGTACGTCAACCGCTGCCCGCATTTCTCGGTGCCGCTGGACTTCAATCCGCAGCAGTTCTGCACTTATCGGGGCAAGGTCCTGATGTGCGCCCATCACAGCGCGATGTTTCGTTATGACGACGGGCACTGCATCGACGGCCCGTGTAAAGGCGCGCAACTGGAGGCCGTGCCGGTGCGTTGGGCCGACGACCGACTGGTGATGGAGATCGAGCCCACCGCCGGTCAGTAACCGGGTGGCTGACGGGGGCTGATCTAAACTCCTGTTGGGGGTGAACCACGTTCATCCGGAGGTCATCATGAAAAAATTGTCACCCATCAGTCTGTGTCTCGCCTTGTCGGTTTTGAGTGCCCCGCTATGGGCGCAATCGGTGGTGCCGATGAAAGGGCAAAGTTCGCAACAAACGCAGGCAGATATGTCCGAATGCCAGAGCATTGCCAACAGTCAGGCTGCATCGACGTCTTCGAC
>NZ_JAHBCX010000033.1:0-352115 GCF_019955895.1 Pseudomonas sp. GL-B-12
GCGTGGTTTGATCGCTTGGGACTTCCACGTCTCTCCTGACCTCAATCCCTCGAACCGCCCGGTGCGGACCCGCATGCCGGGTGGTGTGGCAGGGGTACGGTCTATGAAGGCCGTCCCCTATGCCGATGCCTGGAAGAAACCGGTTTATATATTTCTTTAGCGAATAACCAAATGAATAAATATGATTTATGGATATATAAATCAGCTGTTAAGGTCACTCCATCGAAGCGAGATCGCAAGCCGCGAATCGCCAACACCGTGCAAGGAATCGTCTGAATGTTGGTTGTCTCACTCGGTGGCAGTCCCAGTCAGCGCTCTCGTTCCGGGGTGCTGCTGGATCGCTCCCAGCGTTGGTTGCAAGGGCAGGGCGTGGAAGTGGTGAGTTATCAGGTACGGGACTTCCCGGCCGAAGACTTGCTGCACGCACGCTTCGACAGCCCCAAGGTGATCGACCTGTTGCAACAGATTGAAAACGCCGATGGCCTGCTGATCGCCACACCGGTTTACAAGGCATCGTTTTCCGGAGCACTGAAAGTCGTGCTGGATCTGCTGCCCGAACGCGCCTTGAGCCACAAGGTGGTTTTGCCGATGGCCACTGGCGGCAGCATCGCTCACATGCTGGCGGTGGATTACGCGCTCAAGCCGGTGCTGTCGGCATTGAAGGCCCAGGAAATGCTGCAAGGCATTTTCGCCGTCGACAGCCAGATCGCCTACGGCGAAGGCAGCGCCCTGGCGCAGTTGGCGCCGGAGCTGGAACAACGACTGAATGAATCGCTGGAGCTGTTTTTCAGCGCCATGGCGCGACGGCCCAAGCCGCTCGATCCGAACCTGTTGAATGATCGCTTGTTGAGTGCTCGCTGGAGCATTTGAGCCTCACCGAAAAATTGAAGTACTGGCCTTACTCGCCCGCCAACGGGCAAGCAGGTGCAGCCAAAACCCAACTGCAAAAAGGAGAGCGCCATGCGCCCTGTCATTTTGCGTCGCGGTCTGGTCGCTCTGTTTGCTGCGGCTGTCACCTTCGGCGCCATTACTCAAGCTCAGGCCGAGACACTACGAATCGGCTATCAGAAATACGGCACCCTGGTGCTGCTCAAAGCCAAAGGCACCCTGGAAAAACGCCTCGCCGCCCAAGGCGTGGACGTGCAATGGACTGAATTCCCCGGTGGCCCGCAACTGCTTGAAGGCCTGAACGTCGGCTCCATCGACTTCGGTGTCACCGGTGAAACGCCTCCGGTGTTTGCCCAGGCAGCGGGTGCTGATCTGCTCTACGTCGCCTATGAACCGCCGGCGCCGCACAGTGAGGCGGTCCTGGTGCCGAAGGACTCGGTGATCAAGTCGGTGGCGGACCTCAAGGGCAAGAAAGTCGCGCTCAACAAGGGCTCCAACGTGCACTACCTGCTGGTGCGTGCGCTGGAAGACGCCGGCCTCAAATACACCGACATCCAGACCGTATTCCTGCCACCGGCCGATGCCCGCGCCGCGTTCGAGCGTGGCAGCGTCGACGCCTGGGTGATCTGGGACCCGTACCAGGCCGCCGCCGAACAACAGCTGCAAGCGCGCACCCTGCGCGATGGCCAGGGCATCGTCGACAACCATCAGTTCTACCTGGCGACCAAACCTTATGCGCAGAAAAATCCCGAGGTGATCAAGACCCTGGTGGAAGAAGTGCGCGCGGTGGGCGAGTGGTCCAGGGCTAACCCGCAAGAGGTGACTCAACAGGTTTCACCGCTGCTCGGCCTGCCAGCAGACATCACCCTGACCTCAGTGAAACGCCAGGGCTATGGCGCGCTGTTCCTCACCCCGGAAGTGGTCGCCGCACAGCAGAAAATCGCCGACAGCTTCTACCAGCTCAAATTGATTCCCAAGCAGTTGAGCATCAAAGACGTGATCTGGACGCCGCCGGCCGCCGTTGCCAAAGCCCAATAAATCGATTCCCCAAGGAGACCACTCCATGAGCCTCAATATTTTCTGGTTCCTGCCTACCCACGGCGACGGCCATTACCTTGGCACCGCCGAAGGCGCACGCGCCGTCGATCACGGTTACTTGCAACAAGTCGCACAGGCAGCGGATCGCCTGGGGTTCGGCGGGGTACTGATCCCTACCGGCCGTTCGTGCGAAGACTCGTGGCTGGTGGCGGCATCGCTGATTCCGGTGACCCAGCGCTTGAAGTTCCTTGTCGCCCTGCGCCCCGGGATCATTTCCCCGACGGTGGCGGCGCGACAGGCTGCGACCCTGGATCGACTGTCCGGCGGTCGTGCGCTGTTCAATCTGGTGACGGGCGGTGATCCGGAAGAGTTGGCGGGCGATGGACTGTTCCTCAGCCACGAAGAACGTTATCAGGCCTCGGTGGAATTCACCCGCATCTGGCGTCGGGTGCTGGAAGGCGAAACCGTCGATTACGACGGCCAGCACATCAGCGTGAAGGGGGCGAAATTGCTCTATCCGCCGATCCAGCAACCGCGTCCGCCGCTGTACTTCGGCGGTTCCTCGGAAGCCGCGCAGGACCTGGCCGCCGAACAGGTGGAAATGGTCCTGACCTGGGGCGAACCACCGGCCGCCGTCGCGGAAAAAATCGAACAGGTCCGAGCCAAGGCCGCCAAGCTCGGACGCACCGTGCGCTTCGGCATTCGCCTGCACGTGATCGTGCGCGAAACCAACGATGAAGCCTGGAAAGCCGCGGATCGGCTGATCTCCCATCTCGACGACGAGACCATCGCTCGTGCCCAGGCTTCGCTGGCGCGTTTCGATTCGGTCGGTCAGCAACGCATGGCCGCATTGCATGGCGGCAACCGAGACAACCTCGAAGTCAGCCCTAACCTGTGGGCCGGCGTCGGTCTGGTGCGCGGCGGTGCCGGTACGGCGCTGGTGGGCGATGGTCCGACCGTGGCCGCCCGCGTGAAGGAGTACGCGGACCTGGGCATCGATACCTTCATCTTCTCTGGTTATCCACACCTGGAAGAGTCGTACCGGGTGGCCGAGTTGCTGTTCCCGCACCTCGATGTCGAGCGTCCTGAACTGCCGAAGAGCGCCGGATACGTCAGCCCGTTCGGCGAGATGGTCGCCAACGACATTCTGCCCAAAGCCGCGTCCCAGAGCTGAGGCGCGGTCATGAAGAAAATCATCCACAGGCTGGCGCCCTGGGCGTTGCCGGTGTTGCTGCTGGCGGTGTGGCAGTTGAGTGTGTCGGCGGGCTGGTTGTCGACACGGATCCTGCCGGCACCCATTGCCGTGATCGAGGCCGGCGTGAGCCTGGTGCGCAGCGGCGAAATCTGGACACACCTGGCCATCAGTGGCTGGCGTGCCGCGCTGGGCTTCACCATCGGTGGCGGCATCGGCCTGACGCTTGGCTTCATCACCGGCCTGTCAAAGTGGGGCGAGCGCCTGCTCGACAGTTCGGTGCAGATGATCCGCAACGTGCCGCACCTGGCGCTGATTCCGCTGGTGATCCTGTGGTTCGGTATCGACGAGTCGGCGAAGATTTTCCTCGTGGCGCTGGGCACGTTGTTCCCGATCTACCTCAACACCTATCACGGCATCCGTAACGTCGACCCGGCGCTGGTGGAGATGTCGCGCAGTTACGGCTTGTCTGGTTTCGGTCTGTTCTGGCAGGTGATTCTGCCGGGGGCGCTGCCTTCGATTCTGGTCGGTGTGCGCTTCGCCCTGGGCTTCATGTGGCTGACATTGATCGTGGCGGAAACCATCTCCGCGAGTTCCGGCATCGGCTATCTGGCAATGAATGCCCGGGAATTCTTGCAGACCGACGTGGTGGTGCTGGCGATTCTGTTGTACGCGGTGCTCGGCAAACTGGCCGACCTCGCGGCCCGTGGACTTGAACGAGTGTGGCTGCGCTGGCACCCGGCGTATCAGGTTGCCAAGGGAGGTGCGGCATGATCGCGGAGCAACCTCCACGCCTGCTGCGCGGTATTCCGCTGGCGGTGCGCAAGCTCCAAAAAACCTTTGGCTCGCGGCGGGTGCTGCGCGAGATCGACCTGCACATTCCGGCGGGCCAGTTTGTCGCCGTGGTCGGTCGCAGTGGCTGCGGCAAAAGTACCTTGCTGCGCTTGCTCGCCGGCCTCGATCAACCAACCGGCGGCGAGTTGCTCGCCGGTGCCGCGCCATTGAGCGACGCGCGGGAGGACACGCGGCTGATGTTCCAGGAAGCGCGTTTGCTGCCTTGGAAAAAGATCATCGACAACGTCGGCCTGGGCCTCAAGGGTAACTGGCGGCCGCAAGCGCTTGAAGCCTTGGAAGCGGTGGGCCTGGCCGATCGCGCCCACGAGTGGCCGGCCGCGCTGTCCGGTGGACAGAAGCAACGCGTGGCTTTGGCCCGTGCGTTGATTCATCAGCCGCGCCTGCTGTTACTCGACGAACCCTTGGGGGCGCTGGATGCCCTGACCCGAATTGAAATGCAGCAACTGATCGAACGGCTCTGGCAACAGCACGGTTTCACGGTGTTGCTGGTGACCCATGACGTCAGTGAAGCGGTGGCGATTGCCGATCGGGTGATCCTGATCGAAGACGGCGAAGTCGGCCTCGACCTGCACGTGGAACTGCCGCGCCCTCGCGTTCGTGGCTCCCATCGGTTGGCGGCGCTGGAAACCGAAGTCCTCAATCGCGTGCTGGCGCTGCCCGGCCAACCGCCGGAACCGGAACCTGTTTCACCCTTGCCTACGCAATTGCGCTGGGCTCAATAACTCAAGTCTTACCCAACGACAGGAATCAACATCATGACGATCAAGGCCATCAACGTTCGCAACCAGTTCAAAGGCTCCATCAAGGAAATCGTCCTCGGCGACGTGCTCTCGGAAATCGACGTGCAAACCGCTTCCGGCATTGTCACTTCGGTGATCACCACGCGCTCGGTGAAAGAGCTGGAACTGGCGGTCGGCAGTGAAGTAATCGCGTTTGTGAAATCCACCGAGGTGTCGATCGCCAAATTGTAAGCCGTGTGCGTAAACAACAACCCCGAAGGGTTTGAGCCCTTCGGGGTTTTTTGTGCGTGTGTATCAGCGAGATTCGCGGCGCGGCCTTCGCGAGCAAGCCCGCTCCCACATTTGGAATGCATTCCCCTGTGGGAGTGGCGGTGCGACGATTCGACTTGCTCGCGAAGAGGCCGGTGTGACCAATAAATATCTCAGGCTGGAACGCTGCGCTTGGGCAGATACGGCGGCAAATACAACCCCACATAAGCATCAAATACCCGCATCCCTTCTTCAGCCATGCGCGGCGTAATCTGCCCGTGCTGCTGCACCGAGCGCGCATACACCCGGTCGCCCAGTTCCATGGCCAGGGCGAACACATCGATATCGCTCGGCAATGTCGGCAGCTCGAAGTGATGGTCGAACAACTTGTGCATCAGGTCGCCCAGTTCGATGTCGTGCTGGCGGTCGGCCTGGGTGACTTCGGTCAGGCCGTGCTGGGCCAGAATGAGTTGGCGGGCGGCGGCGTCCTCTGCGTAGATGTCGAGCATGCGTTGTTCCACCAGTCGCGACAGGTCGCGCCAGCCGTTCAAGGCGAGGTGATCGATGGGGGCTTGCAGGCAGGCGCGGAAGGCGGCATGGACGTCGGCGGTCAAGGCTTCAAGCAACGCCGGTACGCTGGCGAAGAAGTGGTAGACCGAGGAGGGCGGAATCTCCGCGCGCTCGGCGACGCTGTAGATCGACAGACTGGCCACACCCTCGGCGGCCAACAACGTGCGGGCCGCATCGAGTATCGAATCGATCCGGGCCTGGCTGCGTGCGCGGGGTTTGCGGGGGGTGGCTACGCGTGTCATGTAAGTCTCCTGCGGGGCAGCGGGCATTGTACGAGGCAGGTGGCACCTTGTCTGTATGGGCTCCGCTGCCCAGCCCGGCGATCAAAACCGCTTAGCCACCGACGTGTACACTCCGGCCGTTCAAGGGTTGAACCGGGCGTGCATTCATTGGATACAGCGCCTGGAACGCCTCCAATTGCGCTCGCGACAATTGCACCGCAGTGGTCAGCACATTCCAGCGCACGCCTTCGGTACAAGGGGGGGTTGTCAGGGAGCCCATGTAGAAATAGGCGTTGAGGTTCGCAGGTAGTAGTTGGGCAACGTTTACCGTGTCCAGATGCGCACTACCGCCCGTGTGCTTTGGCATGGCTGCCAGGATTGGCTCCAGGGTCGGATTGTGTGCACCCTCTTCAAACAGCAAGGCCACCACGGCCAGTTCGCCTGCAGAGTTGCGGTGAACCAGATGCGCGTCCAGAGGATAGGTGCGCCCCTGGATCATTTCTTCACTTGGCGTATGAAAATGTATTTGCACGAATGAGTAGTGACCGGAGTCCAGGGTGATAACTCCGGCGTCGACCGGCGTTACCTGAATTGTATGGCCGTTGTTCGACACTGTGGCTTTGCTTGGCTGATAAGTAACGTTCAGGGTCTTAAAGTCAGTATTGATCGCGTCACGAATATCGATAGGCGACTGTGTCTTACCCGATGAGCAGAGACTGTACTCGCTTTTCAGTTCACCCCAGTTTTGTGGACCGGTGGGGGCGGAATAGCTCCATGCGGGCGTGTCACCGGCTGCTGCCAAGGCAGTCGAGCACAAACCGGCGACAATCAGAGTGATGGTTGCGCCCAATAGTTGTTTTTTCATAGTCGTTCTCATACGCGGGTAGGAAAACGGGAAGAATCCCGGCATCCGGAGTGTGAGGTTGTGGTCAGGGTGCAGATGTAGTCAGTGTCTGGCGAATCCGTAGGAATTTTCCTTGGTTCTGCTAACAAGCATTTCATAACAAATGGCGAGCAAAAAAAACGCCGCCGGCTGTGAGGCCGGCGGCGTTTTTTACTGCAACCGCTTACACGGTATGCAGGTACCAGTTGTACTCGAGGTCGGAGATGGAGTGTTCGAACTCCTCCAGCTCGCTCTCTTTACAGGCCACGAAAATATCGATGTATTTCGGATCGATGTACTTGGCCATGACTTCGCTGTCGTCCAGCTCGCGCAGTGCATCACGCAGGTTGTTCGGCAGGCTCTGCTCGTTCTGCTCGTAGCTGTTGCCTTCGACCGGGGCGCCAGGCTCGATCTTGTTGGTCAGGCCGTGGTGCACGCCCGCCAAAACCGAAGCCATCAGCAGGTACGGGTTGGCATCGGCGCCGGCTACACGATGCTCGATGCGCACGGCGTCGGAGGAACCGGTCGGTACGCGAATCGCCACAGTGCGGTTATCCAGGCCCCAGCACGGCGAGTTCGGCACGTAGAACTGTGCGCCGAAACGACGGTACGAGTTGACGTTCGGGCAGAGGAAGGCCATCTGCGCCGGTAGGGTCTCGAGCACACCGCCGATCGCGTGACGCAGTGCGGCGTTCTGCTCGGGATCCTCACTGGCAAAAATGTTCTTGCCGTCTTTGTCGAGAATCGAGATGTGGACGTGCAGACCATTACCCGCCTGGCCTGGGTAAGGCTTGGCCATGAAGGTGGTGTCCATTTCATGGTCGTAGGCGATGTTCTTGATCAGGCGCTTGAGCAGGACCGCGTAGTCGCAGGCCTTGATCGGGTCAGCCACGTGGTGCAGGTTCACTTCGAACTGCGCCGGGGCACTTTCCTTGACGATGGCGTCGGCCGGAATGCCTTGCTCTTTTGCACCTTCCAGAATGTCCTGGAGGCAGTCGACGTATTCGTCGAGGTCGTCGATCAGGTAGACCTGTGTCGAGTGCGGACGTTTGCCGGAAACCGGCGAGCGAGGTGGTTGCGGACGACCGTTCACGTTCTCCTGGTCGATCAGGTAGAACTCCAGTTCGAACGCGGCGCAGATGGTCAGGCCCATTTCGTCGAACTTGCGTACCACATTGGCCAGCACTTCACGCGGGTCGGCGAAGAATGGCTCGCCTTCGAGTTCGTGCATGGTCATCAACAGTTGCGCGGTCGGGCGCTTCTGCCATGGCTCGTTGCATAGGGTATCGGGGATTGGATAGCAGATTCGGTCAGCATCACCGATGTCCAGGCCCAGGCCGGTGCTTTCCACCGTCGAGCCATTGATATCCAGAGCAAATAAAGAGGCCGGCAGGTTGATGCCTTTCTCGTAAACCTTGTGGAGGCTGGTGCGTTCAATGCGCTTGCCGCGCACCACACCATTCATATCCGCAATCAGAAGGTCAACGTACAGAACCTCAGGATGTTCCTTAAGGAACGCGTTCGCTTCGTTAAGCTGAACGGCACGCGGGGGTACCGACATGATGCAACACCTTTGTTGTTAAAAATATCAATCATTGATCTTTTCAGATTCCAGTCAACCCGAACGGCATGCCGAAGTCAAGCGAGGCCTTTTTTGCCCTAAAAAAGCACTCGTGTGGCTTTTTTGAGGCACTTTGGGGCGTTTTTATGCCCTTGGCCTCTATGGCGCCCGCAGGCTTGAGCGGGCCGTGTTGTATTTTTTACGGGGGTGTTGTGTAAAAAAATGAACAAGGCTAAGCTCGAATCAAACCCATAACAGCAATAATACCGGGGTGCTTCATGTCTCGCCTGCCGATAATCGGCGTCACCGACTGCTCAAGACAGGTCGGTCGGCATGTTTATCACAACAGTGATGACACGTCCGTCCGTTCCGTGGCCTCAGCGGTTCCGGTGATCCTCCCATCCGTGACGGTTCGACCGTCCCCGTCCGATATTCTGGACGGTCGCGATGGCACCCCCATTACGGTTACTCCATTCAATATAGAACCGATTCACAATAGCGGCCTGACCATCGTTCAGGGCACCGCTCGCGATTCTGCACGCCCGGCCTCTGCAGCCGTGTTGGCAAGCACGATAATCTGCCGCGCAAACGCTCTACAACGCGACGCCGATGCGTCAAACAACGCCTGACCTTAAAACGGTCAGACAACTCAAGCCTAGAGGCATTTATGAGTAACAACCTCGACCAGCTCACCGATTGGTTGAAAAACCACAAGATCACAGAAGTCGAATGCATGATCGCCGACTTGACCGGGATTACCCGGGGCAAGATTTCGCCGACCAACAAATTCATCGCCGAAAAAGGCATGCGCCTGCCAGAAAGTGTGCTGTTGCAGACCGTGACCGGCGATTACGTCGAAGACGACATCTATTACGAACTGCTCGACCCGGCCGACATCGACATGATCTGCCGTCCCGACCAGGGCGCGGTGTACCTGGTGCCGTGGGCCATCGAGCCGACCGCCATCGTCATCCACGATACCTACGACAAGCAAGGCAACCCGATCGAGCTGTCGCCGCGTAACGTGCTCAAGAAAGTCCTGAAACTCTATTCCGACAAAGGCTGGCAGCCGATCGTGGCGCCGGAAATGGAGTTTTACCTGACCAAGCGCAGTGACGACCCTGACTACCCGTTGCAGCCGCCGATCGGCCGCTCCGGTCGCCCGGAAACCGGTCGTCAGTCGTTCTCCATTGAAGCGGCGAACGAATTCGATCCGCTGTTCGAAGACGTCTACGACTGGTGTGAACTGCAGGACCTGGACCTCGATACGCTGATCCACGAGGACGGCACGGCGCAGATGGAAATCAACTTCCGTCACGGTGATGCCCTGTCCCTGGCCGACCAGATCCTGGTGTTCAAGCGCACCATGCGCGAGGCCGCGCTCAAGCACAACGTCGCTGCGACCTTCATGGCCAAGCCGATGACCGGCGAGCCGGGCAGTGCCATGCACTTGCACCAGAGCATCATCGACATCGAGACCGGCAAGAACATCTTCTCTAATGAAGACGGGACCATGAGCCAGTTGTTCCTGCACCACATCGGTGGTTTGCAGAAACTCATTCCCGAGCTGTTGCCGCTGTTCGCACCCAACGTCAACTCGTTCCGCCGCTTCCTGCCGGATACCTCGGCGCCGGTGAACGTGGAGTGGGGCGAAGAGAACCGCACCGTGGGCCTGCGGGTGCCGGATGCGGGGCCGCAAAACCGTCGGGTGGAAAACCGCCTGCCGGGCGCCGATGCCAACCCGTACCTGGCGATTGCCGCGAGCCTGCTCTGCGGTTACATCGGCATGGTCGAAGGCCTGAACCCGAGTGCGCCGGTGGTGGGGCGTGGCTATGAACGCCGCAACCTGCGCCTGCCGCTGACCATCGAAGACGCGCTGGAACGCATGGAAAACAGCGCAACCATCGAGCGGTACCTGGGCAAAAATTTCATCACTGGCTACGTTGCGGTCAAGCGGGCCGAGCATGAAAACTTCAAGCGCGTGATCAGTTCGTGGGAAAGGGAATTCCTGCTCTTTGCCGTCTGATACGCCGGGCGCCACCGCTGTCTGGTGGCGCTTTCACCTGATTTTTTTAGGAGATTCGTATGACCAGCAACAATCCGCAAACCCGTGAATGGCAAATCCTGAGCAATGACCACCACCTGGCTCCGTTCAGCGACTTCAAGCAGCTGAAAGAGAAAGGCCCGCGGATCATCACCAACGCCAAGGGCGTTTACCTCTGGGATAGCGAAGGCAACAAGATCCTCGACGGCATGGCCGGCCTGTGGTGTGTCGCGATTGGTTATGGTCGCGATGAACTGGCCGATGCCGCCAGCAAACAGATGCGCGAACTGCCGTACTACAACCTGTTCTTCCAGACCGCGCACCCGCCGGTACTGGAACTGGCCAAGGCCATCGCCGACATCGCGCCAGAAGGCATGAACCATGTGTTCTTCACCGGTTCCGGCTCCGAAGGCAACGACACCATGCTGCGCATGGTTCGTCACTACTGGGCGATCAAGGGCCAGCCGAACAAGAAAGTCATCATCAGCCGCAAGAACGGCTATCACGGTTCCACCGTGGCCGGCGCGAGCCTGGGCGGCATGACCTACATGCATGAACAGGGCGACTTGCCGATCCCGGGCATCGTCCACATTGCCCAGCCGTACTGGTTCGCCGAAGGCGGCGACATGACCCCGGAAGAATTCGGTATCTGGGCGGCCAACCAGTTGGAAGAAAAGATTCTGGAAGTCGGCGTCGACAACGTCGGTGCCTTTATTGCCGAGCCGATCCAGGGTGCCGGTGGCGTGATCATTCCGCCAGAGACCTACTGGCCGCGCATCAAGGAAATCCTCGCCAAGTACGACATTCTGTTCGTGGCTGACGAAGTGATTTGCGGTTTCGGCCGTACCGGCGAGTGGTTCGGTGCCGATTTCTACGACCTCAAGCCAGACATGATGACCATCGCCAAGGGCCTGACCTCGGGCTACATCCCGATGGGCGGCCTGATCGTGCGTGATGAAGTGGTGGACGTGCTCAATGAGGGCGGCGACTTCAACCACGGTTTCACCTACTCCGGGCACCCGGTGGCGGCGGCTGTGGGGCTGGAAAACATCCGTATCCTGCGCGACGAAAAAATTGTCGAGCGCGTGAAGTCAGAAACGGCACCGTATTTGCAAAAGCGTCTGCGGGAACTGAACGATCACCCGCTGGTGGGTGAAGTTCGTGGGGTTGGGCTGTTGGGGGCCATCGAACTGGTCCAGGACAAGGCCACGCGCAAGCGTTACGAGGGCAAGGGCGTCGGCATGATCTGCCGTCAGTTCTGCTTCGATAACGGCCTGATCATGCGTGCCGTCGGCGACACCATGATCATCGCTCCGCCACTGGTGATTACACCGGCGGAAATCGATGAGCTGGTGACCAAGGCTCGCAAGTGTCTTGACCTGACCCTGAGTGCATTGCAGGGCTAAGTGCTAGGCTCTGAGCGGAAGTCCAAAGTTCTGCATATGAAGTAGGAACTTTCGCTCAGAACTGTCAGAAAGCGTGGCCGTTTCCTTGAAAGACCGATGTGGATCTTGCCAGACTAGCCGCGGTTCCAGTTGCCCGGGTTCGGTCGCTGAACAAGTGGTTCAAAAAAGAAAAATTTGGAGCATTACGCATGAAGGCACTAGGTAAAAAGCTCGCTGGCAAGACTCTGCTTGCCATGTCCGTGATGGGTTTGATGGCGGGCGCGGTTCAGGCCGATAACAAAGTACTGCACGTGTACAACTGGTCCGACTACATCGCACCGGACACCGTCAAGAAGTTTGAAGACGAGTCGGGCATCAAGGTTGTCTATGACGTCTTCGACAGCAACGAAACCCTGGAAGCCAAGTTGCTGGCAGGCAAGTCCGGTTACGACATCGTTGTACCGTCGAACAACTTCCTGGCCAAGCAGATCAAGGCTGGCGTCTACCAGAAGCTGGACAAGTCCAAGCTGCCTAACTGGAAGAACCTGAACACCGACCTGCTCAAGGCCGTCTCGGTCAGCGACCCGGGCAACGAGCACGCCTTCCCGTACATGTGGGGCTCGATCGGTATCGGCTTCAACGCCGAGAAAGTCAAGGCTGCACTGGGTGCCGACGCACCGACCGATTCATGGGACCTGATCTTCAAGCCTGAAAACGCCGCCAAGCTGAAGGCGTGCGGGATCAGCCTGCTGGACTCGCCAACCGAGATGATTCCGGTGGCGTTGCACTACCTGGGCCTGCCAACCGACAGCCAGAAGAAAGAAGACATCGACAAGGCCGAAGCGCTGATCATGAAGGTCCGTCCTTCGATCGCCTACTTCCACTCGTCCAAGTACATCTCCGACCTCGCCAACGGCAACATCTGCGTAGCCGTGGGTTACTCGGGTGACATTTACCAGGCCAAGTCCCGTGCTGCTGAAGCCGGCGACAAGGTGAAAGTCAGCTACAACATTCCGAAAGAAGGTGCCGGCAGCTTCTACGACATGGTCGCCATCCCTAAAGATGCCGAAAACGTCGAAGGTGCCTACAAGTTCATGACCTTCCTGCAGAAGCCGGAAATCATGGCTGAAATTACCAACGCCGTACGCTTCCCGAACGGTAACGCGGCCGCCACTCCGTTGGTTGATAAAGAAATCACCGCTGACCCGGGTATTTACCCGCCAGCGGACGTGCTGGCCAAGCTGTACGCGATTGCCGACTTGCCGGCCGCGACCCAGCGGATCATGACCCGCAGCTGGACCAAGATAAAATCCGGTAAATAAGCCGGTTTGATGCAACAACCTGTTGTCGTCACCCGCGCGGTGGCGACAACAGGTGTAATTAAATGACAGAAAGTTTTGCTGGAACGGTTTTTCGAGGGTAAGTTGCGCGCCGGTTTTGTTGCCGGGCAACCTCGGTTGTCATGTAGCGCGGGGCAACTTGGGCCCAACTAATTTCAGAGGACCTCCACTTGCCTATTTTTTCTTTCTTGCGCAATGCCATGCTGGTCGGCGCCGGGCTGACGATTGCTGTCAGTGTCCAGGCCGCCGGCACCGTGCATATTTATAACTGGTCGGACTACATCGGCGAGACCACCCTGGCTGATTTCCAGAAAGAGACCGGTATCAAGCCGGTTTATGACGTCTTCGATTCCAACGAAACCCTGGAAGGTAAATTGCTGGCCGGGCGTACCGGCTACGACGTGGTCGTGCCGTCGAACCACTTCCTTGGCAAACAGATCAAGGCCGGAGCATTCCAGAAGCTCGACAAGTCGCAGCTAGCGAACTATTCGAACCTCGACCCGGTGCTGCTCAAGCGTCTGGAACAGAACGATCCGGGCAACCTGTACGCCGTGCCGTACCTGTGGGGCACCAACGGTATCGGTTACAACGTCGACAAGGTCAAGGCTGTGCTGGGCGTCGACAAGATCGATTCCTGGGGCGTCTTGTTCGAGCCGGAAAACATCAAGAAACTGCACAGCTGTGGCGTCGCGTTCCTCGATTCCGCCGATGAAATGATGCCGACAGTGCTCAACTACATTGGCCTGAATGCCAACAGCACCAACCCTGAAGATTACAAAAAGGCCGAAGATAAGTTGCTGGCCGTGCGGCCTTACGTGACCTACTTCCACTCCTCCAAGTACATCGCGGATCTGGCCAACGGCGATATCTGCGTGGCGATCGGTTTCTCCGGCGACATCTTCCAGGCCAAGAACCGCGCCGAAGAAGCCAAGAAAGGCGTGAACATCGCCTACTCGATTCCCAAGGAAGGCGGCGCGCTCTGGTTCGACATGCTGGCGATTCCGAAAGACTCGGCCAACGTCAAGCAGGCCAACGCTTTCATCAACTATTTACTGAAGCCTGAGGTGATTGCCCAGGTCAGTGATTACGTCGGCTATGCCAACCCTAACCCGGGTTCGGACAAACTGATGGAACAGTCCATTCGCACCGACGAAGCGGTGTATCCACCGCAAGCGGTACTCGACAAGACCTACGTGTCGGTCGAGTTACCACCGAACATTCAACGTTTGATGACCCGCAGCTGGACCAAGGTCAAGTCGGGTAAATAGCTTCAAGGCTCAAACTATCCAAGGTTGGCTCACCTTGAGCGAACTGCACTCTTTTTTTCTGGGAGTTTCGTAAATGGCAGTTGCCTCCGGCGCCTATAAGAAAGCCCTCGAGGGCGACCAGCAACCTAAACAGGTGCTGGTCAAAATCGACCGGGTCACGAAGAAGTTCGACGAGACGATTGCCGTGGACGATGTGTCCCTGGAAATCAAGAAAGGCGAAATTTTCGCCCTGCTCGGCGGTTCGGGATCGGGCAAATCCACTTTGCTGCGCATGCTCGCAGGTTTCGAACGGCCCACGGAGGGACGCATTTTCCTCGATGGCGTAGACATCACTGACATGCCGCCCTACGAGCGGCCGATCAACATGATGTTTCAGTCCTACGCCTTGTTCCCGCACATGACCGTGGCGCAGAACATCGCCTTCGGCCTCAAGCAGGACAAGATCCCGGCCGCTGAAGTCGACGCCCGCGTGGCCGACATGCTCAAGCTGGTACAGATGAGCCAGTACGCCAAGCGCAAGCCGCATCAGTTGTCCGGTGGCCAGCGTCAGCGCGTGGCCCTGGCCCGTTCCCTGGCCAAGCGACCGAAGCTGTTGCTGCTCGACGAACCGATGGGTGCGCTGGACAAGAAGCTGCGTTCGCAAATGCAGCTGGAGCTGGTGGAGATCATCGAGCGCGTCGGCGTAACCTGCGTCATGGTGACCCACGACCAGGAAGAGGCCATGACCATGGCCGAGCGCATCGCGATCATGCACCTGGGCTGGATCGCCCAGATCGGCAGCCCGATCGACATTTACGAAACCCCGACCAGCCGCCTGGTCTGCGAATTCATCGGTAACGTGAACATCTTCGAAGGCGAAGTGATCGACGACGCCGAAGGCCACGCGACCATTACCTGCAAGGACCTGGATCGTCAGATCTACGTCGGTCACGGCATCAGCACCTCGGTGCAGGACAAGTCGGTCACCTACGCGATCCGTCCGGAAAAACTGCTGGTCACCGCCGACATGCCGACCTGCCAGTACAACTGGTCCAGCGGCAAGGTCCACGACATCGCCTACCTGGGCGGGCACTCGGTGTTCTACGTCGAACTGCCAAGCGGCAAGCTGGTGCAGTCGTTCGTGGCCAACGCCGAGCGTCGCGGGCAGCGTCCGACCTGGGGTGATCAGGTCTATGTGTACTGGGAAGACGACAGCGGCGTGGTGCTTCGCTCATGAACATGCGCAAATTCAAACGTCGACTCAATCGAATAATTCCCGGTGGCCGTCAGATGGTCATCGGGGTTCCCTTCATCTGGCTGTTCCTGTTCTTCATGCTGCCGTTCTTCATCGTTTTGAAGATCAGCTTCGCCGAAGCCGACGTGGCCATTCCTCCCTACACCGAAATCTACAGCTACGCCGAGCAGAAGCTGCAGTTGCTGCTTAACCTGGGCAACTACGCGATGCTGGCCGGTGACGAGCTGTACATCGCCGCTTACCTCGGCTCGTTGAAGATGGCGCTGTTCAGCACCATCCTCTGCCTGCTGATCGGCTACCCGATGGCCTACGGCATCTCCGTTGCCCGCAAGGAAGTGCAGACGGTGCTGGTGCTGCTGATCATGATGCCGACCTGGACCGCGATCCTGATCCGCGTTTACGCGTGGATGGGCATCCTCAGCAACAACGGCCTGCTCAACGGTTTCCTGATGAGCATGGGCTGGATCGACGAGCCGCTGCAGATCCTCAATACCAACCTGGCGGTCTACATCGGCGTGGTTTATTCCTACCTGCCGTTCATGATCCTGCCGCTGTACGCCAACCTGGTGAAGCACGACCATAGCCTGCTGGAAGCTGCGTCGGACCTGGGTTCGAGCACCTTCAACAGCTTCTGGAAAATCACCGTGCCGCTGTCGAAAAACGGCATCATCGCAGGCGCAATGCTGGTGTTCATCCCGGTGGTGGGCGAGTTCGTGATCCCGGAACTGCTCGGCGGTCCGGAAACCCTGATGATCGGTAAAGTGCTCTGGCAAGAGTTCTTCAACAACCGTGACTGGCCGGTGGCGTCTGCCCTGGCGGTAGTGATGCTGGCGATCCTGATTGTGCCGATCATCCTGTTCAACCGCAGTCAGGCCAAGGAAATGGAGGGTAAAGAATGAAGCGCTTCCGTTTCTCCAGCCTGATGCTGGTACTGGGTCTGTTGTTCATCTACCTGCCGATGCTGATCCTGGTGATCTACTCGTTCAACGCCTCCAAACTGGTAACGGTGTGGGGCGGCTGGTCGATCAAGTGGTACGTCGGCCTGCTCGACAACAGCCAACTGATGGGCTCGGTGGTACGCTCGCTGGAAATCGCCTGCTACACCGCCATCGCGGCGGTGGCACTGGGTACATTGGCGGCGTTCGTCCTGACGCGCATCACCCGTTTCAAGGGCCGTACCCTGTTCGGTGGCCTGGTGACTGCGCCGTTGGTGATGCCCGAGGTGATCACCGGTCTGTCGCTGTTGCTGCTGTTCGTGGCCATGGCGCAGATGATCGGCTGGCCGCAGGAACGCGGTATCGTCACCATCTGGATCGCCCACACCACGTTCTGTGCGGCCTATGTGGCGGTGGTGGTCTCGGCGCGCTTGCGCGAGTTGGACCTGTCCATCGAAGAGGCGGCCATGGACCTCGGTGCACGGCCGTGGAAGGTGTTCTTCCTGATCACCATCCCGATGATTGCGCCATCGCTGGCGGCGGGCGGCATGATGTCCTTCGCGTTGTCGCTGGATGACCTGGTGTTGGCGAGCTTCGTGTCGGGCCCGGGTTCAACGACCCTGCCGATGGAAGTGTTCTCGGCGGTCCGTCTGGGGGTCAAACCCGAGATCAACGCCGTGGCGAGCCTGATCCTGTTGGCAGTGTCGATCGTGACCTTCATGGTCTGGTTCTTCAGCCGTCGCGCCGAAGAAAGCCGTCGTCGTGCGATCCAGCAGGCGATCGAAGAAGCGGCAGCCGACTCGTGGAAACAGCCGGACGTGCGTCGCGCGCAGGCACCGGAAGCGGCTTGAGTCTGAAATAGGGTTGGGCACAATTCTGTGGCCAACCCAAAACCAGTGTGGGAGCGGGCTTGCTCCGGGCGGCGTTCCGACGAAGAGGCCAGTCCTGCCGACACCGAATTATGGCATAGCCCGCGCCGGCAACAGCTTCAACGTACTGCGCGTATTGGCTGTGACCTCTTCATCATTGAAGTGCGCCTGGAAGTACATCCCCTCGATGTAGGCCTCGGCCTGATCATCATAGTGGCTGTCGAACAGTACGCCGCTCTGACCAACCGGGTTGACGGTCAGGCTGTGGGCCGGGTCGGCGAAGTCGATCAGGCGCCGGGTCGAGGGGCCGTAGGTGACGGGCCAGGGTGCCGGGCCAATTTTCGCCGAGAGGTTGTTCGGCACTTCATGGCTGCCGGGTGCGGCGAAGGGACCAACATTGAAGAACAGGTCCAGAGGCTTTTGCTGCCCGAGCGGGTGGCCATGGGTCAACGTGTGCGCGTTGCCCCACTGCCATTGCGAGGAGTCTGCACCGAGGGTGCTCTTGAGATGCGCGAGGCTGGCTTGCCAGGCGGCCTTCACCGTATCGGCACGGGTTTCCTTGCCCTGGGTGTTGCGGTTGTCCCACCACGGCGAATCGGCAGTGGCGGCCAGCCGGGGGAGCGCGGCGTCGATCACCCGGGTCGAGAGCAGCGTTTCGAAGAAGTCGTTACCCAGCTCATCGCGCATCGTCGCGTCAGCCAGGTTGAACAGGAACTGGTTGAACAGCGTGGCGCTGGTCGAGTCGAGCGGGTAATCGCCTTGCCACTGGACCAGTTGCTCCAGCAGTTTGAGTTCGGCGGGATCGCTCACCACTTCGCGCAACACTGGCAACAGCGGTGCCAACAGACGCGGGCCGTAGGCGGTGGTGGTGCCCAGTTGCAGCTTCTGGCTGTTTTCCAGGTCCCATTTGACCGCTTTGTCGCTGAGCTGGCGATTGAGTTGCTGGCCACGATCGGCAAGGTTGTAGTAGCCGGGAATCTCCATGCCGGTCGGCGAAACCGGCTGGAAGTTGGCCGAGACGATGTAGCCCCGGGCCGGGTTTTCTTCCTGAGGGTTGGCCGTGAACGGGTAGAAGCCATCCTTGTCTGCCTCGGCGGTGCTGCCGTCGAGGATGAACCATGGGTGTACACCCGCCGGGCGTTTAGGCAGTTGCGCCGCCGCCCACCAGCCGATGTCACCCTTGGCATTGGCCCAGACAACGTTCAGGCCCGGGGCCTGGATTTTCGCCGCGGCACCACGGGCCTTGGCCAGGGTGTCGGCGCGATTGAGCTGGTAGAAACCCTCCAGGATCGGGTTCTGGCTTTCGAGAAACGCCCACCACATGGCAATCGGTGTCTTGCCGACGCCGTTGCCCAAGGCATCGTTGACGATCGGACCGTGGGGCGACTGGCGCAGCACTAGCGTCACCGGTGCCTGGCCCTTGACCGCGATCTGCTGCTCGCTGGTCGTCATGTCCACCCACTTGCCGCGATACCAGACCTGGTTGGGGTTGTCCGGGTTGACCTTCTCGGCGATCAGGTCGAGGTCGTCGTTCTGGAACATGGTGATGCTCCAGCCGAAGTCGCGGTTCATGCCCAGCGACGCAAACGGCATCAGAGCCTGATAGTGGCCGTAGAGTTCAAAGCCCGGCGCCGAGAGCTGCGCTTCGTACCACACAGACGGCGCGGAAAAACGGATATGTGGATCACCCGCCAGCAGCGGCTTGCCGCTTTGGGTCCGGCTGCCCGCGACGACCCAGGCGTTGCTGCCCTCGAACTGTGGCAGGCCGTTGTCAGCCAGGGCTTGTTCGCTGAGGCGGGCGAGGGCGTTGAGGTCTTTCCAGTCGGCGCTGGCCAATGGGGTGTCGGTCCCGTTGAGCACGCCTTTGGGCTGCCAGTCGAGATCGAAGATGTTCAGGTATTCGGGCCCCAGTTGATCGCGCACGAATGTCAGCAAGGGTTCGGTACGAAATGCCGCGGCAAAACTGTAGGCCATGTAGCCGGCGATGCTGATGGTGTCCTGGGCCGTGAACGGGCGCTTTGGAATACCCAGCACGTCGAACTCCACGGGTTTGGCGTGGCTGTCCTGATACTGGTTGATGCCGTCCAGATAGGCTTGCATGGCGATGAAGGAGGGCGACTGCTTGTCGAGGTTCGCGAAGTAAGTTTCGGCGCGTTCGCGAATGCGTAGGCTGCGCATCAGTTTGTCGGTATCGAGCAGTTTCGGCCCGAGCACTTCAGCCAGTTCGCCACGGGCCAGGCGACGCAGGACTTCCATCTGGAACAGGCGGTCCTGGGCATGCACATAGCCGAGGGCGCGGTACAGGTCGGTTTCGTTGTCGGCGCGGATGTGCGGGACGCCGCGCTCGTCGTAGCGCACGGTGACGGAGCCTTGCAGGTGTTGCAGTTCCACCATGCCCTGGCGTGACGGCTGCTTGCTGTAGAGGTATCCGCCGGCCCCGGCGGCCAGCACGACGATCAGCAGAGCGAGAGCGGTCAGGCTGCGTTTCATAAGAGTCCGTTCCATGTTGTTAGAATTATTGGGAAGAAAGTTTATAGTTTTGATTTTGTCGATAATAGTGCTTTGAGAATTAATAACACAGTATTTTATGAATAGGAAATTTCCTTCAAGCTTCTAGGAGTTGCACTACAGAAGTGGTGTTGCAAGGTTTTGCAGCTACAACCTATAAAGACGCCTCAGAGTGTCAGTTGACTCGGTGTGGCTGGCTCTAGTTTTAATGGTTTTATTTGTTTAGCGATAAATATATATCGCATCTGTCGCGAAAAAATACGTTAATTTGATGCCCTAGCAGACTAAAGCCCAGCTGTATTAACGATCACGTCACTTCGTCGATCAATGTAACTCTGCATTTTTTAATCGCGAAATCATGACGTGACAAGGGCGCAGCATGTTGCCCTGCTGGGCCGTCTGTAAAATCTGACAAAGACCATCAAGGAACTGTAAGAAGCGTACTAAATACGTTATTAACAATGAAGAAACTGACATGGATAAGTCATATGAATGATGCTGAAAAATATTTAGGGTTTCATAGGAAAATAGGACCGGGCTCATTCGAAATTGGCCCTGTATATATCAGAGACAAGGAACCATCACGACAGGATATCGGTGGTTTTTTCAAAGGGTCTTGGGGGCCGTATGAAGGCCCCCATAGAGGCACCAGTGCTGGCTCTGGAAAGCTCCGTCCGATTACTCCTTTCATATGGGATGACCTGATGTTGGAGCAGAGAGTAAATCAGGAATACATCGACAGTGAATACGTAGAAATTTTCAACAGACTTACAGAAACGGCTATCAGAGAAATAGAGCAAGAAAAACAAGCAGCCAAGGGGGGCACGCTCTCTCGTTAGCGGAAACGGCCAAAATAGATCAGGAAACAACTATTAATGCGATCCATTCAAAAGCAGCAGAGTACCGAGCCCAAAACGAAATCACGCACTCGCTTTACGGTCACAATCCATTTTTTTTGATGAAGGAGTTGTCCTTCAAAAAGCTCCATGAAAGCCTGGACTTGAATCATCCAAATTTCATGGGTGCCTATGATGCAATAGACAAGGCATATCGTGCAGCGTTAGAGCTTAAACGTCTTTCGTTGGGGATGCATGTTCTGGCCAATCAGCTCCCAGAACTGTCTATGAGAAAAGACCAGGCAAATGCCGGAGTTCCGACCAGCGGAGAAGGCCAGAGGTATCTTGCGGCGGAAAGACTTTCAGTTGTTAACCTGGAAACCAACATCCGATTTCAACTGTTACCTGTATTTCTCGCTGAGAGAATTGTCGCAGTAGCAGGTACGACAGGAGAGCGTAGCCTCTCTCAATCGCTTATCCATTATAAAATGGCAACAGATCAGATATTTAATTCTGAGTGGGCTGCTGTCCACCCTTACGTAAAGGCAAACCCAAATATAAATGCACCATTAAGCAAGCCTGAACTTGAGGCGCTTAATAATCTGGTGGACTTGCAGGCTAATACGAATATTGGAACACGCTGGCAAGATTACCATGTAACACTTCTTCACGCAGAAAATCTTCGATATTTATGGGAAACAACAAATGCCTTTTCGGGGCTGATCGCTCGCGCCGAGGAAGCGGAGCGCTTGGAAGAGCAGTTACGTATCGCAGCGGAGCAGGAAGTTCGTTATCTACAAGAACAAACTCGTATTGCGGCAGAAGCTGAGGCAAGGCGTGTAGCTGCTGAACAAGCTCGTATTGCGACAGAGGCTGAAGCCAGGCGTGTAGCAGTTGAACAAGCCCGAATTGCGGCAGAAGCTGAGGCAAGGCGTGTAGCTGCTGAGCAAGCTCGTATTGCGGCAGAGGTAGAGGCAAGACGTATAGCGGCTGAACAAGCTCGTATTGCGGCAGAGGCTGGGGCCAGGCGTATAGCGGCTGAACAAGCTCGTATTGCGGCAGAGGCTGAAGCCAGGCATGTAGCAGCTGAACAAGCCCGTATTGCGGCAGAAGCTGAAGCCAAGCGTATTGCTGAAGAGCAGGCGCGTGCAGCGGCAGAGGCTATTCAAAGCGCCAACGCGTTCCGTGTCTCAGGTGCTGCGTCAGCGGCAGGACCGTTGTTTATGACCTCGGCGGGAACCGTTGCTGTTATTGAGGCAGCTTCGGTCACTCTGCAAGCGGCTATCCGTGCGGCAATTACGGCAGTGGGAGGGATGGTTGCAAGTGTTGGGGCTGGGGTTGTTGTAGGTGTTTCGGCACTGTTTTACTCATCGAAGCTGGGTAATGGTGAATTGCCGGAACGTTATGCTTTCAGTACGCCGCTCTCGGACCTTGTTCATGACATCGGGCAAGATTTAAACGCCGTCGCTGCTGCTGGCGGAGCTGTTGATTTGCCTTATCGCATCAGTTCAAAGACTGCAGCAGATGGACAGTCAGAACTGTTTGTCGTCATGACGGATGGCCTGACTGTTCCGTCAAAAGTTGGCGTAGTTGCTGCCACTTATAATGCCGAACAGAACGTCTATACCGCGGCCACTTCGGATGTACCGCCACGAACCTTTACGTGGACCCCTGTCGTCAATCCAGGGAATAGTTCGACGACCTCACCTGCCGAACAGCCAGTGCCACCGGTTTACACTGGGGCAGCGGTGATACCGGTTGAGGGACGGATCGATACATTCCCTTCGGTTTCCGAAGCCGGCTTTGATGATTTTATTACGGTTTTCCCGGTGGATTCTGGCCTGCCACCGGTCTATACAATGTTTCGGGATCGGCGAGAAGATCCGGGTGTTGCGACAGGTTTTGGTCAGCCTGTATCGGGGATCTGGCTGGGGACTGCATCGCAGGGTGAAGGCGCACCTGTTCCGTCGCAAATTGCCGATCAGCTGAGGGGCAGGGAGTTTAAAAATTTCAGGGCGTTTCGAGAGACTTTTTGGAAAGCGGTCTCTAATGATCCTGAGTTAGCTAAACAATTTGATGTTGGTGTTTTGGCTACAATGAAGAAGGGTCGAGCACCTGTTGCAAAAGAGAGTGAGCAGGTGGGTAGGCGAGTGAGGTTTGAACTGCATCATAAGAAGTATATCTCCGAAGGCGGTGGTGTATATGATATTGACAATATTAATGCAGTTACTCCGAAGAATCATATTGAAACTCATAAGGGGGCAAAAAATGAGTAAGTTAATAAGTGAGATGTCAGAGGCTGAGTTTTTTAGGTTTGTTACGAAAGTATATAATGATGAATATGATACGGAAGAAGAGCATACTGACGCGATTTTAGAGTTTAAGGCCCTGGCCGAACACCCATCTGGTTCCGATTTGTTGTTTTATCCGGAAGCCGGGAAGAGTGGGCCGGCGGCGGTAGTGGCAGAGGTGAAAGCGTGGCGGGCTGCTAACGGTAAGCCAGGATTTAAGACGGTTTAAACTCTTGATTCAAAGAAATGGTCTTGCCGTCTGTTAACGGCAAGACCATTTCTTTTATCGGCTGACTAGCGATGGGCTCATTCATTGTCAATCCACGGGCAGTAACACCCCACTGCCAGTGTGTGCGTGGCACTCACCGCACGGCCTTCATCCAGCGCTTGCAGGATCGGTTCGATAAAGCTGTTGCTGGAGTTGCAGGTCAGGCCTTCGCTGTAGGGACCGAAGTACGCCAGTTTGCCGCTGCGATCCCAGATCGCCACGGCCGGGCTGGCGGGGATCTGTTCGGAACCGGGCAGGATGTCGATGGATTTTAGGCTGCTCAAGGTGCCCGGCAGCTGGCCGTGGCTACCGGGTTTTTGCACGACATAGAATTCCACGCCATGGGGAACGTAGCGCTCGACGAGTTCGGTCAGGTGTTGTTGATTGCCGACATTGCACGGGCAGGCCGGGTCCCAGAAATGCACCAGGCGGATGGCGCCAGGGCCGGCAAGGGATTCGGGAAGGCGTAGCGGATCGCCGGAAAACATCGCGGTGTGCTCGCTGAACGCCCGCAGGTAACGCCCCTGGAACCAGTCGTAGGCCGCCCACAATACGCCGGCACACACCACGGCGAGCAGGCAGGCAAACAGGGTGGCGCGAAAGGGCGAGCGCATCGGTTCAATCCTCGAAGGTCGGCTAGCTTGCCATGCTTGCCGCGACAGAAGAATATCGCAGGCCTATAAAGTCCGTTTCACGATTCTGGAATCGCCCATGCCGGCTACTTTCGACCCCGATCTTCTGCGTGCAAGCCTGCTGCCACTGGCGGTCGGGCAGCCGTTGTCGGCGCAGGCACAGGCTTACCAGCGATTCTACGGGCTGGATTTTGCCCAGCGTCAGGTGCGCAGTGGTCTTGGGCGATTCGAGGTCGACGGTTATGAGCTGGTCAGCCAGTTCTGGTGGCCTGAGCGAGCAAAGGCCACGCTGTTTGTCATCCACGGTTTCTACGATCACACCGGGCTCTACCGGCATGTGATCGAATGGGCGCTGGACCAGGGCTTTGCGGTGATTGCCTGTGACTTGCCGGGGCACGGCCTGTCCAGCGGCGAACGGGCGAGCATCAAGGATTTCGCCGAGTATCAGGACGCGTTGCAAGGCTTGTTCAGTGAGGCGCAATCCCTCGACTTGCCGCAGCCGTGGCACCTGTGCGGGCAGAGTACCGGCGGGGCGATCGTGATTGATCATGTGTTGAATGCGGGGGCGAACAGCCCGGCCCAGGGCCAGGTGATTCTGCTGTCGCCGCTGGTGCGGCCGCGGGCGTGGGGTTGGTCGCAACTGAGTTATTACGTACTCAAGCCTTTCGTCAAAGCCATCGCCCGGCGTTTCAGCGAGAACTCCAACGACCCGGACTTTCTACCGTTCCTGCAAGCCGATCCGTTGCAGCCGCTGCGCCTGCCGACAGCCTGGGTGGGTGCATTGGCGCGCTGGATCAAACGCATCGAGGCCGCCCCCATGAGTACCCGCCGGCCACTGATCGTGCAGGGGCAGGCCGACATGACAGTGGATTGGGAGCACAACCTGGAAGTGTTGCGGGGCAAGTTTGATCGGCCGCAGGTGCTGATGCTGCCCGAGGCACGGCATCATCTGGCGAATGAGACGCTGGTGATGCGGCAGGAGTATTTCGGGTTCTTGACCAAGCGGATCAAGGGCCGGAATCCTTAACGTCTGTTCCGGCCCCATCGCGAGCAGGCCTATCAGTCGCTGAAGATCACTGGGTCAGGTTCGAATTGCTCTGCCCCACCGCCAACCCCGCCCGAATCGCCGTCAGCGCCGCTTGATAATAAGCCTGGCCTTCCGTCGATTCGGCAAAGGTCGCGAACTCTTCCAGTTCGTTGTCCGACAGGTCGCGATAGACATACAGCAGCGTGTTGTTCAGGTCGCTGCCGATCTGGTCCATCAGGCGCTGACGCTGGCCGTTGAGCATGCCCTGGGCCTGACCGGCACCGAGCAACCCCGGGATCATCGAACTCAAGCTATCGGCGGCGACGCCAGCAATCGCCAGGCTGACTTCCGCGCCGGCCTCGCGTGCGGGCAGGGCTTGTGCCAAATGGCCGATGATCAGCATGCGGCTGTCGCTGGCCTGCATCTTCGGCAGGCCCTTGGCGTTCTTCGCCAGTTGGTCGCGACGGGTCGCCAGCAGCTCGGCGGCAACGATTTTCTTGCCCAGGGGCGATTGGAAAAACGTCAGCGCGGGTTTGGGGTTGGCGAGGTTCTTGCGCAATTGTGCTTCGGCGCGCTGATCCACGGCCCGGGCGGAAAAACGCTGATTGCTGTTACTGACCAGTGCCTGAAACACCGCCGGAGGCAGGCTACCCTGGTAGCGTTGCTGAGCGGCCGAGAGGGCGTCGTTGAAATGCGCGCGTTGTTCCGGCCAGCCGGCGACCTTGTACAACTGGTCGTGGCCGTCTGCCCAGGCGGGCAAAACGCAGAACATCAGCAGTGATAAAAGCAAACGGCGCATAGGGACTCCAGTCAGCAGGCGACTATTCTCCGTGCGGCATCCCTGCTTGTCGAGAATTCGTATCAACCCGCTGCGCAGCTCTGTCGGATTTTCGGGCACAGGAATACTATGCGCGGCATGCAAATATCCTCCGATCACCCGCTGCTGTTACGAATCGTCGACGACCTGGCCGAGCACGGCTGGTCGCAGCAGAATATTTTCCTGCCTCTGGATCTGACCCGAGCGCTGGCGGCCGAGTGTCGCAAGCGTGCTGCCGAGGGTGAACTGGCTCCGGCCGCCGTGGGCCGTGGGCCGTCATCGGAGATCCGCGAAGGGATTCGTGGCGACCATATCCAGTGGATCGACCCCGGCCAGGCCGAGGCTTGCGACAGCTACCTGAGTTTGATGGACAGCCTGCGCGAGGCGATCAATCGCGGTCTGTTTCTCGGCCTGGAGGATTTCGAAAGCCATTTTGCGATGTACCCGCCCGGAGCCTTCTACCTGAAGCACGTCGACCGCTTTCGCGATGATGACCGGCGCATGGTTTCGGCGGTGGTTTACCTCAATGACGGCTGGCTTCCCGAACACGGCGGCCAGTTGCGCATGTACCTCGACAATGATCGCGTCCACGACGTGCAGCCTATCGGCGGCTGCCTGGTGGTGTTTCTCTCCGGTGAGGTTCCCCACGAAGTCCTGCCCGCAACCCGCGATCGCCTCTCGCTGACCGGCTGGTTCCGCCGGCGCGGCAACGAGCCGTTCTGATCATGCAGAAAATTCTCGTCAGCCGCTGCCTGTTGGGCCACCGCGTCCGTTACGACGGCGGGGCCAGCGGGCCGTTCGATCAACTTCAGCAGTGGCTGGATGAAGGTCGGGTCGTGCCGCTGTGCCCGGAGGTGGCCGGTGGTTTGCCAACGCCACGGGCGGCGGCGGAAATCCCTGGCGGGCAGGGCGCGCAAGTCCTCGATGGCCAGGCGTTGGTGATCACCACCGAGGGCGAGGACGTCAGTGCGCAGTTTCTGTCGGGGGCGTATCAGGCACTGGAGCTGGTGCAAAAGCATGGCATCCGCATCGCCGTCCTCAAGGCCAACAGCCCGTCCTGCGGCAATCTGCTGACCTATGACGGGATGTTCAGCGGCGTGAAGGTCAGTGGCGAGGGCGTGACAGCGGCGCTACTCAAGCGCCACGGGGTGCAGGTGTTCAGTGAGCTGGAGCTGGCTGAAGCGGCTCAGGCATTGTCTGCGCAGGACTGACCAACACAAACCCCCTGTGAGAGCGGGCTTGCTCGCGAATGCGCCGGGTCAGTCGATATTAATCTTGCCTGACACACCGTCTTCGCGAGCAAGCCCGCTCCCACAATGGATCTCAATCATCTTCAAGGCTTCGGCACCACGCCCGCATCCGCCCCCAACCACTTCTGCTCCAGCGCTTGTAGTCGCCCGTCATCCTTGATCCGCTGCAAGGCGTTTTCCAGGCTGGCATGGAACGCCGGATTACCCTTCTGAAACGGAATCGCCAAGCTTACGGCCGGGTTGGTTTCGGGCTTCTCTTCTGTCAGCGACTGCACCAGCAGAATGGAACGCGGCTCTTCTTTCTGCGCGATCAATTGCGTATGGGTTTGAATGTAGGGTTCGCTGAAGTCGAAACGATCCTGGAGATCCGGGGTCGCTGCTATGTGGTTGATGGCGATGTCGTATTTGCCGCTTTCGACACCGGTCAGCAGATCGCTGCCGTCGGTGACGACAAAGTCGGCCCGGACATCGAGTTCACTTGCCAGCAGTTGGCCCAGCTCGACTTCGAAGCCGGTGAGCTTGTCGTCATCCTTGAAATTGAATGGGGGGGTGTTGGCTTCAACGGCAATGCGCAATTCGCCCCGGTCGTTGACGTCATCAATCAGTTCGGCATGAGCCAAAGGGCTCAAAAGGGGTAGCAGGCAGATCAGGCCAGGCAGAAAGCGCATGGTCACTCCTTTGAATTTATTATCGCGGACCCTCTGATTCAGGCTCGCTTTGCTATGGTTGTCGAGTGCCTTCGACAACGAATGGCCATGAAGTTGTCATGGCCACGCGAATTTTACGGAAAAACTGGAGAAGAGAATGAAAACCTTTATGTCACGTGCTGCTTTGGCTGGCCTGTTGATGGGTGTTTCGGTGCTGGCCAGTGCAACGCCGGCGCCGAAAGGCGCCGAAGTGTCCATTGTTTCTCCCACGGACGGTGCGACGATTCCACAGACAGTCGTCGTCAAGTTCGCGGTCGAGAACATTGCCCTGGCACCGGCGGGCGATACCACCAAGAACACCGGTCATCACCATGTGCTGATCGACGTCGATGAGCTGCCAGCCGCCGGTGCGCCGATCCCCAAGGATGCCAACCACCTGCATTTCGGCGGTGCGCAGACTCAGGCTGAAATAACGCTCACCCCGGGCAAACACACCTTGCAGCTTGAACTGGGCGATAGCAACCACATACCGTTCGATCCGCCGATCGTTTCCGAGAAGATCACCGTCAATGTGAAATAAAAAAGGGAGCCCGCTTCGCTGGGGCTCCCTTTTTTATAGTTGCAAGCTGCAAGCTATAAGCTTCAAGTCAAAGCAAAGCGAACCTCACTTGCCGCTTGAAGCTTGAAGCTTGTAGCTGCTCTTAAAACAACACCCGGCTACGGATGGTGCCGTTGACGTGTTGCAGCTTCTCTTGCGCCAGGTCCGAGTACTCGGCGTCGACGTCGATCACCACGTAGCCGACCTTCTCGTTGGTCTGCAGGAACTGACCGGAGATGTTGATGCCGTTTTCGGCGAAGACCTTGTTGATCTCGCTCATCACGCCCGGGATGTTCTCGTGGATGTGCAGCAGGCGGTGCTTGCCAGGGTGAGCCGGCAGGGCCACTTCCGGGAAGTTCACGGACGATACCGAAGTACCGTTGTCGCTGTACTTGACCAGTTTTTCCGCCACTTCCAGACCGATGTTGGCTTGGGCTTCAGCGGTAGAACCACCGATGTGCGGGGTCAGGATCACGTTGTCCAGGCCACGCAGCGGGCTTTCGAACTCTTCGTCGTTGGAGCGTGGCTCCACCGGGAATACGTCGATGGCCGCGCCGATCAGGTGTTTGTCCTTGATCGCGTCCGCCAGGGCGTCCAGTTCGACCACGGTGCCGCGGGCGGCGTTGATCAGGATGCCGCCTTTCTTGATGGCGCGGATTTCCTTCTCGCCCATCATCCACTGGGTGGCGGCGGTTTCCGGTACGTGCAGCGAAACGATGTCGGACATCGCCAGCAGCTCGTGCAGGTTGCCTACCTGAGTAGCATTACCCAATGGCAGTTTGGTGATGGTGTCGTAGAAGTACACCTGCATGCCCAGACCTTCAGCCAGGACCGACAGTTGAGTACCGATCGAGCCGTAACCGACGATACCCAGCTTCTTGCCACGGATCTCGAAGGAGTTGGCCGCGCTCTTGATCCAGCCACCACGGTGGCAGGAAGCGTTCTTCTCAGGGATGCCGCGCAGCAGCAGGATCGCTTCGGCCAGCACCAGTTCCGCTACGGAACGGGTGTTGGAGTACGGCGCGTTGAACACGGCAATGCCGCGCTCGCGGGCAGCACTCAGGTCGACCTGGTTGGTGCCGATGCAGAAACACCCTACAGCCACGAGCTTCTTCGCGTGATCGAAGATCTCTTCGGTCAGTTGAGTGCGGGAGCGAATGCCGATGAAGTGAGCATCAGCGATCTTTTCCTTGAGCTGGGCTTCCGGCAGAGAACCAGTGAGGTACTCGATGCTGGTGTAGCCCGCCGCCTTGAGGACGTCGACAGCCGATTGGTGGACGCCTTCGAGAAGAAGGAACTTGATCTTGCTCTTATCGAGAGAAGTCTTGCTCATCTGCGTAAACCTGTATCCCGGAGAAAAATGGCAGGAAAGGGAGCAGCCCGGAGCTGACCCGCACGGCAGGAAAGCCGTCACCGCAGAACAGCCCTTGGGCACTATCCTGCGGGGTCGTTATGCTAGCATATGCACCCCGCTAAACACTCATTCCTGCGACGTGAAGCGTTCTCAGGATGACCATGAATTGTTCGAGAGTTCTGTCGATGACCAATCCTGCCCTGATTGAAGAGCTGAAGACCCTGGTTGAGCCTGGCAAGGTGCTGACCGATGCCGACTCCCTGAATGCTTACGGAAAGGATTGGACCAAGCATTTCGCCCCGGCCCCGACCGCTATCGTGTTCCCCAAGTCCACTGAGCAGGTCCAGGCCATTGTCCTGTGGGCCAACAAACACAAGGTGGCGCTGGTGCCTTCCGGCGGTCGTACCGGGTTGTCCGCAGCAGCGGTGGCGGCCAATGGCGAGGTGGTCGTGTCGTTCGACTACATGAACCAGATCCTCGACGTGAACCTCACTGACCGCACGGCCGTTTGCCAGCCGGGCGTGGTAACCGAGCACTTGCAGAACGTCGCCGAAGAAAAAGGCCTGTATTACCCGGTGGACTTCGCTTCGGCGGGTTCGAGCCAGATTGGCGGCAATATCGGCACCAATGCCGGCGGAATCAAGGTGATTCGCTACGGCATGACCCGTAACTGGGTCGCTGGCATGAAAGTGGTCACCGGCAAGGGCGACGTGCTGGAACTGAACCGGGACCTGATCAAGAACGCCACCGGCTACGACATGCGTCAGCTGTTCATCGGCGCCGAAGGCACCCTCGGGTTCGTGGTCGAAGCGACCATGCGCCTGGACCGCGCACCGAAAAACCTCACCGCGATGGTTCTCGGCACCGCCGATTTCGACTCGATCATGCCGGTGCTGCACGCCTTCCAGAGCAAGCTTGACCTGACCGCCTTCGAGTTCTTCTCCGACAAGGCCCTGGCCAAAGTCATGGCCCGTGGCGATGTACCGGCGCCGTTCGAATCCGACTGCCCGTTCTACGCGCTGCTGGAATTCGAAGCGACCACCGAAGAAGTGGCCAACCACGCCCTGGAAACCTTCGAGCACTGCGTCGAGCAGGGCTGGGTTCTGGACGGTGTGATGAGCCAGAGCGAAACCCAGCTGCAGAACCTGTGGAAGCTGCGCGAATACATCTCCGAAACCATTTCCCACTGGACGCCGTACAAGAACGACATCTCGGTCACCGTATCGAAAGTCCCGGCGTTCCTGAAGGAAATCGACGCGATCGTCGGCGAACACTACCCGGACTTCGAAATCGTCTGGTTCGGCCATATCGGCGACGGCAACCTGCACTTGAACATCCTCAAGCCGGATAACCTGAGCAAGGATGAGTTCTTCGCCAAGTGCGCCACTGTCAACAAGTGGGTGTTCGAAACCGTCGAGAAGTACAACGGTTCGATCTCCGCCGAGCACGGCGTGGGCATGACCAAGCGTGACTACCTGACCTACAGCCGTTCACCGGTCGAGATCGAGTACATGAAAGCGGTCAAGGCGGTGTTCGACCCGAACGGCATCATGAACCCGGGCAAGATTTTCGCTGTTTGATTTTCGAACTTTAAGAGCCAACGAAGCAGGAGTCGGTAATGAGCTATCAGCACCAGTATGTCGACGGTACGCGCATTCACTTCCCGCTGGGGAAAGTGGTGTGCATCGGCCGTAACTACGCCGAACATGCCAAGGAACTGGATAACCCGGTGCCGACCGAGCCACTGCTGTTCATCAAGCCGGGCAGTTGCGTGGTGCCGCTGGAAGGCGGTTTCAGCATTCCGACCGAGCGCGGTTCGGTGCATTACGAGGCGGAAATCGCGGTGTTGATCGGCAAGCCGTTGTCGACCAAACCGAGCCGTGAAGAAGTGCTCGACGCCATCTCCGGTTTTGCTCCAGCCCTGGACCTGACCCTGCGCGACAAGCAGGCCGAGCTGAAATCCAAGGGCCTGCCCTGGGAAATCGCCAAGTCCTTCGACGGCGCGGCAGTGCTTGCTCCGTTCGTGTCCGGCAGCTCGTTTGCCGACCTGACCGACATCGGCATCCGCCTGACCATCAACGGTGAAGTGCGCCAGGACGGCAACAGCAGCGCAATGCTCAACCCGATCGTGCCGATGATCCAGCACATGGCCGGCTGCTTCTCGCTGCAGGCCGGGGACGTGATCCTCACTGGCACGCCAGTGGGCGTTGGTCCGCTGAATGTCGGTGATGAGATCGTACTGGAGTTGCCGGGCGTAAGCAGTTTCACCAGCAGCGTTCGCTAGTCCAGACACCGCCAAACCCTGTGGGAGCGAGCCTGCTCGCGATAGCGGTGTGTCATCCAATATCTTTGTTGGCTGACACGCCCCAATCGCGAGCAGGCTCGCTCCCACATTGGTTTTTCCGTGGCCTGTAAAAGGCTCACCCTGTCATTTCCCGTTTTTTTCACATCCAGTCTGGATAATTTCAGGGCTATTGGCCTCTGAGCCGGCCCCAAACTGTGCTATTACCCCTAGCCTGAATTTCTGGAACGCATTCCCCAATGGCCACTCCTCCGCTTTCCACGTTTAAACCTGCCCGCCGCTCGCGCTTCGCCCTGCGTTGGCACACCTGGCTTCTGCTGGTGGCCGTTGTCGCCTACGGTGTTGCATTCGCCATGCACTGGGATTCACGGGGCGTGCTCTGGGTGAAAGAGCAATTCAAAAGCCCGGCCGAGCGCCAGGCGAGCATCTGGCTTCCGGACTATCGGGCGGTGATCGATGCCAAGCCGTTGTCGGGCATGGAGAAGGATGAAGCTTCGGACCTGGCCTACGACCCCCAGACCAAGACCCTGTTTTCGGTCATGGGCAAGAACCCGTTCCTGGTCGAATTGAACTTGCAGGGCGATGTGCTGCGCAAAATGCCGTTGGTCGGCTGGAGCAACCCTGAAGGCGTCACCGTGCTGGGCGACGGCCGACTGGCCATTGTCGATGAGCGCGAGCATTTGATCGCTATCGTCAAGGTCGATGCCGACACTCGCGAGCTGAACATCACCGATTTCCCGACATACGACCTCGGGCCTTCCAAAGACCAGAACAAGGCGTTCGAGGGTGTCACCTGGGATCCGCGCAATCAGCAACTGCTGCTGGGCGAAGAGCGCCCGCCGGCATTGTTTGCCTGGAAAGGTGATGGCAAGGTCCTTACCGGCGACAAGTTGAAGCTGGCCAGCCATGCACTGGACATGCGCAACCTGTCGGCACTGGCCATCGACCCGCGGACTGGCCACATGCTGGTGCTGTCCGCCGAATCGCACCTGTTGCTGGAGCTGGACAAGAAGGGTGAGCAGGTCAGTTTCATTACTCTGCTGCGTGGCTTCAACGGCCTGAAAAATACCATTCCGCGTGCCGAAGGCGTGACCATGGATGAGGCGGGCACGCTGTACATGGTGAGTGAACCGAACCTGTTTTATCGCTTCGAAAAACAGAAGTAACCAGCGCCTGCGCTGATTGCCTGTACGTAAAAGGCCAGCAGCCATTAAGCTGCAGTTCAGACAGGCGTGATATTTCATCCGACTGTATTGACCCTGAGCCCACCCGAATGCGTCGATTTGCCCGCGTCAAATCCCTGATTCTGATCCTGTCGGTGGTCTCACTGATTGCGTTGATGGCAATCGCCCAATACCAGCGCCTGTTCGAGCGCGCCTGGTTCAATCTGCATGCGCTGTGGCAGCCGGTGAGCTCCCGGTCCATGGGGCTGGACCAATACCAGGTCGTGACCGAGGCGCAGGTGATCGATGACCAGGCTGACAACATTTCAGCATTGACCTACGACCCGGTGCGCAAAAGCCTGTTCACCGTTACCAACAAACGAAGCGAGCTGATCGAGTTGTCCCTCGACGGCAGGATTTTACGCCGCGTGGCGCTGGTCGGTTTCGGTGATCCGGAGGCGGTGGAGTTCATCAGCGCAGACACCTATGTGGTTGCTGATGAAAGCCAGCAGCGGCTGATCAAGATTCATCTGGAGCAGGACACCACGTTCGTCGATGCGGCAGACGCCGAACAGATGACCGTTGGCGTACACATGGGCAGCAACAAGGGCTTCGAGGGGTTGGCTTACGATTCGGTGAGCAAACGCCTGTTCGTGGCCAAGGAGCGCGACCCGATGCTGATCTACGAGGTGCACGGTTTTCCGCGCTTCAATCCTGAAGAATCCTACTCGGTGCACGTGATCAACGACCCCAAGCGTGATGCCGGGATGTTTGTGCGGGATCTGTCGAGTCTGCAATACGACGAGCGCAGCGGGCATTTGCTCGCGCTGTCGGATGAGTCGCGATTGATTCTGGAACTGGATGTGGATGGGCGGCCGTTGAGCACAATGTCCCTGAGCAAGGGGCGCCAGGGCCTGCAAAAAGCCGTGCCGCAAGCGGAGGGGATCGCCATGGATGACGACGGTACGCTGTATATCGTCAGCGAGCCGAATCTGTTCTACGTGTTCAAGAAACCGGCACAACCCTGACCAACACCACAAAGCAAATGTGGGAGCGAGCCTGCTCGCGAAAGCGGTGTATCAGTCGAGATTGATTTCAACTGACAGTCCGCTATCGCGAGCAGACTCGCTCCTACAGGTATTTCATCTTTCCACAAATAGGTGGGCAGATTGGCTTACTCCGCGCGCAGGGTCTTCACGCCCTCGCTCGTACCCAGCAACAACAGATCCGCCGGACGTGCCGCGAACAAACCGTTGGTGACCACGCCGACGATCGCATTGATCTGCGTCTCCAGTTCCACCGGATTGGTGATCTGCATGTTGAACACGTCGAGGATGATGTTGCCGTTGTCGGTCCGCACGCCTTCGCGGTAAACCGGGTCGCCGCCGAGCTTCACCAGTTCACGGGCCACGTGGCTGCGGGCCATCGGGATCACTTCCACTGGCAGCGGGAAAGTGCCGAGGACCGGCACCAGCTTGCTGGCATCGGCGATGCAGATGAAGGTCTTGGCCACGGCCGCGACAATCTTCTCGCGGGTCAGGGCTGCGCCGCCGCCCTTGATCAGGTTCAGGTGTTCGTCGCTTTCATCGGCGCCGTCGACGTAGAACTCCAGGTCGCTGACGGTGTTCAGTTCGTACACCGGAATCCCGTGGCCCTTGAGGCGCGCGGCGGTGGCTTCGGAACTGGCGACGGCGCCATCGAATGCACCCTTGTGCTTGGCCAGGGCATCGATGAAGCAGTTGGCGGTGGAGCCGGTGCCGACCCCGACGATGCTCTTGTCGTCGAGTTTCGGAAGGATGAAGTCGACGGCGGCCTGAGCTACTGCCTGTTTGAGTTGATCCTGGTTCATGCGGGCTCCGAGGTGCCGAGGAGGGAACGAAAGGCCGGCATTATAGGCCTCGGGGCGGGGAAGGTCATTGCCCGATTGGCGGGTGCGACGGTATGTCTGGGCGAACAAGGTTTTGTGGCGAGGGAGCTTGCTCCCGCTGGAGTGCGAAGCGCTCCCCTGCTTTCTTCTGGATGTACCGTATGCACAGGTTTTGCGGCCGCTTCGCAGCCGAGCGGGAGCAAGTTCCCTCGCCACAATGGTTCAATGGTGCCTGAAACCACCGGTTTAGTGTGGTCGTGTGGCTGAAAGCCGGGTTAGACTCCTTGGTCCTGCCCAACCCGCTCAGTGATGCTTTCCGATGCTTGAACAGTACGTCAAAAAGATCCTCACCTCGCGCGTTTATGACGTTGCCGTAGAAACCCCGCTGCAGACTGCCCGCCAGCTCTCCGAGCGGCTGGGCAACAGCATTTGGCTCAAGCGCGAAGACTTGCAGCCGGTGTTCTCGTTCAAGATTCGTGGCGCCTACAACAAGTTGACCCAGTTGAGCGACGAAGAACGCGCTCGCGGCGTGGTCACCGCGTCGGCGGGCAACCATGCCCAGGGCCTGGCCCTGGCGGCAAAGGTGTTGGGCGTGAAAGCGACCATCGTCATGCCCAAGACCACCCCAGAGATCAAGGTCGAAGGCGTGCGCTCCCGTGGCGGCAAAGTGGTGCTGCATGGCGATTCGTTCCCGGAAGCCCTGGCCTACTCGCTGAAACTGGTCGACGAAAAAGGCTACGTCTACATTCACCCGTACGACGACCCCCACACCATTGCCGGGCAGGGCACCGTGGCGATGGAGATTCTGCGCCAGCACCCTCAGCCATTGGATGCGATTTTCGTTCCGGTGGGCGGCGGCGGCCTGATCGCCGGCATCGCGGCCTACGTGAAGTACCTGCGCCCGGACATCAAGATCATCGGCGTCGAGCCGGATGACTCCAATTGCCTGCAAGCCGCCATGGCGGCGGGCGAGCGTGTGGTGTTGCCAACTGTGGGCATCTTCGCCGACGGTGTGGCGGTGGCCCAGATCGGTCAGCACACCTTCGATATCTGCAAAGACCATGTCGATGAAGTGATCACCGTCAGCACCGACGAAATCTGTGCCGCCATCAAGGATATCTACGACGATACCCGCTCGATCACCGAACCTGCCGGCGCCTTAGGCGTGGCCGGGATCAAAAAGTATGTCGAGCAGCGCGGCGTCAGCGGCCAGACCTTCGTGGCCATCGACTCCGGGGCCAACGTCAACTTCGATCGCCTGCGCCACGTCGCCGAGCGTGCGGAGCTGGGCGAGGGCCGCGAAGCGATCATCGCCGTGACCATCCCTGAGAAACCGGGCAGCTTCAAGGCGTTCTGCGAGGCCATCGGCAAGCGCCAGATCACCGAATTCAACTATCGCTACAACACCAGCAGCGAAGCGCACATCTTTGTCGGCGTGCAGACCCACCCGGAAAACGACCCGCGCAGCGCGTTGATCGCCAGCCTGAGCGAGCAAGGTTTCCCGGTGCTGGACCTGACCGACAACGAACTGGCCAAGCTGCACATCCGCCACATGGTGGGCGGGCGTGCGGCGCATGTGGTCGATGAAGTGATCCTGCGTTTCGAATTCCCGGAGCGTCCGGGGGCGCTGTTCAACTTCCTCAACAAGCTCGGCGGGCGCTGGAACATCTCGATGTTCCACTACCGCAACCATGGCGCGGCGGATGGCCGGGTCGTCGCGGGCCTGCAAGTGCCCCACGACGAGCGTCACCTGGTGCCGGCGGCGCTGGAAGAAATCGGTTACCCGTACTGGGACGAAAGCGACAACCCGGCCTATCAGCTGTTTCTTGGCTGAACAGCTACGCTGACGGGCAAGGCAATAAGGAAATCTGACAATGGAAGCGTTAACTGCCCTGAAAGCGGCGCACATGGTGGCAACTGTTGTACTGCTGGCCTGTGCGCTGGGGCTGGGAGTCTGGGTTTTGCTTGCGCGGCGCAAGGGTGACGCGACGGCGGGTAGTCGCACCTTGCAGCGGCCAAGGGTGTTTATCTGGCTGCTGATGGGCCTGGCGCTGCTGAGCATGCCGTTTACTGGCTGGTGGATGGTGCATCTGGTGGGCTGGCCGCTGGGGCAGACCTGGCTGCTGGCCTCCAGCGTGCTGTACACCGTGGCGGCGCTGGCGTGGTTCTGGCTGCTGGTGCGGCTGAACAAACTGCGCAAGACGCCGGGTGGTGTGGGGAAATTCACCTTTGCCTTGGCGTTGTTCAGTTTTGTCTGTTTTGTCGCCATTGCCGGGTTGATGGGTGCCAAGCCAGTGTAGGAGCAGCCGGTCGACGCTCGATTGCTCGCGATGGTCGTTAACGAAAACGCAGGGCGCCTGACTCCCCGCGGCGTCCTTGAATTTTTCGCGAGCAAGCTCGCTCCTACAGTTCGGTAATCAGCCGCGCAGACTGATCACCGGCCAACCCCGCTTCTCGGCCTCGGCCCGCAGATTCGGGTCAGGATCGACCGCCACTGGATGGGTCACCTGCTCCAGCAACGGAAAATCATTCATCGAGTCGCTATAGAAGTAGCTGTCTTCCAGCGTAAACCCGGTTTCCTCCAGCCAGCGATTCAAGCGTGTCACCTTGCCTTCACGGAAGCACGGCACGTCGGTGCTGCGCCCGGTGTAGCGGCCGTCGACCATCTCGCACTCGGTGGCGATCAGGGTTTCGACGCCCAGACGCTCGGCAATCGGCCCGGTGACGAAGCGGTTGGTGGCGGTGATGATCACCAGCTTGTCGCCGGCCGCGCGGTGCTTGGCCAGCAGTTCGATGGCCTTGGGCAGCATGATCGGTTCGATGCAGTCGCGCATGTAATCGCTGTGCCACTGATCCAGCGTGGCCATTTCGGTGCGGCCAAGGACTTCCAGGCAGAAGTTCAGGTACGCGGCGTTATCCAGTTTGCCGGCCAGGTAATCCTGGTAGAACGCATCGTTGCGTGCCTTGTAGGCGACGGCGTCGAGAAAGCCACGCTCGCACAGGTAATCGCCCCAAGCGTGATCGCTGTCACCGCCCAGAAGGGTGTTGTCCAAATCGAATAAAGCCAGGCGCATTGCAGTTACCCGCTGAAAAGTCAGTAAAAAGGCGACAAGAATACGGTCTTTTCACAAGAGTGCACATAAGGTAGGAACCTTCGTTGCCGCCCTCCCAACCTTTGTGGAACAATGCGGCGACATGCGTTTGCGAGGTTGTTGCCGTGATCGACCCCGATGGTTTTCGCCCCAATGTCGGGATCATTCTGACGAATGACGCCGGCCAGGTGCTATGGGCTCGCCGAATCAATCAAGATGCCTGGCAGTTTCCGCAGGGTGGAATCAACCCCGAAGAGACGCCGGAAGACGCCTTGTACCGCGAGTTGAACGAAGAAGTAGGCCTGGAGCGCGAAGATGTTGAAATTCTCGCCTGCACCCGGGGCTGGTTGCGCTATCGTTTGCCGCAACGTCTGGTACGTACCCACAGTCAACCGCTGTGCATCGGCCAGAAACAGAAATGGTTTCTCCTGCGCCTGATCTCCAACGAGCAGCGGGTGCGGATGGATTTGACCGGTAAACCGGAATTCGATGGCTGGCGTTGGGTCAGCTATTGGTATCCGTTGGGCCAGGTGGTGACATTCAAGCGCGAGGTGTATCGACGCGCTCTCAAAGAGCTTGCCCCGCGCCTTTTAGCGCGCGACTGACGACGGAGTTCGACCCCGAGCCATGCTCAATACGCTGCGCAAGATCGTCCAGGAAGTTAACTCCGCCAAGGATCTCAAGGCGGCGTTGGGGATTATTGTGTTGCGCGTCAAAGAGGCCATGGGCAGCCAGGTCTGCTCGGTCTACCTGCTTGATCCAGAGACCAACCGTTTCGTGCTGATGGCCACCGAGGGCTTGAACAAGCGCTCGATCGGCAAGGTCAGCATGGCACCCAACGAAGGTCTGGTTGGCCTGGTCGGTACGCGCGAAGAACCCTTGAACCTCGAAAACGCTGCGGACCACCCGCGCTACCGCTACTTCGCCGAGACCGGTGAAGAACGCTTTGCCTCATTCCTCGGGGCGCCGATCATTCACCACCGCCGCGTCGTCGGCGTGTTGGTCATCCAGCAAAAAGAACGTCGCCAGTTCGATGAAGGTGAAGAAGCCTTCCTCGTGACCATGAGCGCGCAGCTCGCCGGTGTTATCGCCCACGCCGAAGCCACCGGTTCGATCCGTGGTCTCGGCCGTCAGGGCAAAGGCATCCAGGAAGCCAAGTTCATCGGCGTGCCGGGCTCGCCGGGTGCGGCGGTCGGTACGGCGGTGGTCATGCTGCCACCGGCCGATCTGGACGTGGTGCCGGACAAGACCATCGCTGACATAGATGCCGAACTCGGACTGTTCAAGTCCGCCATCGAGGGCGTACGCGCCGACATGCGCACGTTGTCCGCCAAACTCGCCACGCAATTGCGCCCGGAAGAGCGGGCCTTGTTCGACGTCTACCTGATGATGCTCGACGATGCCGCGCTGGGCAGCGAAGTCACCACCGTGATCAAGACCGGCCAGTGGGCCCAGGGCGCGTTGCGCCAGGTGGTCACCGATCACGTCAACCGTTTCGAATTGATGGACGACGCTTACCTGCGTGAGCGTGCCTCGGACGTCAAGGATCTCGGCCGTCGCTTGCTGGCTTATTTGCAGGAAGAACGCCAGCAAACCCTGGTCTACCCCGACAACACCATTCTGGTCAGCGAAGAACTGACGCCGGCAATGCTCGGCGAGGTGCCGGAAGGCAAGCTGGTCGGCCTGGTGTCGGTGCTCGGTTCCGGTAACTCCCACGTCGCCATCCTGGCCCGCGCCATGGGCATCCCGACTGTGATGGGCCTGGTCGACCTGCCGTACTCCAAGGTCGACGGCATCCAGATGATCGTCGACGGCTACCACGGCGAGGTCTATACCAACCCGAGTGAAGTGCTGCGCAAGCAGTTCGCCGAGGTGGTCGAGGAAGAGAAACAACTGGCCCTCGGGCTCGATGCGCTACGCGATCTGCCGTGCGTGACAGTCGATGGCCACCGCATGCCGCTGTGGGTCAACACCGGCCTGCTGGCGGACGTGGCGCGCGCGCAGAAGCGCGGTGCCGAAGGCGTGGGCCTGTACCGCACCGAAGTGCCGTTCATGATCAACCAGCGTTTCCCGAGCGAAAAGGAACAACTGGCGATCTACCGCGAACAGCTGGCCGCGTTCCACCCGCAGCCGGTGACCATGCGCAGCCTGGACATCGGCGGCGACAAGGCGCTGTCGTACTTCCCGATCAAGGAAGACAACCCGTTCCTCGGCTGGCGCGGCATTCGCGTCACCCTCGACCACCCGGAAATCTTCCTGGTGCAGACCCGCGCCATGCTCAAGGCCAGCGAAGGCCTGAACAACCTGCGCATCCTGCTGCCGATGATCTCCGGCACTCACGAGCTGGAAGAAGCCCTGCACCTGATCCACCGTGCCTGGGGCGAAGTGCGCGACGAAGGCACCGACGTGCCGATGCCACCAGTGGGTGTGATGATCGAGATTCCGGCGGCGGTGTATCAGACCAGGGAACTGGCGCGGCAGGTGGACTTCCTTTCGGTCGGCTCCAACGACCTGACCCAGTACCTGTTGGCTGTGGACCGCAACAACCCGCGGGTCGCCGACCTTTACGATTACTTGCACCCGGCGGTGCTGCAAGCCCTGCAAACCGTAGTGCGCGACGCCCATGCCGAAGGCAAGCCGGTGAGCATCTGCGGTGAAATGGCCGGTGACCCGGCGGCGGCCGTGCTGTTGATGGCGATGGGTTTTGACAGCTTGTCGATGAACGCCACCAACCTGCCGAAAGTGAAGTGGATGCTGCGTCAGATCAACCTGAGCAAGGCCAAGGAATTGCTGGCCGAGCTGATGACCATCGACAACCCGCAAGTGATTCATAGCTCATTGCAATTGGCGCTGAAGAACCTCGGGTTGGCGCGGATGATCAATCCGGCGGCGATCAAGCCCCACTAGATCTGCGGCGCCCCATTCGCGAGCAGGCTCGCTTCCACATTGGATCTGTGAACGACGCAAATCCCCTGTGGGAGCGAGCCTGCTCGCGATGAGGCCTGTGCTGGCAACACAAAACTAAAGCCTGATTTCCACTTCCCCAAGATGCCCGCCATACGGCCCGAAACTGCGCTCGACCATATGCAGCGTCCCATCCGCCTGCACAATCAATGCCGTACTCGCCCGCGTTCCATAGCTCTGGCTGGCAATGAACACGCTCGACAACAGCGTTTCAGTGGCAAGCCCCACTCCGGTATCCGGCAACTCGGCAAATGGCGCGGTCTGCGCATCGCTCAATAACGCCAGCAGCGCCTGAGGCTGCGGATCATCCAGCACCTCGCTCAATGCAGCCTTGGCCTTGAGCAACTTTGGCCATGGCGTATCCAGCCCGGCATTGGATAGCCCGTAGACCCCCGGGGCCAGCATCAGCGCTTCCGATTCCCGTTGATTGACGTGCCAGAGCTCATTGGTATTGCCGACCAGCAGGTTAAAGCCACCATATTCCAGCGAGCGGTCGACAACATCGGCTAAATAGTCGTCAATTGGCATTTCCCCGGTGAGAAACCGCGCCACCAGCTCCCCACGAGACTTGCGCCCCGGCGGTCGATGGGGATCGCGAATATTGGTCAGCGCCGCAAATCGTCCGTGGGCACCGACACCGAGCCAGGTGCCACCAGCCTCGAGGTCGCGCCCCGCATGCACATGCGGCGCTTCGGGCCATGGCGCCAGAGGCAGGCTGGGGCGGGCGTAGAATTCATCGCGATTGGCCGCCACGACCAGCGGCTGGGCATGACCCGGGCGCCAGGCAAAAACAATTAGGCACATAAGGCAGTCCTTGTGTGTTTTTTGCTCACTCTACGCAGACATCGCTCATCGATCCATTGCCTTGCACAGTGGAGCTTGAGGCCATGCATCCGTTACCATGCCGCTCCGGTTTTGGGGAGGCGGGCGGGACGACCATGGAATTTCTGCTCTATCTGGCGCTCGGCGCCTGTGCAGGTGTGCTCGCCGGGCTGTTTGGCGTAGGCGGCGGGATCATTATCGTCCCGGTGCTGGTGTTCAGCTTCAAGGCCCAAGGGTTCGATCCGTCGATCCTCACGCATCTGGCAGTGGGTACCTCCCTGGCGACGATCATCTTTACCTCGGTCAACGCGGTGCGTGAGCATCACCGCCGAGGCGCCGTGCGTTGGCCGATCTTCATGTGGATGACCGTCGGCATTCTGATCGGTGCCGGGTTCGGCGCCCTGACGGCGGAAGCGATTTCTGGCCCCAACCTGCAGAAGCTCATTGGTGTATTCGCCCTGGTGATCGCCGCTCAGCTGGCGCTGGAGGTCAAACCCAAGGCCAGCCGAACCGTGCCGGGCAAACTCGGTCTGACCGTGGCCGGCAGCGTGATTGGCTGGGCTTCGGCGATTTTTGGCATTGGCGGCGGTTCGTTGACCGTGCCATTCCTGACCTGGCGCAGCGTGCCGATGCAGCAAGCCGTGGCCACTTCATCGGCCTGCGGTCTGCCGATTGCCCTGGCCAGTGCACTAAGTTTCATGATTCTGGGCTGGCACGATCCGTTGCTCCCGGCCCATAGTCTCGGTTTCATTTACTTGCCGGCGTTGCTGGGCATTGCCCTGACCAGCATGGTCTTCGCCCGCTTCGGTGCGCGACTGGCCCACAACCTGTCGCCAAAGTTGCTGAAACGGCTGTTTGCCGCTTTGCTGTTCTGCGTCGGCCTGAACTTCCTGCTCTGACGGGCAGCGCAATCCTGGCTTAATCCTGTGGTGGCAGCGTCGCCCGGGAATTTTTAAGATTTGAACTCTAACGAGGAGTCGCAATGCTGCCTTACCCGCAGATCGACCCGGTGGCCCTGGCCATCGGTCCGCTGAAAATCCACTGGTACGGTCTGATGTACCTGATCGGCATCGGCGGCGCCTGGCTGCTGGCCTCCCGCCGGTTGAACCGCTTCGACCCGACCTGGACCAAGGAGAAACTCTCCGACATGGTGTTCTGGATGTCGATGGGGGTGATCGTCGGCGGGCGACTGGGTTATGTGCTGTTCTACGATCTGAGCGCTTACCTGGCCAACCCGACGCTGATTTTCGAAGTGTGGAAGGGCGGCATGTCGTTCCACGGCGGTTTCATTGGCGTGATGCTGGCGGCGTTGTGGTTCGGCAAAAAGAACAACAAGTCGTTCTTCCAGCTGATGGATTTCGTCGCACCGATGGTGCCGATTGGCCTGGGTGCCGGGCGTATCGGCAACTTCATCAACGCCGAGCTGTGGGGCAAGCCGACCGACGTGCCATGGGCGATGATCTTCCCGCCGTTCAGCGATCCGGCGCAGCTGCCGCGTCACCCGTCACAGCTGTACCAGTTCGCCCTCGAAGGCGTGGCGTTGTTCCTGATCCTCTGGCTGTTCTCGCGCAAGCCGCGGCCGACCATGGCGGTATCGGGGATGTTCGCGCTGTTCTATGGCATCTTCCGTTTCATCGTCGAGTTCGTCCGCGTACCGGACGCGCAACTGGGCTATCTGGCATGGAACTGGCTGACCATGGGCCAGGTGCTGTGCGTGCCGATGATCGTCGGCGGGCTGTTCCTGATCTGGCTGGCGTATCACCGCGCCCCGGCGACTCCAGCGGCAGCCGTATAAAATTCGAACCCCGGGGCTTTGGTCCCGGGTTCAAGGACACAGGTAATTCATGAAGCAATATCTCGAACTGGTCGCCCACGTCATCAAGAACGGCACCAAACAGGCCAACCGTACCGGCGTGAACACCATCAGTTTTCCCGGTGCGATGCTGCGTTATGACCTGCAGGAAGGTTTCCCGGCGATCACCACGCGCAAGATGGCCTTCAAATCGGCCGTCGGCGAAATGTGCGGATTCCTGCGTGGCGTGAACAACGCTGCCGAATTCCGTGCCCTGGGCTGCAAGGTCTGGGACCAGAACGCCAACGAAAACGCACAGTGGCTGGCCAACCCGTTCCGTCAGGGCGAAGACGATCTTGGTGAGATCTACGGCGTGCAATGGCGCAAATGGCCGGCGTACAAGCAGATCCCGGTCAGCAACCCGGCTGCCATCGAGCAGACCCTGAAGCAAGGCTACCGCCAGATTGCCGAAGGCTCCGATGCCGGCCAGGCCTACGTGGTGCTGTACAAGGCGATCGACCAGGTTCGCCAGTGCGTCGACACCATCATCAAGGACCCGGGCAGCCGCCGCATCCTGTTCCACGGCTGGAACTGCGCCCAGCTCGATGAAATGGCGTTGCCGCCGTGCCACCTGCTGTACCAGTTCCACCCGAATGTCGAGACCAAAGAGATTTCCCTGACCCTCTACATCCGCTCCAACGACTTGGGCCTGGGCACGCCGTTCAACCTCACCGAAGGTGCTGCGCTGCTGAGCCTGATCGGTCGCCTGACCGGTTACACGCCGCGCTGGTTCACCTATTTCATCGGTGATGCCCACGTGTACGAAAACCACCTGGACATGCTCAACGAACAGCTCAAGCGCGAGCCGTTCCCGATGCCGAAACTGGTGATTTCCGACCGTGTGCCGGAGTTTGCCAAGACGGGTATTTACCAGCCGGAATGGCTGGAGCTGGTGGAGCCGGGCGATTTCTCGCTGGAAGGGTACGAGCACCACGCGCCGATGACCGCGCCGATGGCGGTCTGAAGCACAACGCTTAACCCATGTGGGAGCGGGCTTGCTCGCGAAAGCGGTCTGTCAGTGATATTTCTATCAGCTGACACGGCCCCTTCGCGAGCAAGTCGAATCGTCGCACCGCCGCTCCCACATTTGGTTTTGCGGTGTGCTTAGTGCCCGTGACTACGGCCGACATGGGAATGCTCAACCTCCGTCGCCACAACCCCGCCGCTCACTTCCAGCCGCTGCAAAATCCCGCATTGATCGACCCCCGGCCCCTCGCCGCAGCGTTGGCGCAGGTCGAGCAGTTGCGACTGCAAGGCCAGCAAGCCGTCGATCCGCGCCTTTACATGGTGGATGTGCTCGTCGATTAACGCATTCACGCTTTCGCACTGGTCCTGCGGACTGTCGCGAAACGCCAGCAGGCTGCGGATTTCTTCGAGCGTCATGTCGAGGGTGCGACAGTTGCGGATGAAGGTCAGGCGCTCGGCGTGGGCCTGGGTATAGACGCGATAATTGCCATCACTGCGGGCCGGTTCCGGCAGCAGGTTCTCGCGCTCGTAGTAGCGGATCGTTTCCACGGCGCAGTCCGTGAGTTTCGCCAATTCTCCAATTTTCATGACGCCAATCTCCAAAACTCCAGAAAGGGTGCTTGACCCTATAGTGGCTACAGGGTCTTTACTTGGCAACAGGCACTCTTATGGACGTAACCAATGAGCGATTCCCTGCATTCCCGCAAACCCGGGGCTGAATACGAGCACAGCCACAAGCTCAAACCCGTGCAAAAACATGACCACGGCGGTCATGGCGACGCCTGCTGTTCATCCAGGGCGACGGCACCCGCGTTGATAAAACTGAGCAAATCGCCGACGCCCGGGGCCCGAGTGAGCAGTTTTCGCATCGAGGCGATGGACTGCCCGACCGAACAGACACTGATCCAAAATAAGCTAAGCAAACTGACCGGCGTGCAGCAGCTAGAGTTCAATCTGATTAATCGGGTGCTCGGCGTGACCCACGATTTGCCCGGTATCGAGCCGATCGTCGAAGCCATCAAGTCCTTGGGCATGCAGGCCGAACCGATGGATCAGGGTGCTGAAACCCCGACGCCGGCGCCCCGGAAAAAGCCGTGGTGGCCCTTGGCGCTGTCCGGTGTTGGTGCATTGCTGGCAGAGGTTATCCACTTCACCGGTTTCGCGCCGAACTGGGTGGTGGCGGTTATCGCGCTGGTCTCGATCCTCAGTGGTGGCCTCGGCACTTACAAAAAAGGCTGGATCGCCCTTAAAAACCGCAACCTGAACATCAACGCCCTGATGAGCATTGCCGTGACCGGCGCGGTGCTGATCGGCCAGTGGCCGGAAGCGGCGATGGTGATGTTCCTGTTTACCGTGGCCGAGTTGATCGAGGCCAAATCCCTAGACCGTGCGCGTAATGCCATCGGCGGCCTGATGCAGATGACCCCGGACACGGCAACGGTGTTGCAGGCTGACGGGAGCTGGCTTGAGCAGGATGTCAAAAGTATTGGGCTCGGCGTGCGGGTACGGGTGCGCCCCGGCGAGCGTATCGGCCTGGACGGCGAAGTGCTGTCCGGTCGCTCGACCATCGACCAGGCGCCAATCACCGGTGAAAGCCTGCCAGTGGAAAAAACCGTCGGCGACAAAGTCTTCGCCGGCACCATCAATCAGGCCGGTTCCCTGGAATACGCGGTGACCGCCGCGGCGGATAACTCGACCCTGGCCCGCATCATCCACGCCGTCGAGCAGGCTCAGGGCGCGCGGGCGCCGACCCAGCGTTTCGTCGACAGTTTCTCGAAAATCTACACCCCGGCGGTGTTCATCCTGGCCCTGGCCGTGGCGTTGATCCCGCCATTGTTCATGGGCGCGTTGTGGTTCGACTGGATCTACCGGGCGCTGGTGCTGTTGGTGGTGGCCTGCCCGTGTGCGCTGGTGATTTCTACGCCGGTGACCATCGTCAGCGGCCTCGCGGCGGCTGCGCGCAAAGGCATATTGGTCAAGGGCGGCGTCTATCTGGAGGGCGGTTACAAGCTCGACTACCTGGCCCTGGACAAGACCGGCACCATCACCCACGGCAAACCGGTGCAGACCGATTACCTGTCGCTGGACCCGACCGCCGACGCATCGGCGCCCGCCATTGCCGCCGCGCTGGCCGGGCGCTCGGATCACCCGGTTTCTCTGGCCATCGCCAAAGCGGCTGTGGATAACCAAACCGCGACGCTGGTTGTGGATAACTTCGAAGCGCTGGGTGGGCGCGGTGTGCGCGGCGAGATCAACGGCCAGCTCTACCATTTGGGCAACCATCGACTGGTAGAGGATCTGGGCCTGTGTTCGCCGGCGCTGGAAGAAAAGCTGTTTGCCCTGGAAAAACAAGGCAAGTCGGTGGTGCTGCTGCTTGATTCAACCGGCCCGTTGTCGCTGTTCGCCGTCGCCGATACGGTAAAAACGTCCAGCCGCGAAGCCATCCTGCAGCTGCATGACCTGGGTATCAAAACCCTGATGCTCACTGGCGATAACGTCCACACCGCGCAGGCCATTGCCGCGCAAGTCGGCATCGACGAAGCCAAGGGCGACCTGTTGCCAGGCGACAAATTGCAGGCCATCGAGGCTCTTTATGCCCAGGGGTATCGGGTCGGCATGGTCGGCGATGGCATCAACGACGCCCCGGCGCTGGCGCGTTCCGAGATCGGTTTCGCCATGGCCGCTGCAGGTACCGATACCGCTATCGAAACCGCCGATGTCGCCCTGATGGACGACGATCTGCGCAAAATTCCGGCATTCATTCGCCTGTCGCGACAGACATCGAGCATCCTCAAACAGAACATCGCCCTGGCTTTGGTCATCAAGGCGATCTTTCTTGGGGTAACCTTCGCCGGGGTCGCTACCATGTGGATGGCGGTGTTCGCCGACATGGGCGTGAGTCTGCTGGTGGTGTTCAACGGTTTGCGCCTGCTGCGCAAGTAAAGGATGAGGGACGGTTGTGCTGAGTGCGGAGCTGAAGGCGTTTTACATGGTGGCCCGCCTGGGCAGCATTACCCAGGCTGCCAAAAAGCTCGGCCTGAGCCAGCCGACGGTGACGACGCAAATCCGCAACCTCGAAAGTCAGTATTCGGTCGAACTGTTCTACCGTGGCGGCCGGCGTCTCAGCGTCAGCGAGGAGGGCGCGCGGCTGCTGCCGATGGTCAAGGTGCTGATGCAGCAGGAAGCCGACATCGAGTTTTTCCTGCGCAACTGCGGCCAGGTCCAGGGCACATTGCGTATTGCCGCCACGGCGCCGTATTACATCCTCGACCTGGTGAAAGCGTTCCGCGAGCGTCTGCCGCAGGTTGAGGTTTCGGTGGAAATCGGCAACTCCCAGCAAGTGCTCGAAGCGCTGGAGGATTACCGGGTCGATGTCGCAGCGTCGTCGCAGTTGCTCGAAGACGCGCGGCTGATTCGCCGGGTGCTCGGCAGCGATCCGCTGGTGCTGGCGGTACATCGCAATCATCCACTGGCGGTTCACGATCACGTGCCGCTCGGCGCCTTGACCGGGCACACCCTGCTGATGCGCGAACCGGGCTCGACCACCCGCCGCCTGACCGAGGAGCTGCTGGCCAGCGCCAGTGTGTGTTTCGGTCCGCTGTTGGAGATCGGCAGCCGCGAATCGATCCGCGAAGCGGTACTGCGCAACATCGGCATCAGCATCATTGCCCGGCAGGAAGTGCCCCATGATCCGCAACTGCGGGTGCTGACCATCGAGAATGCGCCGCAGATTCCGGAATACCTGTACTGCCTCAAGGAGCGTAAAAGCGCGCGACTACCGGCGGCGTTTCTCGGGTTGGCGCAGGAAATGGCCCCTGTGTAGAACTCTGTGGCGAGGGAGCTTGCTCCCGTTGGACTGCGCAGCAGTCCCATTTTTAGGGCCGCTTCGCAGCCCAGCGGGAGCAAGCTCCCTCGCCACAAGTTAGTTATTGTCCAATAACCAAAAATCCCGAATACCACTATCGGCAGTTTTTGCCTTACTGCCACATGACGGACTCATTACAACTCTAGGATGGCCCCATCTGCCAGATGAGGTCCGTCCATGAACAACTCGATCGCAACTGCCCTGACCAACCCCGGCGCACCGATGAAAGTGCGCGGCGTACAGAAACGCTTTGGCGCCTTCACCGCGCTGGACAACGTTTCCCTCGACGTGGCGGCCGGTGAGCTGGTGTGTCTGTTGGGCCCGTCGGGCTGCGGCAAAACCACTTTGCTGCGTTGCATCGCCGGTCTGGAGAAGCAGGACCGCGGCGAGTTGTACCTGGGCGATCGCGACGTTTCCCACCTCGCACCCCAGGCGCGGGACTACGGCATTCTGTTCCAGTCCTATGCGTTGTTCCCCAATCTCACCGTCGAAGCGAACATTGCCTACGGCCTCGCCGGCAGCGGTCGCGACGAGGTGCGCCGTCGTGTCGGTCAGATGCTGGAACTGGTCGGCCTGAGCGGCAGCGAGAAAAAGTATCCCGGCCAGTTGTCCGGCGGCCAGCAGCAGCGGGTTGCACTGGCTCGCGCCCTGGCCCCGGCACCTTCGCTATTGCTGCTGGACGAACCGATGTCGGCCCTCGATGCCCGGGTGCGCGAGCATCTGTGCACCGAACTGCGCCAACTGCAACGCAACCTCGGCATCACCACCCTGATGGTCACCCACAACCAGGACGAGGCCATGCTGATGGCCGACCGCATCGCCGTGATGAACAACGGCAAGGTCGAGCAGTACGCCACGCCGCAGGAAATCTACAACCGCCCGGCCACGCCATTTGTGGCGGAGTTCGTCGGCCAGGGTAACTGGTTGCCGTTCCAGCGCAGCAGTGACAGCCACGCCCAGGTCGGCGGGCTGAACATGCGCCTGGCCGAAGGCAGCGCCAAGACCGCGTCGGGCCGTTTGTTCTGCCGTCCGGAAGCGATCAACGTCAACCCGCTGGTGCACGAGGAAAACCTGTTCCCGGCCAAGGTTCGTGAAATCACCTTCCTCGGCAACCGCTGCCGCATGAGCTTTGAACTCGATCAATTGCCGGGCCATGCGCTGTTGGCGGAGCTGGCACCGGAAGCCATGCCACGCCTTGGCGCCCAGCAGATCATGGTCGCCTTGCCGCCGCGCAGCCTGCAGGTGTTTGCCTGATGAGCGCGAACATCGCGCTGCCGCTGCCGCACAAGCAGGTTCGGCAGACCACCCGCGCCGAGATCGGTGACCGGTTGTTCGTGGTCGGCGGCAAAGTCCTCATGCTGGTGTTGTTGGGTGTTGCCGTATTGATGCCATTGCTGGCGATCTTCTGGCGCGGCTTCAGCGCCGAAGCCGGGCAGGGTGGTGGTTGGATTGCCGCCAAAGAACTGGTGACCAGCGAGAACTTCCACTGGTTGCTCGGTAACAGCCTGAAGGTTTCCCTCAGCGTCGCGGCCATTGTCGTACCGCTGGCCTACCTGTTTGCCTACGCGCTGCAACGCACCTTGATTCCGGCTAAAGGCATCTGGCGTGGCATTTCGCTGCTGCCATTGATGGCGCCGTCGATGTTGCCGGGCATCGCGCTGGTTTATCTGTTCGGCAACCAGGGCATGCTGCGTGGCCTGCTCTCGGACAACATCTACGGCTTCTGGGGCATTGTGCTTGGTGAAGTCATCTACACCTTCCCGCACGCCTTGATGATTCTTCTGTCGGCCCTGTCCCTGGCCGATGCGCGACTGTTCGATGCCGCCTCCAGCATGGGCGCGAGTCCTGCAAAAGCCTTCCGCAGCATCACCTGGCCGGCGACCCGTCAGGCTGTGTTCGCCGCGTTCTGTCTGGTGTTCACCCTGACCATCACTGACTTCGGTGTGCCGGTGGTGGTCGGTGGCGACTATCAGGTGCTGGCGCTGGAAGCTTACAAGGCGGTGGTCGGCCAGCAACAGTTCGGTCGCGGGGCGTTGATCGGCATGGTGCTGTTGCTGCCGGCGCTGTTCAGCTTCGGCGTCGATGCCTGGTTGCGTCGTCGTCACGGCGACTCCATGAGCGGTCGCGCCCAGGTGTTCAAGCCCGCGCCGTCGAAGCTGCGCGACAGTTGCTACCTGGCCATTGTCCTGCTGATCTGCGCCGCGTTGCTGATGGTGTTCGGCATGGCAGTGTTCTCGTCCCTGGTGAAGTTCTGGCCGTACAACCTGTCGCTGTCGCTCAACCATTATCAGTTCAACGAAACCGCCGGCGGTGGCTGGCTGGCCTACGGCAACAGCTTGAAGATGGCCCTGGGCACGGCGTTGATTGGCAGCTTGCTGATTTTCACCGGCGCCTACCTGATGGAAAAAACCAAGGGCCAGCGCGGCCTGAACCTGACCTTGCGCATGCTCAGTTTCGTCCCGATGGCGGTGCCGGGCCTGGTGCTGGGGCTGGGTTACGTCTTCTTCTTCAACCTTACTGGCAACCCGCTGCATGTGCTCTACGGGACCATGACACTGCTGATCGTCTGCACCATTGCTCACTATTTGACCACTGCGCAAATGACCGCCACCACCGCGCTGCGTCAACTCGACGCCGAGTTCGAAGCCGCCGCGCTGTCGCTCAAGGCGCCGCTGTACCGCCACTACCTGCGAGTCACCGTGCCGATCTGCCTGCCGGCGCTGCTGGACATCGTGCGCTACCTGTTCGTCTCGGCCATGACCACCGTTTCGGCGGCGATCTTCCTCTACAGCCCCGACACCATCCTCGCGGCGGTGGCGGTGCTGAACATGGACGACGCCGGTAACGTCGGCGGCGCGGCAGCGATGTCGACCCTGATCCTGATTACCTCGGCGGGCGTGTCCCTGCTGCTGGCCTGGGCCTCGCGCGGTTTGCTGCGCCGCTCGCAGGCCTGGCGGCAGACCGCACCCGGTCATTGAATCTGCACAACCCCTCAACTCAAAAAACAGGAAAAGATCATGTTCAAGCCTATGGCCCTGGCCGCTGCTGTCCTCACCGCTTTCAGCCTGAACGCCTTTGCGGCGAAAACCGAGTTGACGGTGTACACCGCCCTCGAAGCCGAACAACTGAAGACCTACAAAGAAGCTTTCGAAAAGGCCAACCCGGACGTCGAAATCAAATGGGTGCGTGATTCCACCGGCATCATCACCGCCAAACTGCTGGCCGAAAAAGCCCGTCCACAGGCTGACGCCGTATGGGGGCTGGCTGCTTCCAGCCTGGCGATTCTCGATCAGCAAGGCATGCTGCAAAGCTACGCACCGAAAGACCTGGGCAAGATCGGCGCGAACTACCGCGACGCGGCCAACCCGCCAGCCTGGGTCGGCATGGACGTCTGGGCTGCGACCATCTGCTTCAACACCGTCGAAGCCGAGAAGCAGGGCCTGACCAAGCCCGTGAGCTGGCAGGACCTGACCAAGCCTGAGTACAAAGGCAAGATCGTCATGCCGAACCCGGCCTCGTCCGGCACTGGTTTCCTCGATGTCAGCGCCTGGCTGCAAACCTTCGGCGAGAAGCAGGGCTGGGCGTACATGGACGGCCTGCACCAGAACATCGGCCAGTACGTTCACTCCGGCTCCAAGCCTTGCAAACTGGCGGCGGCTGGCGAATTCCCGATCGGTATTTCCTTCGAATACCCGGCTGTTCAACTCAAGCGCCAGGGCGCACCGCTGGACATCATCCTGCCGAAGGAAGGCCTGGGTTGGGAGATCGAAGCGACTGCGGTGATCAAGGGCACTGCCCACGAAGAAGCGGCGAAGAAACTGGCTGACTTCTCCGCCAGCCCTGAGGCGATGGATCTCTACAAAGAAAACTTCGCCGTGCTCGCTCAGCCTGGCATCGCCAAGCCACAGACCGAACTGCCGGCCGACTACGAACAGCGCCTGATCAAGAACGACTTTGCCTGGGCTTCGAAGAACCGCGACGAGATCCTGACCGAATGGCGCAAGCGCTATGACGGCAAGTCCGAGAAAGTGGCGGCCAAGTAAGGTCTTTATCGGCTGACAGGGCCTCATCGCGAGCAAGCTCGCTCCCACAGGGGATGTGCGTCGAACACAAAACCAATGTGGGAGCGAGCTTGCTCGCGATGGCGGTTTCGAATTCAGGACAAAACTCCATGACACACCACAACGACATGCTGATCGTCGGCGCCGGCATCCTGGGTTTGTCCCACGCGTATGCCGCCGCCAAGCGCGGTCTGAAGGTCACGGTTTTCGAGCGCAGCGAAACGCCTGTCGGCGCTTCGGTGCGCAACTTCGGCCAGGCACTGGTCACCGGCCAACCACCGGGTCCGATGCTGGAACTCGCCCGCGCCAGTCGCGGAATCTGGGGCGATTGGGCGCAGCTCGCCGGCCTGCAACTCAAGCGCAATGGCTCGTACCTGTTCGCCCGCACCGAGGCGGAAGAGCAGTTGCTGGAAGCCTTTTGCGACGGCCGCGCGGTGGAGCACGGTTACCGCGTCGACCTGTTGCGCGGCGCTGCGCTGCGTGATTTGTACGGCGGCCAGTTCCGCCATCACCGCGCGGCCTTGCATGGCATGGACGACCAGCAGTTGTATTCGCGCGAAGCGATTCCGGCGTTGATCGATTTTCTGCGCCGCGACTTGGGCGTCGAGTTTCACTTCTCCACCCTGGTGCGCGATATCGAGCCGGGTCGTTTGCACAGCACCGCCGGCAGCTTCAGTGCCGAGCAGATCATCGTCTGCTCCGGCCACGATTATCAGACATTGCTGGCCGAGCAGATCGCCGAACTCGAGCCGCAAATCTGTCGCCTGCAAATGCTCCGCGCCCGACCGCAAATCAACCTCAACCTGCAACATGCGTTGCTCACTGGTTTGAGCTGCGTGCACTACGGCGCCTTCGCCGACTTGCCCGAGGCCGCAGCGGTGCAGGCAGACATTCTGCGCCACGCGCCGCACCTGCACGAAAACGGCATCCACCTGCTGATCAGCCCGACGCCCTATGGCGAATTGATCATCGGCGATTCGCACCACTACGGCAGTGATCCGTCGCCCTTCAATGCCGAGCAGGTCGACGACTGGATGATCGAACTGGCCGAGCAGACCCTGGGCTGCAAGGTGCAAGTGATCGAACGCTGGCAAGGCGTCTATGGTTCTCGGGGGCCGGGACCGTTCTCGTTCCTGCGCCCGGTAAAAGGCCTGAGCGCGGCGTTGATGCACACCGGTGTCGGCATGAGCGTCGGGCCGGCAATAGCTGAACGCAACGTTGCCACGGTATTGGGAGAAATCTGATGGAGCGAAAAGAGCAAGTGATTGCCGAAGTGTTCGCCCTGTACGAGCGTTTTGGCGACAGCGACTACATCGGCGAGCCGGTGTCGCAGATTGAGCACATGTCCCAGGCGGCGGAGCTGGCCATGGCAGAAGGCTTCGACGATGAAGTGGTGCTGGCAGCGTTCTTCCATGACATCGGGCATATCTGCGCTGAAAGTGCGGAGAACATGGGCGGCTTCGGTGTGGTCAGCCATGAGCGGCTCGGTGCCGACTACCTGCGTCGAGCCGGCTTTAGCGAACGCATGGCGCGGCTGGTGGAGTACCACGTGCAGGCCAAGCGTTATCTGACGCTCAAAGAGCCGGGATACTACGAGCGTTTGAGTGAAGCCAGCCGCCGGACCCTGGAATACCAGGGCGGTGTGATGACGGCTGTAGAGGCTGAGGCGTTCGAGCAGGACCCGGTGTGTGCCGTGAGTTTGCGCATGCGCCAATGGGATGAACTGGCGAAAGAGATGCATGTGCCGGTGATTGATCTGGCGGTGTTGAAGGACAAAGCGGTGCGGCTGTTGGCGGCGTAAAGCGCTGGCACCGAGTCGCGGCCATCGCGAGCAGTTCAAACAACATAAATGTTCAGGTGACTACAGCTGCTGTGCCAAAACCTCAACCTGCTCCTGCCGCTCCGCCTGATTCAACTTTGGATGAGGATTGAGCGACGACCACTGCGGGTGCGCCCGCGCCTTGTTCAGCGCTTCGGGCAGTTTGCCTTCGCGCCAGGTTTTATCCTGTGGCGTGGCGACCTGAATACTGTCCATCGCAGCGTGCCCACGGGTATTGAGTGCTTGCAGCAATTGCCGCTGGCGCAGCGCCAACAGGCGCAGCACGTTGTCATCCACCGTCAGTTCGCGCTGGCCCTTGATCTTGCCCAGCAAGCGGCTGCCATAACTGCGCGCGGTTTGCAGCGCGCCGCCGGCGATGGCCCCGGCCAGTGCGGCGGCGCCGAGGGTGATGCCACCGACCAGCAGATCAACCCCTGCCCCGGCGGCAGCACCCGCGGCGATTCCGCCGCCGACCCGCACGCCCAGTTGCTTCAGGGTTTCCGGGTTGAACAGGTCATCGCCCCAACGGCCGTCGAGCAGCGGCAAATCACTGGCGGCGGCATCCTGTGGGCGGAAGGCGTAGAGCTTGAGCAGGGCCTCGACGCAACGCTGCTCCCGTTGACGCACGGCTTTGCGCAGTTCGCTGATCGCCTGCTGTTCCTGTTCGGCTTCACTGACCACGCTGCGCCGACAAGCCGCGCAATCGATCAATAATTCGGCAATCAACCGCGCCGCACTTTGCTGGCGAGCCAGACGCTGGGCTTGCTGATCGGCGATCAGGCGTTCGAGTTGCGGCCGGGCAGATTCCAGCAGCAGGGCGAGACTTTCATAGAGTCGACGCTCGCCATCTTCCGGCGGCGCGACACTGTCAAAGCGCACCAAGGCATGCAAGCCCAGCCGTGCCAACGCTTCTCGCCATGCCGGCTCGCGGTGGTTGGCGCTGCTGACGAAATTCAACACCGGCAGCAGCGGTTTACCGCAGCTGACCAGCACTTCCAGTTCATCGCGATACTTGGCCAGCACCGGCTCCCGGGCGTCGATCACATAGAGCCCGGCGTCCGACGCCAGCAACTGGCGCAGCACCTTGGCCTCCTGTTCGAAGCGTTGCCGGGCTTCGCTGCCATCAAGGAAACGCGCCAGCCGCGCCGGGCCGTCGAGGCGTTCGCCGGGACGCTCCAGGCGTTCGAGGTAGTCGAGCAGGGCGATGGCGTCTTCCAGGCCCGGGGTGTCGTAGAGATCGAGCAAGGGCTCGCCGTCCACCGACAACCGTGCGCCTTCGACGTGCCGCGTGGTGCTGGGGCGATGGGACACTTCACCGAAGCCGACGTCGCGGGTCAGGGTGCGCAGCAACGAGGTTTTGCCGACGTTGGTGTGGCCGACCACGGCGAGTTTCAGGGGCTGCTTCCAGGTGTCAGTCATGACCGGACTCCAGCCAGTTCATCGGTGCGCAATCGGCAAACGGCAACTCAAGCTGTTGCAGCGCCACGTGCCAGTCGCCCAGGCGTTCGGCGTCCAGCGCTTCACCGGGGGGCGCCTGCAACAACCACACGCGGGTGGCGCTGGCGCTGCGGGCCAGTTCGGCAATCAAGGCCAGGCTGCCGCGATCCGGCGAGCGCCGTGGATCGCACGCAATGGCCAGGCGCGCCGGGGGAAAGCGGCTCAGTTGTTCGAGGAGTTTGTGTCGCGATTCGCGGCTGTCGAGAATGCCCGCGTTGTTGACGTTTTTCGGCAATTGCGGCGGCCACGGGCGGTCGTCGTCCAGCTCGATGGCGACCAATAGAGCACCATCACTTTGTTGTTCGCTGACGCCGCTTTCCACGCGATGCAATTGCTCAGGCGCCGCATCGCTGATGCCGAGACGTTCGCTGGTGGGCATCAAGCGTTCGCGCAGTTGCGCGTAACCGGGCAGGTTCAAATCCAGACGCAGCGCCGTTTGACCCGTCTTCCAGCGCCACAGGCAACACAGTGCGAGCAGCAGGCGCGGCACCACGCCGTAAACCAGCAACACACCTACCAACCAGGCGGCCCAGGCCTGACGGGCACTTTCTATGTTCAGTGCGGCGTCGCCGCTGGCACGGATCATCTCCTCGGTCGGCACACTGAAACCGAGCAGGGCCGGCAGCGCGCCAAGGGCCTGGGTCACGGCGATAAAGGTGTCGGCACTGAGAATGGTGGTTTCCCAGACGAAACCGTAGCGCCGGGTCGCCATCAACGTCAGCAGGATCACCAGCGCGCTGACCATCGCCAGCAACCACAGGCTGTTGACCAGCACGCCGATCGCCCAGCGATTGAGTTTCTGGCGTTGCAGCAATAACAGCAGGGCCGGTGCCAATTGTGCGGCTTTGGCGTCCCGGGCGAGCTTTTCGCTAAGCCACAGCCATAGGCGTCCGAGGCTGGCGCCGTGTTCGCCGGCAAACACCAGGCCCAGGGCCCAGCTCAGCAGCAGGATCAGGTTGAGCCCGAGCAGGCTGCCCAAGGCCCAGAACACATTCACCGGGTAAAGGCCGTCGCCCATTGCAGCAAAGGCCAGGCCGGCGCCGCTGATCACCGCCAGCACCGCCATGACGATCAGCGCCAGTCGCGCGCCTTGCAGCCAGTGCTTGAGGGCATCGGCCAGGCCATCGCGCTCGGCCAGCCACAGGGCCCGGCGTTGAATGCGCAACGGCAAATCGCCGCCGGCGCTGCGGGCCAGTCGGTTGGCTTCAACGTCTTCCAGAGGGCCAGCGTACTCTTCGCGCAGGCGGATGGTTTCTGTCAGCCAGAGGTTATTCAGTTCAGTCACGCGGCATCCCGTCGCTTAATTGAGCTGTGAGCATAACCGCTGTGGCGCTTATCGGCGAAAGCGAGGCTCTGGTATCCTCGCCGGCATGACTAAATCACTCCCCCTCAGCCTGATCGCAGCCCTCGGTGAAAACCGTGTGATCGGCGTCGACAACAGCATGCCCTGGCACTTGCCGGGGGACTTCAAATATTTCAAGGCCACTACGCTCGGCAAGCCGATCATCATGGGCCGCAAGACCTGGGACTCCCTCGGTCGCCCGCTACCGGGCCGGTTGAACATCGTGGTCAGCCGTCAGGCGGATCTGGTGCTGGAAGGCGCGGAGGTTTATCCGTCGCTGGAAGCCGCCGTCGTTCGCGCCGAAGAATGGGCGAAGGAACAGGGCGTTGATGAGCTGATGCTGATTGGTGGTGCGCAGTTGTATGCGCAAGGGCTGGCGCAGGCTGATCGGCTATACCTGACTCGCGTGGCGCTGAGCCCGGAAGGGGATGCGTGGTTTCCGGAGTTTGATTTGAACCAGTGGAAACTGGTGTCGAATGTGCCGAACCCGGCCGAAGGCGACAAACCGGCGTACAACTTCGAAGTCTGGGAAAAAGCCTAAACCTGTGGCGAGGGAGCTTGCTCCCGCTGGGCTGCGCAGCAGCCCCAAAACCCTGCACTGCATTCTTACTGAAAGATTGCATCAGGCCAAATTGGGGCCGCTTCGCGACCCAGCGGGAGCAAGCTCCCTCGCCACAAAGTTGTTCGATCGTTAAGCGTGCGCCAACGCCGAATGCTCATCCGCATCCAGCAGTTCTTTATCAGTCTGCTGCATCACCTGACTGGTAATCGCCCCCGCCGTCATCGACCCACTGACATTCAACGCCGTACGCCCCATATCAATCAGCGGCTCGACCGAAATCAGCAACGCCACCAGTGACACTGGCAAGCCCATCGCCGGCAGCACGATCAGCGCGGCAAAGGTCGCGCCGCCACCCACCCCGGCCACACCGGCCGAACTCAGCGTGACAATCGCCAGCAGCGTCGCGATCCACAGCGGGTCCAGTGGGTTGATGCCCACAGTCGGTGCAACCATCACCGCCAACATCGCCGGATACAAGCCGGCACAACCGTTCTGGCCAATGGTTGCGCCAAACGAAGCGGCGAAACTGGCGATGGACTGCGGAATGCCCAAACGACTGGTCTGCGCCTCGATGCTCAACGGAATCGTCGCGGCGCTCGAGCGGCTGGTGAAAGCAAACGTCAGCACCGGCCAGATCTTGCGGAAGAAGCGCAGCGGATTGATCCCGGCGGCCGACACCAGCGCGCCATGCACTACAAACATCAGACCCAGGCCGATGTAGGACACCACCACGAAACTGCCGAGCTTGATGATGTCTTGCAGGTTGGAACCTGCGACCACTTTGGTCATCAGCGCCAGCACGCCGTATGGGGTCAGCTTCATCACCAGGCGCACCAAGCGCATCACCCAGGTTTGCAGGGTGTCGATGGCGTTGATCACTTTTTGACCTTTCTCGGCATCATCCTTTAGCAATTGCAGGGCCGCGACACCCAGGAACGCCGCGAATATCACCACACTGATGATCGACGTCGGCTTGGCCCGCGCCAGGTCGGCGAACGGGTTTTGCGGAATGAACGACAGCAACAGCTGCGGCACATTCAGGTCGGCGACCTTGCCGGCGTAATCGGTCTGGATGGTTTGCAGGCGCGCCATTTCCTGGGTGCCGGCCACCAGGCCTTCGGCGGTCAGGCCGAACAGGTTGGTCAGGCCGATGCCGATCAAGGCCGCGATGGCCGTGGTGAACAGCAGCGTGCCGATGGTCAGGAAGCTGATCTTGCCCAGAGACGAAGCATTGTGCAGACGGGCCACGGCGCTGAGGATCGAGGCGAACACCAGCGGGATCACGATCATTTGCAGTAGCTGCACATAACCGTTGCCCACCAGATCGAACCAGCCGATCGAGGTTTTCAGCACCGGGTTGCCGGCACCGTAGGCAGTGTGCAACGCCACACCGAACGCCACGCCCAGCACCAGCGCGAGCAGGACTTTTTTCGCCAGGCTCCATGTGGTGTGGCGGGTTTGCGCCAAGCCCAGGAGCAGGGCGAGGAACACCAGCAGATTGAGAATCAGCGGCAGATTCATGAGAACTCCGAGTGAGACTTGTGCCAGCTACCATCCGGGGTAGCTGCGAACCGGCAAGCCTAACAGCTTGAAAATTAATGAATTAATATCAAAAACGCATGGTTTCCGTCGTTTTTGGAATAAGCGGATGTCGCTGTCAGAAATGCAACTGGCGCGAAAGGGACGAAGGCGGTCGCTGACAGACGAGGACTGTCACACTTATTTGTTAGCGTCGATCTCTTTCATTCAGGGTCTTTTTATAAGGGAAGCATGCCAATGAAGTTCGCACCGAAATTGCTGGCAGCAGCACTTTGCCTGGGCCTTGCCGGCCAGGTGCTTGCAACGGATCTGAAACACTGGCCCGCCGATCAGGCCAAGGCGCTGGACGCGATGATCGCCGCCAACGCCAACAAAGGTAACTACGCGGTGTTCGACATGGACAACACCAGTTACCGCTACGACCTCGAAGAGTCGTTGCTGCCGTTCATGGAGAACAAGGGCCTGATCACCCGCGACAAGCTCGATCCCTCCCTGAAACTGATGCCGTTCAAGGACACCGCCGACCACAAGGAAAGCCTGTTCAGCTACTACTACCGCCTCTGCGAAGTCGACGACATGGTCTGCTATCCATGGGTCGCCCAAGTGTTCTCCGGCTTCACGCTCAAGGAACTCAAGGGCTATGTCGACGAGATGATGGCGTCCGGCAAACCGGTGCCGGCCACGTATTACGAAGGCGACGTGGTCAAGAAACTCGACGTCAACCCGCCGAAAATCTTCACCGGCCAGCAAGAGCTGTACAACAAACTGATGGAGAACGGCATCGAGGTCTACGTGATGACCGCCGCCTCCGAAGAACTGGTGCGCATGGTCGCGGCCGATCCCAAGTACGGCTACAACGTCAAACCGCAGAACGTGATCGGCGTGTCGCTGCTGCTCAAGGACCCGAAGACTGGCGAACTGACCACCGCGCGCAAGCAGGTCACCGCCGGCAAATATGACGAGAAGGCCAACCTCGGCCTGGAACTGACCCCGTACCTGTGGACCCCGGCGACCTGGATGGCCGGCAAGCAGGCGGCGATCCTGACCTACATCGACGAGTGGAAAAAACCGGTGCTGGTGGGCGGCGACACCCCAAGCAGCGATGGTTACATGCTGTTCCACAGTGTTGACGTGGCCAAGGGCGGCATCCACCTGTGGGTCAACCGCAAGGACAAGTACATGACCCAGATCAACGGCATGATGGCCAAGAACGCCGCGGCCCAGGCCAAGGAAGGGTTGACGGTGACTGCGGACAAGAACTGGGTGATCGTGAAGCCTGAAGACATCCAGTAAGACCGCGGCGCCGCCATCGCGAGCAAGCTCGCTCCCACAAAGATCTCGGGTGAAACACAGACCGTGTGAACACCGAAGATCCCCTGTGGGAGCGAGCTTGCTCGCGATGAGGCCAATCGGTGCAATGAAAGCCTCCGCTTGAACGACATCTCCTGACAGTCGCAACCTACGCATTCTTGCGTAATGGACTACGACTACGCCAGAATCCGCCGGCTTGTGCGCCTTGCTCCCGGGCTCTACCGTCTACTTGTCGCTGAACATCAGCGATCGGGTTTGGTAGCCCGGCTGTGTAGGGTGCAAAGCATCATGATTTGCAGGCGTTCTTACGTCTCTGCATTTTATGGTGGTCATGCACAGGGCGCTTTCGGGCGCGCCGGTTTCCTTACACCCCGGTCTACCAACCTGCGCATGGCCGCCACCCTTCGTTTGGTAGCGAGGGTGATGGCTCCTTGTCTTAATGTGTAGGGAGTTTTATCTATGCTCAAAATTACCCCCGATCCCCCAAATACCGACAACCTCTGCGCCCACATCAACACCACCCCGCGCAAACCCAGCCGAACATTCTTGATCGCGCCTGGCCTCGACACCGAAACCCTGTTGGCCCACGCCTGCGAATCCCTCGCCTCGGCCAATGTGATGGCCAGCGATTTCGCCGGCCTGCTGGAAGGCTCGCAACGCAGCACGATGCTGGGGATTGCGCAGGTGATCATGTTGGGCGAGCTGGCGGTGAATCAGGCGTTGGATAACCTCGACCCGCAGGAATAGCGCGGACAAAAAATGCCCCGCACTTGGCGGGGTATTTTCATATTCGACGGTTATCGCGAGTACACAGATGTCCATATCCAGTCTCATTTCAGAATTGACTTACATCAATCAAGGAAACGTCTGATTTATCCTCCACTTCGCCTCTTCTAGCGTGCGTCCTTTCGATCTGACAAGGACATATTTCGCATGAGGCGCTACTACATCACCGTCGGGGCCAAAACCACCGTCAAGGGAACCGTCGTCAGCGGCTGGCATCGCGGCAGTATCAATGGCCAGGCCATGGCCCGCGAAGGCGATGAAGTCAAATGCCCGGAATGCGACAGCACCGGGACCATTATCTGCGTCGGTCCACGTCTGTCGGAGGAGTGGGAAGGACGCAAGCCCGCCCTGCACGACGACCTGTGCAAGTGCAAGTGCGACCCGCCGCCCAAGCTGATTGCCAACCAGACTTTCAGGAGCCAGCGGATAGAAACCGGCAATGTTGCGCCGTCTGCCCGAGCCACCGCGCAACCCGCTACGCCGGCCGAAGCACGACAACCGACAGCCGAGCCACGCCCCTCCAGCTTCACCCCGCCGACGAGCCGTCCTGTAACGAGCTATAGCGAGCAGTCGGGACAGGTCTGCCAGAACCTTTGGCGCAGCTATCAGCAAAGAGCCGAAGCCATCGTGGCGCCGGGCGGCATCCTGATCGCCGACCCAAAGGCGCGTAATCGCGCGATCAACGCGGCATACGCCCGATTGTGGCTGGAGGATCAGCGCTTCCAATGGGCGGGCCTAGCGGCGTTCGCCTCCAAGCAGGTGGGTTGTGGGTTGTTGCATGCGGCTGATTCGATCGAAAAGATCCAGGGCGAACATGAAGCGCAATTACGCTGGAGGGATGCGATCCGCAGAGGATTCTCCGGGTTGTTCGACAAGCGAAGCGAGCGTGAACGGCAGCAAAGCTCACAACGTCGTGAACAAGCGCAACAGGAATACGAACAAGCCAGCCGCAATAACCCGCTGCCCAGCGGTCCCAGGTTCGAAGGTGAATCATTGTCGTACGTGCAGAGGCAACTCCAGTACGTGCACGACATGCTGGCGCTGGGCAATACCACGCTGTTTCTGGATGTATTTCCGCTGCATGCTTTTTACAAGGAGCGTGGGTTGTCGGCGCTCAAGACATGCCTCGCTTCACGAAAAAACATATTTGGGCATGTACAACAACCTGTGTTGTGGCCGATCGAGCAGGAAAAACTGGAGTTTGGCACTTACCATGAGGAAATACTTCAAGCCTTCGCGGCCATTGAGGCTGGCAACATTGCCGAAAGCGTTGCGCATCTGGCTTGGCACGAACAACAGAACATTCTGCAATCAGCAATGTACAGCGACGTACAACTGGTACTTCTGCTACGTGGCAATCATTTCGCCTATGTCACGAACTTCCCCTCCGGCGCTGCTGCAGCCGTCGAGCTGACCCTGGCTAGCCAGTGCCTTCCCAGCGAAGACGGACGCACCGTTGGCTTCAGCAGCGATTACTTTGCCAACCTAGCCGATATCCATCAGCGCATGCCCTTTGTGCTCAAAGCCGCGACACAGTTTGATGAGCTGCTGCGGCGCTCTGATCGCCACCTGATTGAGCAGGCGATTCTCGACATTGCCGCAGGTCGGGGCGTGCGATGAGTCTGCTGCAACGTATAGATTGGCGACGCAGGATATTGTCACTCGCAGTGGCGACTCTGTTGATAGTGGCAGCGGTCCGAGCACTATCGGATGAGCCGGAGATTGCCCTGGCGATTGGCGAGCCTTGGGAAGTCATGCGTCAGCGCTCAAGCGCGGCCATTGGTCCGGCCATTCCTGGGCATTTTTGGGGGAGATTACCGAGATCGGATGCTCGTCTTCGTTTCCTGGATCCTCAGTTCGGATTCGTGACACCACTAGCTCGTTTTTTCACGGTTAGTTTTGATAGTGATGAGTTAGTCAGAAGTGTCCGTATGTCCCCTCAAATCGAGCCGCTATTACTCGATGAGACGCTTGAAATAGTTCTTAACCTGCAGAAGCAGTGGCGCCACGGTGGCTGGATACCCATTCGGGTCATCGACGATCCACCATTTGCTGACACTCCCGAATGGCGGGCTCGATTGCGAGACGTGAACAAAGGTGGCACGTCTACTTGGCAAGCGGGTAATCAGTATCAAGTGATGCTGGTGGTCAATCGCTTTAGAGACGACAAGCGTCCTACAGATGAGCGTTATCTTATCAAGCTACAAGTTGCCAAGCCGTGGGTAAATCCTTGACTTCACGCATCGAAGGCCTGGGTGATGTGGGTTTGCGTTATGAGTCATCAATCAGTCCGAGAGTTTATTCAGCTCAAGAAATATTTTAAGGGAGTAGATATACATGGTGATACGCATTCTTCGGTCAGCTATGTATGTAGTTGGAGGTGTTCTGCCTGCCTTTGGATTGGCCCTGCTCAGCCTGTTTTTTATGGGGTCTGGTGAAGTTTTTTACATGTTGCTCAGCACGCTCGCATGGTTAGGAACCTGCGGACTTGTTTTGGCGGCGTTAAACAGACCCACTACTACCGAGTCACGACGTAGGCTGGCTATAACAGCAATGTTAATGATGGGATTGCTAGCTATGTCTCCTCTGCTGCTGATTTTGTTCACATACCCCGACCACGAAATATGGATTAGCTGGGCAATTCTGGGGCCAACACTGCTGGCACTCCACTATATGTGGCAAGTTGCGCGGATTTCCTGCTCCGGAAAATGACGATTTTTTGCTTTTGGCTCAACCTTGAGACTTGCCTCTTTGGAATATGGAATTTTGCGTTGGCAAGTTAGAGGTCACAAGGAGGGATGTAATCGGCTGATAATTGAGCCAAAAAAAATGCCCCGCACTTGGCGGGGCATTTTCATGTTCGACGATTAAGCCTTACAGCCCATCAAGCATCGCCTTGTTACGCACAGCACCCTTGTCGGCACTGGTGGCCAGCAGGGCGTAGGCTTTCAGTGCGGTGGTCACTTTACGTGGACGCACTTCCACCGGTTTCCAGCCTTTCTTGTCCTGCTCGACCCGGCGTGCAGCCAGTTCTTCATCGCTGACCAACAGGTTGATCGAGCGGTTCGGAATGTCGATCAGCACCTTGTCGCCGTCCTGTACCAGGCCGATCGCGCCGCCGGCAGCTGCTTCAGGTGAAGCGTGGCCGATGGAAAGGCCCGAGGTACCGCCGGAGAAACGGCCGTCGGTGAGCAGGGCGCAGGCTTTGCCCAGGCCTTTGGATTTCAGGTACGAAGTCGGGTAGAGCATTTCCTGCATGCCCGGGCCGCCTTTCGGGCCTTCGTAGCGAATGATGACGATGTCGCCTTCTTTCACTTCGTCAGCAAGGATGCCGCGCACGGCGCTGTCCTGGCTTTCGAAGATCTTGGCGTTGCCTTCGAACACGTGGATCGACTCGTCGACGCCGGCGGTTTTCACCACGCAACCATCGAGCGCGATGTTGCCGTAGAGCACGGCCAGGCCGCCTTCTTGCGAGTAAGCGTGCTCGACACTGCGGATGCAGCCGTTTTCACGGTCGTCGTCCAGGGTTTCCCAACGGGTCGACTGGCTGAACGCGGTTTGCGTCGGGATGCCCGCAGGACCGGCCTTGAAGAAGTGGTGCACGGCTTCGTCGGTGGTCTGGGTGATGTCCCACTTGGCGATGGCTTCTTCCATGCTGCGGCTGTGCACGGTCGGCAGCTGGGTGTGCAGCAAGCCACCACGGGCCAGCGAACCGAGGATGCTGAAGATGCCGCCAGCGCGGTGCACGTCTTCCATGTGGTACTTCTGGATGTTCGGCGCGACCTTGCACAGTTGCGGCACGTGACGGGACAGACGGTCGATGTCGCGCAGGTCGAAATCGATATCGGCTTCCTGGGCAGCGGCCAGCAAGTGCAGGATGGTGTTGGTGGACCCGCCCATGGCGATGTCCAGGGTCATGGCGTTTTCGAACGCCTGGAAGTTGGCGATGTTGCGCGGCAATACCGACTCGTCGTTCTCGCCGTAGTAACGCTTGCACAGCTCGACGATGGTGCGGCCGGCCTGCAGGAACAGCTGCTCGCGGTCGCTGTGGGTGGCCAGGGTCGAACCGTTGCCCGGCAATGCCAGACCCAGTGCTTCGACCAGGCAGTTCATCGAGTTGGCGGTGAACATGCCGGAGCACGAGCCGCAGGTCGGGCAGGCGCTACGCTCGTACTCGGCGACTTTCTCGTCAGAAGCGCTGGAGTCGGCGGCGATCACCATGGCGTCGACCAGGTCGAGGCCGTGGGAGGCGAGTTTGGTCTTGCCGGCTTCCATCGGGCCGCCGGAGATGAAGATCACCGGGATGTTCAGGCGCAGGGACGCCATCAGCATGCCAGGGGTGATCTTGTCGCAGTTGGAAATGCAGACGATCGCATCGGCGCAGTGGGCGTTGACCATGTACTCGACGGAGTCGGCGATGATCTCGCGGCTCGGCAGCGAATAGAGCATGCCGTCGTGGCCCATGGCGATGCCGTCATCGACAGCGATGGTGTTGAATTCCTTCGCCACGCCGCCAGCGCGTTCAATCTCGCGGGCGACCAGTTGGCCCAGGTCCTTGAGGTGCACGTGGCCCGGTACGAACTGGGTGAACGAGTTGGCAATGGCGATGATCGGCTTCTTGAAGTCGTCATCTTTCATCCCCGTGGCGCGCCACAGTGCGCGGGCACCGGCCATGTTGCGGCCGTGGGTGGATGTTTTCGAGCGGTAATCAGGCATGAAGCACTCCGGGCGGCTAATCAGGTATCAAAAGGGAAGTGAGCTTCTATTGACGTCTGGAACACTCAGAAATGGCCGCGTGTCCGGAAGTTGCCGATAACTTTGCGGGATCGCCGCGCGCTTCAGCTTGAGCTCATAAACCCGCCGGGGATGACTGGCGATGAATGTTCGCGATTCTACACGGCTGGCGGCTGGAGGGAATGGCCGCAAGCATTCACGAGACGTGTGGAAAGACGCAATCCTTGTAGGAGCGAGCCTGCTCGCGATGAACCTGAGAGCGCCGCGGGGTGTCAGGATGCCAGCGTTATCGTTGACGACCATCGCGAGCATGCTCGCTCCTACAGGGGTAGGTGTGTATTAGAGCCAGATAGCGTCCCAGAGCGGGTAATCGCCGATATGGTCGACGAGGCCTGCGCGTAGGGGGTTGGCGATGATGTATCGGGCGATGGCTTTCAGATCTTCCTCGCGACGCAGGGCTCGGTCGAAGTAGCCCTTTTGCCATACAGGAGCATTTAGATCTCGTTTCTGATTGATGAGGCGTGTGCAGCGAGATTTGGTGGCTTGCACTAGTTTCGGTAAGTCACCGTTGTGCAATTCAATCAGCCAGTGGAAGTGATCCGGCATGACTACCCAGGCTATAGACGTGGCATTGCCGGCTTCCTGAGCCCTTCTGAACTCGTGCACCAAAAAGCGGCCGGTGCGCCAATCCTGGAAGAATGGTTGTCGTTCATGGGTGACAGCGGTCAGGTGATAGATGCGACCGGATTGCGAGTGCCGACCTGTGCGTAATCGATGGGCTTTTGGCGTGTTGGACATTCCGTTGTCCTCTTCGGTGATGGGGAAGAGAAAACGGTAGGCGTGGGGTGGGAGGTTGTCGCTTCGGCAGTGGATCAGGATGTGTCCTGCACCTGTAGGAGCGAGCCTGCTCGCGATGAATTCAGAGACGCCGCGGGGTATCAGGTTCCCCGCGTTATCGTTGACGACCATCGCGAGCGAGCTCGCTCCTACAGTGGTTTGCGGTTTTAGCTGTTAGGCAACAACCGGCAAGTAATGCTCTTGATATACCGTGTCTCGGCAATCGCCGGATGCACCGGATGATCCGGACCCTGACCGCCACGTTCCAAGATCTGGATATTGCGGTCCAAGTGGCGGGCGCTGGTCAGCAGGATGTTCTGCAGGTCGTCTTCCGGCAGGTGCATCGAGCAGGAGGCGCTGACCAGGATGCCGTCCTTGGTGAGCAGGCGCATGGCTTGCTCGTTCAGGCGGCGGTAGGCGCCTTCGCCGTTCTTCATGTCTTTCTTGCGTTTGATGAACGCCGGCGGGTCGGCCACGATTACGTCGAAGCGTTCTTCGCTGGCTTTCAGCTCTTTGAGGGCTTCGAACACGTCGCCTTCGATGCAGGTCATTTTCTCGGCGAAGCCGTTCAGTGCGGCGTTGCGCTCTACGCCATCGAGGGCGAAGGCCGACGCATCGACGCAGAACACTTCACTGGCGCCGAACGCGGCAGCCTGCACGCCCCAGCCGCCGATGTAGCTGTAGAGGTCGAGCACGCGTTTGCCTTTGGCGTACGGCGCCAGGCGTGCGCGGTTCATGCGGTGGTCGTAGAACCAGCCGGTCTTTTGACCCTGGATGACAGGCGCTTCGAATTTCACGCCATTCTCTTCGAGGGCAACCCACTCTGGCACCAGGCCGAATACGGTTTCGACGTAGCGGGTGAGGCCTTCGGCGTCACGGGCAGCGGAGTCGTTCTTGAACAGAATGCCGCTTGGCTTGAGCACTTGGGTCAGCGCTGCAATCACGTCGTCTTTATGGGCTTCCATGGTAGCCGAAGCGATCTGCACCACCAGGATGTCGCCGAAACGGTCTACCACCAAGCCTGGCAGCAGGTCGGAGTCGCCGTAGACCAGGCGATAGAACGGCTTGTCGAACAGGCGATCGCGCAGGGACAGGGCCACGTTCAGGCGGTGTACCAGCAGCGACTTGTCCAGCGGCAACTTGATGTCGCGCGACAGCACACGGGCGCAGATCAGGTTGTTCGGGCTCATGGCAACGATGCCCAGCGGCTTGCCGCCGGCGGCTTCGAGGATCGCCTGGTCGCCGGCCTTGAAACCGTGCAAAGGTGTAGCGGCTACATCGATTTCGTTGCTGTAGACCCACAAGTGACCGTTGCGCAGACGACGGTCGGCGTTGGCTTTGAGGCGCAGGCTAGGCAGGGACATGTCGTCGCTCCGGAAAAAAGAGCGGGAGTATAGCGTGTTGAGATCCCGGGTAGGCCTGCGAATGGACATGTGGCGAGGGGGCTTGCCCCCGTTGGGTCGCGAAGCGGCCCTGAAATCTGCAACTACGGTATGTCAGACACATCCCATTCGCCTGCTTGGCGGCCGCTTCGCGACCGAACGGGGGCAAGCCCCCTCGCCACAAAGACTTGCCTTGCGATTTGGTATGTCGGATCCAACTTCATAAAGGTTAGAATCACCGTCTGACCCAGAGTGTGCACAAATGTCCCAAGAGCTGACTTCCGAACAGATCCAGCAAGCCCTGCAGGGCATCAGCGTACCGGCCCAGCCGCAAATCATGGTGGATTTGCAGATGGAGCAGTACATGCCCGACCCGGATCTGGAAGTCATTGCCAAGCTGATCTCCCAGGATCCGGGGCTTTCCGGTTCCCTGCTGAAGATCGTCAATTCGCCGTATTACGGGCTGAGCAACAAGATTGCTTCGATCCAGCGCGCGGTGAATCTGCTGGGCAGCCGCTCGATCATCAACCTGATCAATGCACAGTCGATCAAGGGCGAGATGAATGACGACACCATTGTCACCCTGAACCGATTCTGGGACACCGCTCAGGACGTGGCCATGACCTGCCTGACCCTGGCCAAGCGCATCGGTATTGAAAATGGCGATGAAGCGTATGCCCTGGGCCTGTTCCACGACTGCGGCGTGCCCTTGATGCTCCAGCGTTTCCCCGACTACATGGGCGTTCTGGAGCAGGCCTATGCCAACGCCAGTGCCGAATGCCGGGTGGTGGATACGGAGAATCAGGTGTTCAATACCAATCACTCGGTGGTCGGGTATTACACGGCCAAGTCTTGGCGTCTGCCGGAACACGTGGGCGCTGCGATCGCCAATCACCACAATGCCTTGGCGATATTCAGCGATGAATCTTCGCGCAACAGTTCGTTGAAGAACCTGTTGGCGATCCTGAAAATGGCCGAACACATTTGCGCATCGTACCGGGTGCTGGGCAATCAGACCGAAGATCACGAGTGGAACAGCATCGCACCGCTGGTGCTCGATTATGTCGGCCTCTCGGACTACGACTTCGAGACCCTCAAGCAGACGATCCGCGACCTCGGCACTCATCGCTGAGTGTCGGAACCTTTCAGGCCATGCGCCTGAGCCGAGAGCACCATGCCTGAATTGCCAGAAGTCGAAACCACCCGTCGCGGTATCGCGCCGTACCTGGAAGGCCAGCGGGTCAGCCGGGTGATCGTGCGTGAGCGTCGCTTGCGCTGGCCAATTCCAGAGGACCTCGATGTGCGGTTGTCCGGGCAGCGAATCGTGCTGGTGGAGCGGCGTGCCAAGTACCTGCTGATCAATGCCGAAGTCGGCACCTTGATCAGCCATTTGGGCATGTCAGGCAATTTGCGTCTTGTGGAGGCCGGGCTGCCGGCGGCCAAGCATGAGCATGTGGACATCGAACTGGAGTCGGGCCTGGCCCTGCGCTACACCGACCCGCGGCGCTTTGGCGCAATGCTCTGGAGCCTCGATCCGCTCAATCACGAATTGCTGATACGCCTGGGGCCTGAGCCGCTGACCGACCTGTTCGACGGTGAACGCCTGTTCCAGCAGTCCCGTGGACGTTCGATGGCGGTCAAGCCGTTCATCATGGATAACGCGGTGGTGGTGGGCGTGGGCAATATCTACGCGACCGAAGCGTTGTTCGCCGCCGGGATCGACCCGCGCCGCGAAGCCAAGAGCATTTCCCGTGCGCGTTACTTGAAGCTGGCCATCGAGATCAAGCGCATCCTGGCAGCCGCTATCGAGCGCGGCGGTACCACGTTGCGGGACTTTATCGGTGGTGACGGTCAGCCTGGTTATTTCCAGCAGGAGTTGTTCGTGTACGGCCGTGGCGGTGAACACTGCAAGGTCTGTGGCACGGGCCTGCGGGAAGTGAAGCTCGGGCAGCGCGCCAGCGTTTTTTGCCCGCGTTGTCAGAGCTGAAAGTCAGTTAGATTTTCAGTGAGGCTGATGACGCCTTCGCGAGCAGGCTCGCTCCCACAAGGGATTTGTGGGTGGCGCAAATTCAGTGTGGGAGCGAGCCTGCTCGCGAAGGCATCCTAAAAGTCGCCGAATGGCTTAAGCCTTCCCGGTAATTTTCCGGTACTTCTCCATCAACTGCTCTTCAGTCTCCGGATGAGCTTCGTCCAGTGGAATGCAATCCACCGGGCAGACCTGCTGGCACTGCGGTTCGTCGTAGTGACCGACACATTGGGTGCACAGGTTCGGGTCGATCACGTAGATCTCTTCGCCTTGGGAGATGGCGGCGTTCGGGCACTCGGGTTCGCAGACGTCGCAGTTGATGCAATCGTCGGTGATGATCAGGGACATGCTAACTCCAGCCGGGGCGGCAAGCCCGGGCGCAATAAACCAATGCGTACAATTGTGCCGCATTGGCGCCCGCAGTGCACGCGGGCGCGATCAAGTGCAGAGAGGTGCAGGCTGCGAAAGCTGAAAAGATCGCAGCCTGTGGCAGCTCCTACTTCTTGAAGCGTTCGGTCAGTGCGTCCGCCACCACAGGGTGCACGAACTTGGTGATATCGCCGCCCAGGGCTGCGATTTCACGGACCAGCGTCGAGGAAATGAACGAGTAGCGCTCGGACGGGGTAAGGAACAGGCTTTCCACGTCCGGCGCCAGCTGGCGGTTCATGTTGGCCAGCTGGAATTCGTATTCGAAGTCCGACACCGCGCGCAAACCACGCAGGAACACGTTGGCATTCTGCTCTTTGGCGAAGTGCGCCAGCAGCGTCGAGAAGCCGACGACTTCAACGTTCGGCAGATGTTTAGTGACCTCGCGCGCCAGTTCTACCCGTTGTTCCATAGGAAACAACGGGTTTTTCTTCGGGCTCGCGGCGACGGCGATGATCACGTGATCGAACAGGCGCGAGGCGCGTTCGACCAGATCGCCATGGCCCTTGGTAATAGGGTCGAAGGTACCTGGGTACAACACTCGGTTCATCGCGTCGTCCTGGCGGGAATCCGTTGGGGAGTCGGATGGTATCGCAGCCTTCCCGGTCGGCCAAGTCGCCTGTTGGGTAAGAAAGCACTATAGACGATGGGAATTATCGTTATTTTCATGGGTTTTTTAAACGTTCGGCCAGGGATGTCGCCAGTTGCGCCGTCAGTCCGTAGACCGACAACTGCGGATTGGCACCAATGCTGGTGGGGAACAGCGAGCCGTCGTGAATCGACAGATTGCCCAGTTGATGATGCCGGCCGAGGCTGTCGGCCACCGCGATTGTCGGGTCTTCACCCATGGCGCAACCGCCCATCACATGGGCACTGCCCAGGCGTGTGCGATACAACTCCAGGCTCAGGCCGTCGATCAGCGTGCGCGTTTCGGCGAGGGTCTTCACGTAGCGGGCGTCAGCGTGCATCGGCATCACGGCCTTGGCGCCACCGGCAAACTGGATCTCGGCCATGGTATGGAATGCCCGGCGCAATCCATCCCAGGCGTAGGGCGATAGCTGGTAATCCAGCACCGGCGTGTCATCGCTGCGCAATTCGACGCTGCCACCGGGGCTGTCCGGGTGAAAACCATCCCGCAGCAACGCCAGCATGGCGTGGGTATGGGCCAGATTGGCCATGTGCTGCGAGTTTTCCTGACCGAAACCACCGAGCAATGTGGTGGCCAGCGCCGGGTGCAGGGGCGGGACTTCCAGTTTGTAGGACATCTTGCCCGTGGTGCCGTCCTGCCATTGGAAATGGTCGGAATATATCGACTGCGGCGCGCCGTAGAAGGGGTTGACCACTTCGTCGAACAACGCGGCGGACATGTTTACCGGGTGCAGGAACGTACGTTTGCCCAGGCGCTTGTGCGGGTCAGGTGCCTCGGAGCGCATCAGCAAGGCCGGGCTGTTGATGCCGCCACCGGCCAGCACGAAATGCCGCGCCTTGACCGTGATGGTGCGCCCGGTCGGTGCGACGCAGCGTTCATCCATCGCCGAACATTGCAGGCCGGTGACCTTGTCGCCGTTGATCGTGAGTTTTTCGGCGCGGGCCAGGTAAAGCAGCTCGCCGCCTTTTTCCAGGGTCGCTGGAATGGTGGTGACCATCATCGATTGCTTGGCGTTGGTCGGGCAGCCCATGCCGCAGTATCCGAGGTTCCAGCAGCCGCGAACGTTGCGCGGGATGACGTGCCATGAGTAATTCAGTGCTTCGCAGCCCTTGCGGATCACATCATTGTTGGCGTTGGGTGGCACCATCCACGGCGCGACACCCAGGCGCTGCTCCATTTTCTCGAACCACGGCGCCATTTCCGCCGGGCTGTGGCCCTTGACGCTGTGCTCTTTGGCCCAGTGTTCCAGGGTCGGCTCCGGGGTGCGGAAACTGGAAGTCCAGTTGATCAGCGTGGTGCCACCCACCGCCCGGCCCTGGAGGATGGTGATCGCGCCGTCCTTGCTCATGCGGCCGATGCCTTCCTGATAAAGGCTGGCGTAGGCCTGGTCTTCGAGCAGCTTGAAGTCATTGCTGGTCTTGAGCGGGCCTTCCTCGATCAGCAGCACCTTGTAGCCGGCCGCGCTGAGGATTTCGGCGGTGGTGCCGCCGCCGGCGCCGCTGCCGATGATCGCCACGTCCGCTTCGAGTGTCAGGTCCTGGGTCAGTTGCGAGCCGTTGTAGGTTTTCCAGCCTCGGGCCATGCCTTCGCGGAACGGATCGGGTACGGGCATCTTCGGGTTCTCTTTTTTATTATGTTTGGTGGTGTTAACAAGATCGCCTTCGCGAGCAGGCTCGCTCCCACAAGGGTTATGCAATCTCCTGTGGGAGCGAGCCTGCTCGCGATTTGGTCGCCACGGTCTCAGACCGTTGGTGGCCCGGGATACCCGCAATGCGCCCACGATTCCTTGCGGCCGTACCAGGCCATCATCACCAGTTGCAGCAAGGAACTGTGGCCCATGCGCAATAGGCTCAACGAGCTGTTTTCCCAGCGATCGAGAAAGGCTCGGATGTCGTTGGCGCTGGCGTTTTCCCAGTTGCCCCAGATCCCGGTCAGCGGTCCGCGGGTCACGGCCATGCCCAACACATCGAACAGTTGTTGGGTCAGCTTGAGCATTTCCGGCGACAGGTGGGCTAGGTTGTAATCCAGGCTTTTCAGTGTGCCCTCGACAGCCTCGGGCATCCGTTCGGGGGGCACGGCACCGTCGAGCATGACCGGGATCAACGCCCGCAAAAACAGCAGGTCGCCGCTGCGTAACGTGACGAAACCATTGGCCGGGACGCTCGACGAGCAACCGCTGAGGCTGGCTCCGAGCCCGGCGGTGGCGAGGAAAGCTGTGGCGCCGAGGCTGAACTTAAGCAACCCGCGCCGTGACAGCGCGGGTGTATCGGACAGGCTGGGGTTCATTATTGTTATTACTCGACGGTGATGATCGTTAGCGGATGAACAGCTTCTGGATCAGCTTCTGAATCGACTTGCCGTACGGCGGGTAGATCAACTTCGCGGCGTTGAACCGTTGTTTGATCAACACGCCCTTGGCCTTGCTGAAGGTCAGGAACCCTTCATGGCCGTGGTAGTGGCCCATGCCCGAGGCACCAATGCCGCCAAACGGCATGTCGTCCTGGGCGACGTGCAGCAGGGTGTCGTTCAGGCACACACCACCGGAATGGGTTTCGTGCAGCACGCGTTGTTGTTCGCGCTTGTCGTAGCCGAAGTAATACAACGCCAGTGGGCGAGGACGCTGGTTGATGTAGGCAAATGCCTGGTCCAGATCCTTGTACGGCACGATCGGCAGCAGCGGCCCGAAGATTTCGTCCTGCATCACCGTCATCTCGTCCGTGACATTGAGCAGCAGGCTGTGGCTCATGCGGCGGCCCTGGCCCTGTTCGAACAGCGGCATCAGCAGCGCGCCCTTGCTGGTGGCGTCGCTGACGTAACCGTTGAGACGCGCCAGTTGTCGCTCATTGATGATCGCGGTGTAGTCCGGGTTGTCGGCCAGCGTCGGATAAAACCCGCGGACGGCGGAGCGATAGGCTTCGACGAAACTTCCGACACGATCCTCCGGCACCAGCACATAGTCCGGGGCCACGCAGGTCTGGCCGGCATTCAGGGTCTTGCCGAAGGCGATGCGCTCGGCGGCGTCCTTGAGTGGTACATCCCGGGAAACGATGGCCGGGGACTTGCCGCCCAGTTCCAGGGTCACCGGGGTCAGGTTTTCCGCGGCGGCGCGCATGACGTGTTTGCCGATGCTGGTGGCGCCGGTAAACAGCAGGTGATCGAACGGCAGGCGTGAAAACGCCACGCCCATATCCGCCTCGCCCAGGACCACGCAAACCAGGTCTTCGGGGAAGATTCGCGCGAGCAGTTGCTTCATCAGCAGGCCGGTCGCAGGGGTCGACTCACTGAGCTTGAGCATCACCCGATTGCCCGCCGACAGCGCGCCGACCAACGGGCCGATGGCCAGGTACAGCGGGTAGTTCCACGGCACGATGACTCCGACCACGCCCAGCGGTTGGTAAACCACTTTGGCCGAGGCTGGCTGGAAGGCTGCGCCCACCTTGCGTCGTGAGGCTCGCATCCAGCCCTTGAGGTGTTTGCTGGCGTAATGGATGCCGTGCAGGCTGGGCATCAGTTCGGCGAGCAGGGTTTCATCGGCGCTGCGATGGCTGAAGTCCTGGCTGATCGCATCGATCAGGGCCTGGCGTTCATTGTTCAACAAATCCTTTAGCGCCTTGAGCCATTGCTGGCGCTGCGCGGCCGGTGGCATCGGGTTGGCGGCGTACGCGGCACGCTGAGCGTCGAACAGGGCCTGAAGCTCTTCCAGCGGCTGCTGTAGGTTCTGCAGGTAGGAAATTTCAGCAGTCATGGTCGGCTCCGGATTTATTGTAATGAAGCACTTTTTAGAGTCTATGCTCTAGAAAGTCAAATGACATCCTGGAACAGCTTTGTTTTATCCGCTCGCGGATAGATCTAAGATGCCCGTCAACGCACTCTGAATTAAAGCTCAAGCCATGGCCCCACGGATCAAAACCAGCGAGCGCATCGTGCAGAACAGCCTGGAGCTGTTCAACCAGCAGGGCGAGCGCAGCATCAGTACCAACCACATTGCTGCCCACATGGAAATTTCCCCGGGCAACCTGTACTACCACTTCCCGAACAAGCAGGCGATCATCGCCGTGCTGTTCAGCGAGTACGAAAGCCTGGTGGACAGCTTCCTGCGCCCGCCCCAGGGCCGTGCCGCCACGGTGGAAGACAAACGCTTCTACCTCAAGGAGCTGCTGTCGGCGATGTGGCGCTACCGGTTTCTGCATCGCGATCTCGAGCATTTGCTCGACAGCGACCCGGACCTTGCCGACCGCTATCGACGCTTTTCCCAGCGCTGCCTGATCCAGGGTTCGGCGATCTACGAAGGTTTCGTCGCCGCCGGTATCCTGAAGATGGACAAGGTGCAGATCGAATCCCTGACGCTCAATGCCTGGATCATCCTCACGTCCTGGGTACGTTTCCTGTGCACCACGCGAGAGAACTCCAGCCACCTCAGCGAGCAAGCCATTAAACGCGGGGTGTATCAGGTGCTGGTGCTGGAAGCCGGGTTTGTCACGGATCAGGCCCGCGATGCGGTCAATGCGTTGTTCGAAGAGTTTTACGTGCCCCTGGCCCAGGCACTGGAAGAAGTACAGTAGGATCAAGGTCGACTTAATCACAGGAGCCCGCTATGCCCATTGCGCAACTGATCAGCCCGCAAGCACTGGACCTGAAAAAGGACCAGCCGGGGCTGGTGATTCTGGATTGTCGTTTTGCCCTCGAAGACCCGGATTACGGTCAGCGCAGCTATGCCGAAGGGCACATCGCCGGTTCGAGCTACGCCGACCTCGAGCGTGATCTGAGTGGCGCCGTGGTCAGGGGGGTGACCGGGCGTCATCCGTTACCCGAGCCGGCGCAACTGATCGAGCGCCTGCAAGCCTGGGGCATCAACGCAGATAGTGAGGTGGTTCTGTATGACGACGGTCCGGGTGCCTATGCGGCGCGGGCCTGGTGGTTGCTGGCATGGTTGGGCAAGCGCGACGGTGTATTCATCCTCGATGGCGGCCTCAAGGCCTGGCACGCGGCCGGTTTGCCGTTGAGCCTGGATGCGCCGGCGATTACCCGTGGTTCCTTCACCGGCAGTCCTGACTCGGCGTTGCTGATCGATGCCGAGCATCTGCAAAAGCGCCTTGCGCGGCCGGAACTGACCCTGCTCGATGCCCGTGCATTGCCGCGTTTCAAGGGTGAAGTGGAGCCGATCGATCCGATTGCCGGGCACATTCCTGGCGCCCAGTGTGCGGCGTTTACCGACAACCTGGGCAGTGACGGGCGCTTCCTGCCGGCCGATCAGCTCAAGCAGCGCTTCGCCGCGAAACTGGGCGCTCGTTCGCCGAATGATCTGGTGGCGTACTGCGGTTCCGGCGTGACGGCGTGCCACAACCTGTTTGCGTTGTGTCTGGCCGGTTATCCGTTGGGTTCGTTGTATGCCGGGTCGTGGAGCGAGTGGATCAACGAGCCTGCGCGAGGCATTGCCACCGGCGAATAATCACCGTAAACCCTGTGGGAGCGGGCTTGCTCGCGAAAGCGGTGTGACAGTCAAAGAAGATGTTGACTGAACCACCGCTTTCGCGAGCAAGCCCGCTCCCACAATGGTTTTTCGTCTTCATCAAGATCCGGGTAACTGCCGGGCTGTGCGATACGCCCCCGGTCCAACCCCATACACTTGCTTGAACTGCCGGCTCAGATGGCTCTGGTCGGCAAACCCCAGTTGCATCGCGACTTCCAGCGGCAGACAACCACTTTGCAGCAACGCCCGAGCCCGGGCGATGCGCTGTTGCATCAGCCAGGTGTGCGGCGGCATGCCGGTGGCCCGGCGGAACACTCGGGCGAAATGGAATGGCGAGAGGTTGACCGCCGCTGCCAGCGCCTCCAGTGAGGGCGGTGCTGTCAGTTGCGCGTGCAGCAATTCCTTGGCCAGGCTCACGGCTCGATGCTCCTTGCCAGGTTTACCGGCATCGGGCACCGCCGCATGACGCTGCAACAGCGACAGCACCAGTTCGCGCCAGAGCGTTTGTTGCTGCAATGCGGTGGTGGGGCTTTCCAGCAGGCGGTGGAGTTGGCAGAAGCCGTTCACCAGATCCTGATCGCGATACAGCGTGGCACCGAAGGCCGGCAAGTGGTGGGTCGGCAATTCGAGTTCGGCCAGCAGCGAGGTTATCTGCCCGCTGTCCGGATAAAACGCCCGGTAAAGCCAGCCATCCTCGGTGCCTTTGTGGCCGGTGTGCAATTCATCGGGATTGATCAGTACCAGCGTGCCGCTGCCCGCCAGGTGTTCGGCACCGCGATAACGATAACGCTGGGCGCCGGCCATGATCATGCCGATCACATAGCCGTCATGCACGTGGGGGGCGAAACGATGATCGATGTAGCGGGCGGACAACAACTCGACCCCGGCCAGCGGCGGGGTTTGCCAGAAGTGGATTGACTCGCCTTGGTCAGCGTCCATGATTCAAGTGCGCCCTGTGGCGGCCAGCCACTCGGGGATGCGCCGTTCCAGGTAGTAACCAGGTTGTCTGAGCGTGCCGTCGACAAAGCCGACATGCCCGCCCTTGGCTTGCAGTTCGAATTGCGTGCAAGCGGACAACTCATCGACGTGCGGCAGGCTGTGGGGAAACACGAAGGGGTCGTCGGCGGCCTGAATCATCAAGGTCGGCGTACGAATTTCGCCAAGGAAATAGCGGCTTGAGGCGCGACGATAGTAATCCTCGGCATCGACAAAGCCGTTCAGCGGTGCGGTAACCCGGCCATCGAAGTCCCAGAACGTGCGCATTTTTTCCAGCGAGCCAAGCGCGGCCAATGCGGCCAGGCCATCCTCGCGTCCGTCATGCTGGAACTGCCGCTGCTTGTTCTTGATGTAGGCGAGCATCTCGCGCATGAAATGTGCCTGATAGACCTTTGAGAAACCCTGGTCGATGCGGTCGGCGCACTGGTCCAGGCGGAACGGCACCGACACCGCCACGGCACCTGTCACGCCGCTGTCGCTGCCGGTCTCGCCCAAATGCTTGAGCAGGATGTTGCCGCCCAATGAGTAGCCGACAGCATACAGCGGAGCGAGAGGCCGTTTGGCCCGCAAGTGCCTGATGGTTTCGGCCAGGTCTTCGCTGGCGCCGGAATGGTAGCTGCGCGGCAACAGGTTGGGTTCGCCCGAACAGCCGCGCCAGTTCAGCGCGACGCTGGCCCAGCCTCGGTCGCCCAAGGCTTTTTGCATGCCGGCGACATAAGGCGAATTCGAGGAGCCGGTGAGCCCGTGCAACACCAGCACCAGCGGTGCGTCGGCGCTGTGCGGGCCATGCCAGTCGAGGTCGAGAAAGTCGCCATCTTCAAGCCACAGGCGTTCGCGTTCGCGGCCGATGTGCACGGTTTTACGCCATAGCGGCCCCCACAAGGTTTGCAAGTGCGGATTGCCGAGGCCGAAGGCGGGGGTAAAGGTTTTCATCGGAAATCGGAGTGCGGCGTGTAGTGAGGCATGTTGTTCAATTGCAGACCGCTGCTCGCGAAATGTAGAGGAATTAATGGGGCGTGTCGTGCGCGCCGCAAGTTGCTAACTTGCCACAAACCAGGTGGATTCGCGACCGATGAAAGCAGGCCCCTGCGCGGTGGGAGCGCCGGGGCCGGTTTTCCGGAACTGATGATCAGGCAGGGGGCCCGGTTACGTCGGGGGTATTGTTCTCGATGGGAAACACATGAGCGACGGTTGCGCGTTCGCGGGTGAAGTATTCGTTGGCTGCCCACTGAATATCCTGCGCAGTGACGCTGCGTAATTGCGCGACCTCAAGATCGATCAACTGCCATGGCTGAGCAGTTGCAACAAGATGACCGATGCTGCCCGACAGCCCAAAAGGGGTGTCATAGAGCGCCTGCCGGGTGGTGCTTTCCTGCATGATGGCGGGCTCGATTTCCTCGGGAGTGAACGGCACGCGCTTGACGTCATCCAGCAATGCCCACAGATCGGCTTCGGCTTTCTGCGGATTACCCTCGAAGTGGAACGCAAGGATGAATCGGTTACTGGCTCGACTGAGTCGAAAGGTTGTCGCAATAATTGTCGAGCGGTTGTCATTCCCGAATGACTTCAGGCGTGCAGAGGATTCAAACAGGGAATCCAGTATTTCCAGTGCCCTGACGGATTGCGGATCGGGGGCGTTTTCCATCCCCGGTGTATTGAATATGACGAGCATCAGCGGGTATTCGGTTTCCAGACGTTGCGTTATCTGGCGGTAACCGGGCTCTGACGGTCCTTTTATCAAGGGCCTGAAGGGGGCGGCGCGCTGGTCTTTCGATCCGAAGTGACGCTCGACCAATTGTCTTGCCTCCTCGACCTCGACATCGCCGACAACCACCAGGCATGCATTGCCGGGGCAATACCGGCTCTGACGCCAGTTTCTGATATGTTCAAAGGTCAGGCGTTCAAGATTGGCGGCAATCGCTTCGTTTGGTCTGTAGTAACTGTTGCCGGTGTTTATCAGGGCGTCGATTTCCGGACTGAAGCTGATCGCGGATATGAACAGGGACTCTTCCTTGTTGCGCAGCAGTTCTTCGTCCAGACAGGTGCGCAGCCATTCATCCGATATTTCGTCCGTCATGATGGTCGACTGGATTTTGAGAGCGCTTTCCAGGTGTTCGGCGGCGATCAGTAAACGGTCGCTCAGATTTTCACGGCCACCGAAGTTTTGATGAGTGGCTCCGGTTTCTTTGATGAAATCCTCATAGTCAGGCATCAGTGCATTTTGTAATACACGTGTGACCCCGAAGTCTTCGGGGCGCTCGTCATCAGTTCCTACGGCAAAAACCAGTGTGAGTCCGACCTGAGGGGTTCTGTGATCCTCGCGCACGATGACCCTGAGGCCATTGTCGAGGGTGAAGTCATGGGTGGGGTGTGGAGTTCGTTCAGTCATTGGCTTGTTCATCCATTAATCATTCATTGCATCCATGCGAGACATTTCGCACGTCAACGATGATCCAGGATCAGAGGAACAAGCCACCTCAGATGTGTTGCGTTTTAAGAAACAGCCATCGTGCCGGGCAGGCCGCCGGCCTGCCCGTGCGCTTTATTCAGCAGGTTTTTCAGCGAAGCGCTGCCACAAAGAGTAATACACACGCCCGGATTTTTGCTCCCGGTGCAGGCGCCAGTTCTGCGGCAGGCCCAGGGTCGAAGGCGCGGACTCGCTTTCGGTGTACACCCAGGCATCCTCGGCCAGCCATTGGCGCTCTTCGAGCAACTTGCAAACGGCGGGCAGCAGATTCTGGTTGAACGGCGGGTCGAGGAACACCAGGTCGTAAGCCGTTGCGGTCTGGGTTTCCAGATAGCGCAGGGCGTCGGCGGTCTGGACCTGGCCGTTGGTGCAGCGCAATGTGCCCAGGTGTTCCTTCAGACTGGACACCGCGATACTGCTGGCATCCAGCGCCTGGCCCATGGCTGCGCCACGGGACAGGGCTTCGAGGAACAGCGCGCCGCTGCCGGTGAACGGGTCGAGCACCTTGGCGCCTGGCACGTAAGGTGCGAGCCAGTTGAACAGGGTTTCACGCACCCGGTCCGGCGTCGGGCGCAGGCCCGGGGCGTCGGGGAAGCTCAGCTTGCGGCTGCGCCATTCACCGCCAATGATGCGCAGTTGATTCACGCCGTTATGGACGTTTTTGGCGGGTTTTTTAGAATGGGCCATTAATGCTCCGGAACCCCGAGCGGCTGCTCGGAAGGTTTATCAGTAGGGGCCGGTAACGGCTTTTGCGGCACGGTCGGGCCAGCGCTGACGATGACCATCTTGTCCGTGCTCAGGTGTTTGTTCATGGCGGCTTTGACCTGCTCGACGGTCAAGGCCTGGGACTGTTGCATGAAGTCTTCCAGGTGACTCAACGGCAAGTTGTAAAAACCGATGGCGCCAAGCTGGCCGACGATATCGGCGTTGCTCGCGGTGGACAGCGGGAAGCTGCCGGCCAGTTCGCGCTTGGCGTCGTCCAGCTCTTTTTCGGTCGGGCCGGTTTTAAGGTAGTCGGCCAGTACATCCTGCACCAGTTTCAGGGTGCCTTCGCTCATCTCGGCGCGGGTTTGCAGGTTGATCATGAACGGGCCGCGCGCCTGCATCGGGGTAAAGCCCGAATACACGCCGTAAGTCAGGCCACGCTTCTCGCGCACTTCGCTCATCAACCGGGTGCCGAAGCCGCCGCCACCGAGAATCTGGTTCCCCATGGACAACGCTGCGTAGTCCGGGTCGTCGCGGTCGATGCCCAGTTGCGCGAGCATCAGGTTGGTCTGCTTGGACGGGAACTCGATATGGCCGACGCTGGCCTTGGGCTCGACCGGTTGCGCAATTTTCGGCAAGGCCGGGCCTTTGGGAAGGGCACTGGAAACCTGCGCGGCAATCGCTTCGGCTTCTGCACGGGACAGGTCGCCGACCAGCGCGATCACCACGTTACCGGCGGCGTAAGCTTTCTCGTGGAAAGCACGCAGTTGGGCCACGGTGATCGCCGGGACGGTTTTCGCCGTGCCGTCGCTGGCGTGTGCGTACGGGTGATCACCGTACAAGCGGTTCATCAGTTCCAGGCTCGCCAGTTTGCCGGGGTTCTGTTTCTGGTATTCGAAACCGGCAAGCATCTGGTTCTTGATGCGGGCCAGCGAATCGGCAGGGTAAGTCGGCTTGCCGATGACTTCGGCGAACAGCTTCAGGGCCGGCTCGCGCTTGTCCTTGACACTGAGGCTGCGCAGCGAAGCGATTGCCATGTCCTTATAAGCGCCGTTGCCGAAATCGGCGCCCAGGCCTTCGAAGCCCTGGGCAATGGCGCCAACGTCTTTGCCGGCCACGCCTTCGTTGAGCATGGCGTTGGTCAACACCGCCACGCCCGGTGCATCGCCGTCCTGGCTGCTGCCGGCGGCGAAGATCAGGCGCATGTCGAACATCGGTAACTCATGGGCTTCGACAAACAGCACCTTGGTGCCTTCTGTGGTGTTCCAGGTCTGCACGTCCAGCTTGCGGTGGTCCGGTGCCTTGCCGTTGAGCTCGGTCAGTGATTGCAGTTTCTGGCTGGCCTTGGCCTTGTCCAGGGCTTCGCTGGCATTGGTTTCGCCAGAGCGCGACAAATAGAACGCGGCGGAACCGATAACGGCGACGGCGACCAGGCCGATCAGGGCCAGACGGGAGGGTTTACGCTCACTCATGAGTCGTCTCCAGAGGCAGTACATGGGCGACGCTGAGACGTTCGCGGGTGAAATACAGCTTGGCGGCTTTCTGGATGTCTTGCGGTGTCACGCTTTCCAGATCGGCCAGTTCGGTGTCCATCAGTTTCCATGACAGGCCGACGGTTTCCAGTTGGCCGATGGCCGTGGCCTGGCTGGTGATCGAGTCGCGCTCGAAGACCAGGCCGGCGATGACTTGTGCACGTACGCGTTCCAGTTCTTCAGCGGTTGGCGCCGTGGTTTTCAGCTGGTCGAGCAGCTTCCACAAACCGGCTTGTGCCTGGGCGATGGTCTTGTGTTTCTGCGAGTTTGGCGATGCCGACAGGGTGAAGAGGCTGTCGCCACGGGTGTAGGCGTCGTAACTCGACGAGCCGCCGGACACCAGTTCTTCTCCGCGCTCCAGTTGCGTCGGGATGCGTCCGCTGTAGCCGCCATCGAGCAGTGCCGAGATCAGGCGCAGGGCATTGACCAGAGGCTTGTCTTCGGCGGTGGCGATGCTCGGCACGTTGAAGGCCAGCATCAGGCTAGGCAGTTGGGTCTGCACGTGCAGGGTGATCTGGCGCTCGCCTGGTTCGGCCAGTTCCAGCGGCTTTTTCGCGGCGGGTACATCACGCTTGGCGATCGGGCCGAAATAGCGTTGGGCCAGGGTTTTGACTTCGTCCGGGGTGACATCGCCAACCACCACCAGCGTGGCGTTGTTGGGCACGTACCAGGTTTCGTACCAGTGGCGCAGCTCTTCGACTTTCATCCGCTCAAGGTCGGCCATCCAGCCGATGGTCGGCGTGTGATAGCCGCTGGCCGGGTAGGCCATGGCCTTGAAGCGCTCGTAGGCCTTGGACATCGGCTTGTCGTCGGTACGCAGGCGACGTTCTTCCTTGATGACCTCGATTTCCTTGGCGAACTCGTCGGCCGGCAGGCGCAGGCTGGCCATGCGATCGGCTTCCAGTTCGAAGGCCACACCCAGGCGATCCCGGGCCAGCACCTGGTAGTACGCGGTGAAGTCGTCACTGGTGAATGCGTTCTCTTCGGCGCCGAGGTCGCGCAGGATCAGCGAGGCTTCGCCGGGGCCGACTTTCTCGCTGCCCTTGAACATCATGTGTTCCAGAGCGTGGGACAGGCCGGTATTACCCGGGGTCTCGTAGCTGGAGCCGACCTTGTACCAGACCTGGGAAACCACCACTGGCGCACGGTGGTCTTCACGCACGACCACCTTCAGACCGTTGTCGAGGGTGAATTCGTGGGTGGGTTGCGGGTCGGCAGCCAGGGCCGAAAGGGGCAGGCAAACTGTGCTGAGCAGCAGGCCAGCGGCGCGGCGGGCAAGAGCATTCATTCGTTTTCAAACCTTTGGGGCTGCCCGCTTGTTCTTAGCGTCAGCGGGCGAGAGGTAGGGCGTGTCATCAATCATTACCAGTACCGCGCCGGAGCCTGATAGTGCGCAGGGCAAGGCGCGAGGAGTGTAGTTTGGTATTCCAAATAAACTCCGAGCAACGCAGCCCTGCGCACTATCAGGCCCGGCCCTCCGGGTGGTCGCCTGAAAGCGGGCCATACTGCGTTGCAGTCCTTGGCAAGGAAAGCACATTCCCTGCGGCCTGCGCCTTGTCTGGCCCGCTTTCAGGCGGCCACGCGGTACTGGTAATGATTGATGACACGCCCTAGGATACTGATCCGTTTTAGCGGCGGCCACGCCTATCAGGCCTTTATGCTTGATCAGGTTGAATGGGTTTGCGACGGAAGGTGGATGTTTATCAACTGAATTCCGCGTTTTCGCCGATTTTGCTGCTTTAGTCCTATGAGAAATCGATTCCTTGAGGCGCCGACGAGCACCTCGACAAAATGTTGCGCGTGAACAAGCTGGGTGAAACACAGTCTGTTCTGCATCGAATATTTATTTGCCGGGGCGCCATTGGCGCGTCGCTACCGTGAGATAGCCGTCCTCCATGTTTGGTTCCAACGACGACAAGAAGACCCCAGCTGCGGCTGGCGAGAAAAAAAGCCTGTTCGGATGGCTGCGCAAAAAGCCGCAGGAACCCGTCGTCGAACAGCCACAAGCCATTCCTGAACCAGCGCCGATGCCGGTCCCGGTAATAGACGAAGCGCCCGCGCCGGTTGTTCTGCCGATTGCCGAGCCGTTGCTGCAACCCAAGGTTGAAGCCGCTCCTGAACCAGTCAGCGAAATCGTCATCGAACAGCCGCCGGCCCCGACGGCCGAACCGTGGTTGACCCTGCCGGTAGCCGAAGAGCCCGTGGCATTGGTCGAGAATGACCTGGCTCCTCACGTGACACCACCGATTCCGGCTCCGGCAGCGTTCGCGCCTGCGCCGGTTCAAGCACCTGTGATCGAGCCGGTGGTGGCGCCAGTCGTTGTGGCTGAGCCCGTGCCCGTTGTCAGCCAGCCAGAGGTTCCGGTATTCGTTGCTCCGGTTGCTCCGGTTGCTCCGGTTGCTCCGGTTGCTCAAGCGCCTGCCCCCGCTCCGATTCCTGAGCCGATCGCGGCGCCCGTCGAAACCCCGGTAGAACCCGTACGCACCGAAGAAACCAAAGCCGGTTTCTTCGCCCGCCTCAAGCAGGGCCTGTCCAAGACCAGCGCCAGTATCGGCGAAGGCATGGCCAGCCTGTTCCTGGGCAAAAAGGTTATTGATGACGAACTGCTCGAAGACCTCGAAACCCGTTTGCTGACAGCCGACGTTGGTGTCGAAGCCACGTCGGTGATCATTCAGCGTTTGACGCAGAAGGTCGCCCGCAAGGAGCTGGCCGATGCCGACGCCTTGTACAAATCCCTGCAAGCCGAGCTGGCAGCGATGCTCAAGCCTGTCGAGCAGTCGCTGAAAATCACCTCGCAGAACAAGCCGTTCGTGATTCTGGTGGTCGGCGTCAACGGTGCCGGCAAGACCACCACCATCGGCAAGCTGGCGAAGAAACTGCAGCTGGAAGGCAAGAAAGTCATGCTTGCCGCTGGCGACACCTTCCGTGCCGCGGCAGTGGAGCAATTGCAGGTCTGGGGTGAGCGCAACAAGATCCCGGTGATTGCGCAGCACACTGGCGCTGACTCGGCCTCGGTGATCTTCGATGCCGTGCAGGCCGCCAAGGCCCGTGGCATCGACGTGCTGATCGCCGACACCGCCGGCCGCCTGCACACCAAAGACAATCTGATGGAAGAGCTGAAAAAGGTTCGCCGGGTGATCGGCAAGCTCGACGCCGACGCACCTCACGAAGTGCTGTTGGTGCTTGATGCTGGCACTGGCCAGAACGCCATCAACCAGGCCAAACAATTCAACCAGACCGTCGAACTGACCGGCCTGGCGCTGACCAAGCTCGACGGCACTGCCAAGGGTGGGGTGATTTTCGCCCTGGCCAAGCAATTCGGCCTGCCGATCCGCTACATTGGCGTCGGTGAAGGCATCGACGATTTGCGTACCTTTGAAGCAGAACCCTTTGTCCAGGCATTGTTTGCCGAGCGGGAGCGTTCATGATTCGTTTCGAACAGGTCGGTAAGCGCTACCCGAACGGTCACGTCGGCTTGCATGAGCTGAGCTTTCGAGTCCGTCGTGGCGAGTTCTTGTTTGTCACCGGCCATTCCGGTGCCGGTAAATCCACACTGTTGCGCCTGTTGCTGGCGATGGAGCGCCCGACCAGCGGCAAGCTGCTGCTCGCCGGGCAAGACCTGAGCACCATCAGCAACGCGCAGATTCCTTTCTTGCGCCGGCAGATCGGCGTGGTGTTCCAGAATCACCAGTTGCTGTTCGATCGCACGGTGTTCAATAACGTCGCGTTGCCTTTGCAGATCCTGGGGCTGTCCAAGGCCGAGATCGCCAAGCGCGTGGACTCGGCACTGGAGCGCGTGGCGCTGTCGGATAAAACCGATCTGTACCCGGGCGACCTGTCCACCGGTCAGCAGCAGCGCGTCGGCATCGCACGCGCCATCGTTCACCGTCCGGCCTTGCTGTTGGCGGACGAACCGACCGGTAACCTCGACCCGCGTCTGGCCGCCGAGATCATGGGTGTGTTCGAAGACATCAATCGCCTGGGTACCAGCGTGCTGATCGCCAGTCACGACCTGGCCCTGATCGCCCGCATGCGCCACCGCATGCTGACCTTGCAACGTGGTCGATTGATCGGCGACGGGGAGGCCGCGGTATGAGTGCAACACGTAGTCCCAAGGTTTCCGAGCGAGTGGCCCCGAAGGCCGCCGATCAGCAGCCGCAAAAGAAAAAACGCGATGATGACGACGGGCCGGACTTTGCCACGTTGTTCCGCGCCTGGATCGAAAGCCATCGAGCCAGTCTGGTGGATAGCCTGCGCCGCCTGGGCAAGCAGCCCATTGGCAGTTTTTTCACCTGCATGGTGATGGCGGTGGCCCTGAGTTTGCCCATGGGCCTGTCACTTTTGCTAGGTAACGTCGAGCGCTTGGGCGGTTCCTGGCAGCGCGCGGCGCAGATTTCCCTGTACCTGGACCTTGAGGCCAAACCGGCCGAAGGCGAATCGCTGCGTGATCAGATCAAGGGCATGCCTGGCGTCGCCGATGCCGAGTACGTTGGCCGGGAGCAGGCGCTGGAAGAGTTCCAGCAACAGTCCGGGCTGGGCGAGGCGCTCAAGGAGTTGCCGGAGAACCCGCTGCCGGGCGTGGTCCTGGTGACGCCGGCCGAAGTCGACAAGCCGGCCCTTGAAGCATTAAGACAAAAACTATCCGAGCTGCCGAAGGTACAACAGGCGCAACTTGATTTAGTCTGGGTCGAGCGTCTGGCAGCCATCCTCAAGCTGGGTGACCGTTTTGTCTTCGGTCTGACCGTGCTTCTGGTTTCTGCATTACTTTTGGTGATAGGCAATACCATTCGTCTTCATATTGAAAACCGCCGCACAGAGATAGAAGTGATTAAACTGGTCGGCGGCACTGACAGCTATGTACGCAGGCCCTTTCTGTATATGGGTGCGCTGTATGGCTTCGGTGCGGGGATTCTGTCCTGGGGCGTACTGGCGTTCGGCCTTGACTGGCTGAACGACGCGGTGGTGGGGCTGGCCGGTTTGTACGGCAGTGATTTTGCGCTGGCTGGAGTGCCAGTTGCCGACGGTCTGTCTCTCTTGCTTGGCGCGGTGCTGTTGGGGTATATCGGTGCATGGATTGCAGTCGCACGCCACCTGAGGGAGCTTGCGCCTAAGTAGTATCATTTTGCTCGTATTGACCTTTCAGCGTTTTTGGGTTTTTGGGAACTTGTCTTTCGGTTTCCGGTCAATTTTCGCAGTGCTGAACTGCACGAGTTATGTAAGTCGGAGGTTTTTTCGTATGACCAATTCTTTGCAACCTGCATATGCTTTGGTCCCGGGTGCGAACCTGGAGGCCTATGTGCACACCGTCAACAGCATTCCATTGCTGTCGCCGGAGCAGGAGCGTGAACTGGCCGAGAGTCTCTATTATGAGCAGGATTTGGGGGCGGCTCGGCAGATGGTGCTCGCCCACCTGCGTTTTGTCGTACATATCGCCCGTAGCTATTCCGGCTACGGCCTGGCTCAGGCTGACCTGATCCAGGAAGGCAACGTCGGCCTGATGAAGGCCGTGAAGCGCTTCAACCCGGAAATGGGCGTGCGCCTGGTGTCTTTTGCCGTGCACTGGATCAAGGCGGAAATCCACGAGTTCATCCTGCGCAACTGGCGCATCGTGAAAGTCGCGACCACCAAGGCCCAGCGCAAGTTGTTCTTCAACCTGCGCAGCCAGAAGAAGCGTCTGGCCTGGCTGAACAACGAGGAAGTCCACCGTGTGGCGGAAAGCCTCGGTGTAGAGCCTCGGGAAGTGCGCGAGATGGAAAGCCGCCTGACCGGCCATGACATGGCCTTCGACCCGGCTGCCGAAGCGGACGACGACAGTGCTTTCCAGTCGCCGGCCAACTATCTGGAAGACCACCGGTACGACCCGGCCCGTCAACTGGAAGATGCCGACTGGAGCGACAACTCCAACCACAACCTGCACGAAGCCCTGGAAGTGCTGGACGACCGCAGCCGTGACATCCTCTACCAGCGCTGGCTGGCGGAAGAAAAGGCCACGCTGCACGACCTGGCGCAGAAGTACAACGTGTCGGCCGAGCGTATTCGCCAACTCGAGAAGAGCGCGATGAACAAGCTCAAGTTGTCGATCGCTGCTTAACTGGCGAGCAGGCAATAAAAAACGCCCCGGTCATTGATCGGGGCGTTTTTGTTTGTGGTGACATTTCAGATCCACCACAGGGGGGATCTTCGGTGTTATTGGGCCCAGGGCGCCCGACGCGAATCGTTCAGCCCGACCAGATAGCTGTCGCCACCCAGTTGGCTCATCTGTCGCCGAATCCAGCCTGCACGTCGCGCCACGTAAGCGGTTGGATGGCTCGCACTCCATACTCGCGGGTTGGGCAGAACGGCCGCCAGCAAGCTCGATTGTTGGCGGCTGAGACCTTTGGCACTCACGCCAAAGTGATGCCGGGCCGCCGCTTCGGCGCCAAACACGCCGTCATCCCACTCGACGCTGTTGAGGTACACCTCAAGAATCCGCTGCTTGGGCCAGAACACTTCGATCAGTCCGGTGAACCAGGCTTCCAGGCCTTTGCGCAGCCAGCTGCGGCCAGACCACAGGAACAGGTTTTTCGAGACTTGCTGGCTTAGGGTGCTGGCGCCACGGATCGAACCGCCGCGTTCGTTATGGGCAAACGCCGCCTGAATCGCGCCGATATCGAAGCCCCAGTGCTCCGGGAATTTCTGGTCTTCCCCAGCAATCACCGCGACTTTCAGGTCATCGGAAATCTCGTCCCAGGGTTTCCAGGTTCGTTGCAGGTCGATGGGTTCTCCGTCGAACCAGGATTCGATCTTGCGCTCGACCATCAGCGTCGTCCCCGGTGGCGGCACCACGCGAAAGATCAGCACCAGCAATACGCTGCCACCCATGAACCAGAGCACGGCCTTGGTGAAACGACGGAAATAGATACGCAGCATAGTGATGGCTTGGCCGAACCCGTTGAGCAGGCCATTATACAGTCCCTTTGGATCGAAACTGACTGGAGTTCTGCATGCTGCGTGGCTTTCTGATGCTGGCCGCTTTTTTCGGCTTCACCGGTGTCGGCCTCGGCGCCTTTGCCGCCCACGGCCTGAAAAACCGCCTGAGTGCCGAGTACATGGCGATTTTCCACACGGGCGTCACCTATCAGTTGGTGCATGCCCTGGCGTTGCTCGGTGTTGCAGCGCTGGCCTCGCAAATTCCCGGTCGACTCGCCACTTGGGCCGGCGCATCGTTTGCGATCGGTATCCTGCTGTTCTCCGGCAGCCTGTACATCTTGACGCTGACCGGCATCAGCAAGCTCGGCATCATCACCCCGTTCGGTGGCCTGGCCTTCCTGGTGGGCTGGTTTTGCCTCGGACTTGCCGCCTGGCGTTTGCAGCTTACCGCTTGACGCTTGTTGCTGACCTTTAGGTCATGATCGGGCTAGAATGCCAGCCCCTAAAAATGATGGCGGCATCCGGCATGCGCATTCAGTTGAACGGCGAATCCTTTGAACTGCCCGACGGTGAAACCGTTGCGGCCCTGCTGACCCGTCTGGACCTGACCGGACGCCGGGTGGCGGTCGAACTCAATCTGGATATCGTCCCGCGCAGTCAGCATGCAGACACCGCGTTGAACGACGGCGACAACGTCGAAGTGGTGCACGCCATCGGCGGCGGCTAGCACCCTCGGCCGAGTGGCCACAGAATTCTGCAAGTACCTCACTCCTACAGAGGATTTCCCATGAGCATCGTTCGCAGCGACAAGCCTTTCGTCCTGGCCGGTCGTACTTACCAGTCGCGTTTGCTGGTCGGTACCGGCAAGTACCGTGACATGGAAGAAACCCGCCTGGCCATCGAAGCCTCGGGTGCCGAGATCGTCACCTTCGCCGTGCGCCGCACCAACCTTGGCCAGATCGAGGGCGAGCCGAACCTGCTCGAAGTGCTGTCGCCGGATCGCTACACCTTCCTGCCGAACACCGCCGGTTGCTACGACGCCATCGAAGCCGTGCGCACCTGCCGCCTGGCCCGTGAGCTGCTCGATGGCCACAACCTGGTGAAGCTGGAAGTGCTGGCCGACCAGAAAACCCTGTTCCCCAACGTGATCGAAACCCTCAAGGCCGCCGAAACGCTGGTCAAGGAAGGCTTCGACGTGATGGTCTACACCAGTGATGATCCGATCATCGCCCGTCAATTGGCGGAAATCGGCTGTATCGCGGTGATGCCGCTGGCCGGTCTGATCGGCTCCGGCCTGGGAATCTGCAACCCGTATAACCTGCAGATCATCCTCGAAGAAGCCAAGATTCCAGTATTGGTGGATGCTGGTGTCGGTACTGCTTCCGACGCCACCATCGCCATGGAACTGGGCTGTGATGCGGTGCTGATGAACTCGGCCATCGCACATGCCCAGCAGCCGATCATGATGGCTGAAGCCATGAAACATGCGATCGTCGCAGGCCGCCTGGCTTACCTCGCCGGCCGCATGCCAAAAAAACTCTATGCCAGCGCCTCTTCGCCGCTGGATGGTCTGATCAAGTAAGAGCCATTGATGACTGAATCGAACGACACGCCAATCCAGACGGAAGAAGGCGACGAGCGCCAACACCGCCGCATCAAGAGTTTCGTGATGCGCGCCGGGCGCATGACCGAAGGCCAGCAAAAGGGCCTGGAGCAGGGCACTCCGCTGTTCGTGCTGCCGCTGGCCGACGCGCCGGTGGATTTCGACCAGGTGTTCGGTCGCTCGGCGCCGCGCTCGCTGGAAATCGGTTTCGGCATGGGACACTCGCTGCTGGAAATGGCAGCGGCTTCGCCGGATCAGGATTTCATTGGCGTCGAGGTTCACCGTCCGGGTGTCGGTGCGCTGCTCAATGGCGTGCTGACGCAAGGCCTGACCAACCTGCGGGTTTACGATTGCGATGCGATCGAAGTGCTCAACCGCTGCGTGGCCGATAACAGCCTCGATCGCCTGATGCTGTTTTTCCCGGACCCGTGGCACAAGAGCCGTCACCACAAGCGTCGTATCGTTCAGGCGTCCTTCGCCGAATTGGTGCGCAGCAAGTTGAAAGTCGGCGGCATTCTGCACATGGCCACCGATTGGGAACCGTACGCCGAGTACATGCTGGAAGTGATGAACGTTGCGCCGGGTTACAGAAACCTCGCCGAAGACGGCAAGTGCGTACCGCGCCCGGCCGAGCGGCCGATCACCAAGTTCGAGCGCCGTGGCGAGCGTCTTGGGCATGGGGTGTGGGATTTGAAGTTCGAGAAGCAGTCCTAAGCATCATGCAATACAAACTGTGGGAGCGAGCCTGCTCGCGATGAGGTCATAACATTCAACATCTATGTTGACTGTAAAGCCGCTATCGCGAGCAGGCTCGCTCCCACATTTATTTTGTGTGTGCTGCAGGATCAGCGGCGGTCTGCCACGACGCCAATCAACACCAGCACCACCAGCAACACTGGCGCCAGGCTGTAGTTGTTGAACTGGCTCAGGCCACGCACAACCCAGGGCGTGGCATAGATCAGCGCCGCGCCGCTGCCGATCATGCACAGCAGGGACATCAGCGGCACGCGCAAGGCGCCGGCGATGCTGCCCAGGCGCTGCTCGACCCAGCCTTTGAAATCCGCACCGAACAGCACCAGCAGGCAGCCCACCAGGGCCAGGGCGATTTCCGAGAGGTTGCTGCGGCTCCAGCGAGACACGGTGGCAAGCAGGTCGAGTACCAAATCCATTCGATTTCCTTATGTCAGAAATTTCTGCAGCAAGTCGTTGAGGAAGAGTTGTCCGCGCTCGGTGGCTACCAGACGTGACGGTTCGACCTGCAACAGGCCGCTTTGTTCGGCTTCACGGCGGCCTTCAGCAAGGCTTTCCAGAGTCATGCCGGTACGTTCCGGGTACAGCCGCGATTCGACGCCTTCAGTCAGGCGCAGCGCGTTCATCAGGAATTCGAACGGCATTTCATCGTTGCCCAGCGCTTTCTCGCCAGCCTGGAAGCTCTTCGCCGGATTCAGGTAATCCTTCGGCAGGCGGGTCTTCCAGGTGCGAATGATGCGCCCGTCCGGATGGCTGAGCTTGCCATGGGCACCCGCGCCAATGCCGATGAAGTCGCCAAAACTCCAGTAATTGAGGTTGTGGCGCGCCGGGCGACCGGGCAAGGCATAGGCCGAGACTTCGTATTGCGCGTAACCGTGTTCGGCCAACAGCGCTTGCCCGGCTTCCTGAATGTCCCACAGTGTGTCGTCTTCCGGCAGCGTCGGCGGCTGGTTCCAGAACACCGTGTTCGGTTCCAGAGTCAGTTGATACCACGACAGGTGTGTCGGTTTCAGGGCGATGGCTGTGCGCAGGTCGGCCAAGGCATCGTCCAGGGACTGATTCGGCAAGCCATGCATCAAGTCCAGGTTGAAGTTATCGAACCCGGCCTGCCGCGCCATGCCGGCGGCGCGTACGGCTTCGTCACCGTTGTGAATCCGCCCCAGGGCCTCGAGCTTTTCTTGCTGAAAGCTCTGGATGCCGATCGACAGGCGATTTATGCCCAGTTTCCGGTACGCCACGAACTTGTCTTGCTCGAACGTCCCCGGATTGGCTTCCAGCGTGATCTCGATGTCGCTGGCAAACGGAATGCGCTGTTCGACGCCTTTGAGCAAGCGACCCAGCGAATCAGCGCTGAACAGGCTTGGCGTGCCGCCACCAAAGAAAATCGAGCTCAGCTCACGACCATAAACGGCGTGCAGGTCCTGATCGAGATCGGCCAGCAATGCGTCGACGTACTCTTCTTCCGGCAGCACCGGGCTGGCGGTGTGGGAGTTGAAGTCGCAATAAGGGCATTTGCGCACGCACCAAGGGATGTGGATATACAGCGCTAGCGGCGGCAGCACAGGCAGGGCCGCCCGAGGCGATTGTGCATCGCCGCCGAAGATCAGCGGCGACGCGGATGATTCACGGGTCATTTCAAGCCCAGACGCTGGCGCAGCAGATCCATTGCACGGGCGCGGTGGCTGATCTGGTTCTTGTCGCGTGGGCTCAGTTCGGCGCTGGAGCAGTCGCGCCCAGGCACCCAGAACAGCGGGTCGTAGCCAAAGCCGTGTTCGCCGCTGGCCTGGGTCAGGATTCGCCCGTGCCACAAACCTTCGCAGAGGATCGGCAACGGATCATCGGCGTGGCGCACCAATGCCAGCACGCACACGAACTGCGCACCACGTTCGGCTTCAGGCACGTCTTTCAACACGTCGAGCAGCTTGGCGTTGTTCGCCGCATCGCCCTTGCCGTCGGCATAACGCGCCGAGTAGATGCCCGGCGCACCGCCAAGGAAATCCACCGCCAGCCCGGAATCGTCGGCCAGCGCCGGCAGGCCGGAAATGCGCGCGGCATTGCGGGCCTTGAGGATGGCGTTCTCGACGAACGACAGGCCGGTTTCTTCAGGTTCGACGCTGCTGAACTCGCCAATCGAGCGCAGATGCACCGACTCGCCGAGCATGGTCTGGAGTTCCTTGAGTTTGCCGGCGTTATGGCTGGCCAATACGAGTTGCGTGAAGTTGATCATTGGCCGGGGAAGAGCTCTTGGTTGAAATTAATGGTGTTGATCTTGTCGCCGGTCTGCACCTTGATGTCGAAGGTGCGGATTTCCTGCTGCGGTACCGGGTATTGGGCGATGTAGTAGATCGCTCCTTGCTCGGTGACTTGTTTGAAGTTCAGCGTGTAGCTTTGGCTGGTCAGGTCTTTGACGGTGCCGCTGACCTCGGCCATCATCGGCGTGCCGGCCTTGATCACCGTAATGTTGATCACGCCCTGATCCTTGCTGCGCGTCAGTTGGGCGGCCTTGGCAACGTCCGGTAGCAGGTAGGTGGAGTTGAAGGTGTTGTAGTGCACTGTCACGTCGCCGAAGGTTTCCTTGCGTTCGCTCTTGATGGCGTCGGCGGCCATGGCGGTGACGCTCAGGCAGGCAGTGAGTAGAAACAACGCTAGACGACCCATGATCGTTCTCCTTGAAATAGGGTGGATCAGACTGCGATCTTGTGGTCGGAAAGTCCCGGGCTGCTGACCCGGTAGATGCCGATCTCACCTAACAGATTAGGCCATAGCTTGCTGGCCCACCCGTGCCGATGCTGTTGATCCACGGCCAGCCGATCAATGACCTTCGCTTCACGTTCGCGACACAAGGCTTCAAAGTCCGCGAAGGTGCAGAAGTGAATGTTCGGCGTGTTGTACCAGGTGTACGGCAGGAACTCGGAAACCGGCATACGGCCCTTGCTCGCCAGGTACCAGCGGCAGCGCCAGTGACCGAAATTCGGGAAAGTGATGATGCACTGACGGCCGACGCGCAGCATTTCCTCGAGGATCCTGTCCGGGTAGTGCACCGCTTGCAGCGCCTGGGTCATGACCACGATATCGAAACTGTTGCTGGCAAAGTTGCCCAGGCCCTTGTCCAGGTCCTGTTCGATGACGTTGATGCCCTTGGCCACGCACTCGGCGATGTTGTCGGCGTCGTTTTCCAGGCCATAACCGGTGACTTGCTTGTTGTCGCGCAGCCAGGTCAGCAGTTCGCCATCGCCGCACCCGAGGTCGAGCACGCGGCTGCCGGCGGGGATCCATTCCTGGATGATTTCCAGATCAGCTCTCATGGCTTTCTCACAACGTAATGCGGTTCATGTAATTGCCGAATGCCTGCAGATAGCGCGGGATCGGAATCAGGAAGGCGTCGTGGCCTTGCGGAGCGTCGATCTCGAGGTAGCAGACGTCCTTGCGCGCGGCCATCAGTGCGTCCACCAGTTCCCGCGAGCGGGCAGGGGAGAAGCGCCAGTCGGTGGTGAACGACATCACGCAGAACTTGGCTTTTGCACCTTCAAAGGTTTTCGCCAGGTTATCGTCGAAGTTGGCCGCCGGATCGAAGTAGTCGAGCGCTTTGGTCATTAACAGGTACGTGTTGGCGTCGAAGCGTCCGGAGAACTCTTCGCCCTGATAGCGCAGGTAGCTTTCCACCTGGAATTCGACGCTGTGGAAGTCGTAGTTGAGCTTCTCGCTCTTGAGCCCGCGGCCGAATTTTTCGCCCATGGAGTCGTCGGACAGGTAGGTGATGTGCCCGACCATCCGCGCGAGCATCAGACCGCGCTTGGGGATCACGTTGTGTTCCTGGAACGAACCGCCGTGGAATTCAGGGTCGGTGAGGATCGCCTGGCGCGCCACTTCGTTGAACGCGATGTTCTGTGCCGACAGCTTGGGCGCCGAGGCGATGGCCAGGCAGTGACGAATGCGGTCAGGGTAGGTGATGCTCCATTGCATCGCCTGCATGCCGCCGAGGCTGCCGCCGATAACGGCCGCGAACTGGGCGATGCCGAGACGATCGGCCAGGCGCGCCTGGCTGTGCACCCAATCCTCGACGGTCAGGACCGGGAAATCGGCGCCGAACGGCTTGCCAGTCTCCGGGTTGATGCTGCTCGGGCCAGTGGAACCGTTGCAGCCGCCGAGGTTGTTCAGGCTGACCACGAAGAACTTGCTGGTGTCGATCGGCTTGCCGGGGCCGATGCAGCTGTCCCACCAACCGGGTTTGCGGTCGTCGGCGCTGTGGTAGCCGGCGGCGTGGTGGTGACCGGACAGGGCGTGGCAGATCAGCACGGCGTTGCTCGCCGTGGCGTTGAGCGTGCCGTAGGTTTCGTAAATCAGGTCATAGGCCGGGAGCGAACGTCCACAAGCCAACGCCAAGGGTTCGCTGAAGTGCGCCACTTGCGGCGTCACCAGACCAACAGAATCGGGGGGAAAGGCAGCTGGCATCGACCCTGCTCTCATTGAAATGAGGCGTAAGTCTAAAGACCGCTGGGGTTAGCGGCAAGCAAAGGCCGGGCCTGATTTCATTCAGTAAGACCGAGGTACACCATTCGCGAGCAAGCCCGCTCCCACATTGGAATGCGTTCCCCTGTGGGAGCGGGCTTGCTCGCGAAGGCAGCGCCTCGGTATATCAGTTTTGTCGCGTCAATCCAGGCAAGTCCGGCAACTTCTTCGGCGAGCAAATTCGCACCCGTTTCTGCCGGTTCAACTCGCCGCTGATCAAGCTGACCTGGCTCTTGGACACGCCAAAGGCCTTGGCCAGAAACGCCATCAGATACGCGTTGGCCTTACCCTCGACCGGAGGCGCGGTCAGGCGGATCTTCAGGCGATCGCCGTGCAGCCCGCAGAAATCATCACTGCGGGCTGCCGGTTGCAGGTGACACTCCAGAATCAGGTCGTCACCGTCCCAGCGAAAGTAGCTCATCAGATCAGGCCGAGTCCTTGCGGCATGAAGGCAAGGTAAGCAATGCGCGGGATCAGCCAGCTTTGCAGCAACTGGATCACGATGAACGCGAAGATCGGCGAGATGTCGAGACCACCCAGGTTAGGGATGATCCGGCGGAACGGCGCAAGGACCGGTTCAGTGATCTGAGCGACCAGTTCTGCGCCAGGGTTGTGGCTGCCCGGTGCAACCCAGGACAGAATCACGCTGATGATCATCGCGTAGAACAGTACATTCAAAAACAGCGAGAAAAGGGCGATCAGAGCCCAAGGCACCAACAGCAGCAAGTCGACCTGGAAGCCTTTGAGCAGCAGGATGACCGCCATCAGCACTATCTGCACGATCAGCGCCAGTACCAGCGACGACATGTCCAGACCGAACATGCTCGGGATGAACCGGCGCAGTGGCTTGAGCAGTGGTTGAGTGGCTTTCACGATGAACTGGCAGAGCGGGTTGTAAAAATTTGCCCGGACCAATTGCAGGATGAAGCGCAATAGCACGATCAGCAGGTACAGGTTGCCCAAGGTTTTAATGATGAAAATGGCAGCGTCATTGAGTCCGAGCATTATTGATTCCTTTGTAAGAGCTGATTAGCGGCCAAGTTGCTCAGCCATCTCGGCCGAGCGATGCGCGGCAGCGCCGAGTGCCTTTTCGACCAGGGCTTCGAAGCCATTGGCCTGGAACGACTTGATTGCAGCTTCCGTGGTGCCCGCAGGCGAGGTGACACGGCGGCGCAACTCGGCGGCGTCAACGTCGCTGGAGATCGCCATGTGGGCGGCGCCCAGTGCGGTTTGCAAGGTCAGTTGCGCGGCAATGTCCGCCGGCAGGCCGAGTTTCACGCCGGCGGCGGTCATGGCCTCGATCAACAGGAAGAAATACGCCGGGCCCGAGCCGGAAACGGCGGTGACGGCATCCAGTTGCTGCTCTTCATTCAGCCACAAGGCGATACCGACCGCTGACAGCAGCTCCTGGGCCTGCTGACGCTGTTCGGCGGACACTTCGGCTGTTGCGAACAGGCCGCTCGCGCCCTGACGCACCAGCGCCGGGGTGTTGGGCATGCAGCGCACGATTGGCTGGGCGCCGAGCCAGTTGTTCATGCTGGCGCAGGTGATGCCCGCGGCAATCGACACCACCAGTTGATTGGGCTTGAGGCTTGGGCGCAGAGCTTCGCACACGGCTTTCATCGCCTGCGGCTTGACCGCCAGGACGACGACGTCGGCGCCGTCGACGGCCTGGGCGTTGTCGGCAAAGGTTTCGATGCCGTGTTCAGCACTCACGCGGGCGCGGGTTTCTTCGCCCGGATCGCTGGCGCGAATCTGTGCGGCTTCCAGACCTTTGGCCCGCAGGCCACCGATCAGACTGGCGGCCATGTTGCCGGCACCGATAAAGGCAATACGTGTCTTGCTCATGTCAGGTCCTTATTCAGAAGTGTGTCAGCCATGTTTACGGCTGGCCGTAGTCGCGGGCGCCAAACAGGGCCGTACCGATACGGACCCAGGTGGCGCCCTGGGCGATGGCTGACTCAAGGTCGTGGCTCATGCCCATGGAAAGTGTGTCGAGCGGCAGGTTCAGGCTGGCTTGCAGGCTTTGCACGGCAGCAAACGCAGCATCCTGGGCAACGCGATCTTCCGTCGGCTCAGGGATAGCCATCAACCCGCGCAGTTTCAGGCGCGGCAGGTCGCTGATGGCGTTGGCCAGAGCCGGCAGGTCGGCCGGGGTGCAGCCGGATTTGCTGGCTTCACCGCTGACATTGATCTGAATGCAGATGTTCAGGGGCGGCAAATCGGCGGGACGTTGTTCGGACAGGCGTTGTGCGATTTTCAGACGGTCCACGGAATGCACCCAGTCGAAGTGTTCGGCGATAGCACGAGTCTTGTTCGATTGAATGGGGCCGATGAAGTGCCAGATCAAGGGCAGGTCGGCCAGTTCCAGCTGCTTGCCCAACGCTTCCTGCAGGTAGTTCTCGCCAAAGTCGCGCAGGCCGGCAGCGTAGGCTTCACGCAGGTCTTGTGCGGGTTTGGTCTTGCTCACGGCCAGCAACTGGACACTGTTTTCGGCGCGGTTGGCGGCGAATGTTGCGGCGTTTATGCGCGAACTAACTTCGAGAATGTTGTCTGCTATGGTGGACATCAAGAGGCGCCAGCGGTCTGAAGGTTCGCGGCATTCTACTGGAATTGAGAGACGCTATGGATATCACCGAACTGCTGGCATTCAGCGCCAAACAGGGCGCATCCGACCTGCACCTGTCCGCCGGCCTGCCGCCGATGATTCGGGTGGATGGCGATGTGCGGCGCATCAACCTGCCGCCCCTGGACCACCAGCAGGTGCAGGCGCTGATCCATGCCATCATGAATGACACCCAGCGGGTGGAATTCGAAAAGCATCTGGAAACCGACTTTTCCTTCGACGTGCCCGGCGTGGCGCGCTTTCGGGTCAATGTGTTCAACCAGAACCGTGGCGCGGGTGCCGTGTTTCGCACAATCCCGTCAAAGGTGCAGAGCATGGACGAACTGGGCATGGGCGACGTGTTCCGCAAAATGACCGACGCTCCCCGTGGCCTGGTGCTGGTGACCGGCCCGACCGGTTCCGGCAAGTCCACCACGCTGGCGGCGATGATCGATTACCTCAATACCCATCGTCATCACCACATCCTCACCATCGAGGACCCCATCGAGTTCGTTCATGAGTCGCGCAAATGCCTGATCAATCAGCGTGAAGTCCATCGCGATACCCGTAGTTTCGCCACCGCCTTGCGTTCGGCACTGCGGGAAGATCCGGATGTGATCCTGGTGGGGGAGCTGCGCGACCTGGAGACCATTCGCCTGGCATTGACCGCGGCCGAAACCGGCCATCTGGTGTTCGGCACGCTGCATACCACGTCGGCGGCGAAAACCATCGACCGGGTGGTCGACGTGTTTCCGGGGGACGAGAAGTCAATGGTGCGCTCGATGCTCTCCGAGTCGCTGCTGGCGGTGGTGTCCCAGACCCTGGTGAAGAAAATCGGCGGCGGACGCATCGCGGCCCACGAGATCATGCTGGGGACATCGGCGATCAGGAACCTGATCCGCGAGGACAAGGTGGCGCAAATGTACTCGGCGATTCAGTCGGGAGGGTCGTTGGGGATGCAGACGCTGGATATGAGCTTGAAGGACCTGATGACCAAGGGGCTGATCAGTCGTGATCATGCGCGGGAGAAGGCGCGGTCACCGGATAACTTTTGAGAATTGCAATGTTACCTGTGGCGAGGGGTGCGCTAGCCAATCAGCGCTGAACAACCCGCAACTGATTCGGCTCTTTCGGCAGAACCCGCTTGGCAACCACGTAGTGGTTTTCCCAGTACGGTTTCTTCAAGGTATCGATGGACACCGACTTGCCACGACGTGGCGCGTGGATGAAACGGTCGTTGCCCAGGTAAATGGCAACGTGATTGACCCGACGGCTTTTGATGTTGAAGAAAATCAGGTCGCCCGGCTTCAGGTCGTCGCGATCGACTTTCTCCCCATGACCGCTGGCCATGGCGTTGGAGGTGCGTGGCAGGTCGAACGTGGTGTCGTTGAACGCGTATTTCACCAGGCCGCTGCAATCGAAACCTTTGCTTGGGCTGCTGCCGCCCCAACGATAAGGAGTGCCAAGGACGTTCACGGCGCGGCTCAGCACGTCGCTGCTTTCCTTGGTGCCCATCGGTGGAACCAGGCCGCTTTTGTCGCTGGCCAGGCTTGGAGCATATTTAGCGGATTTTTTGTCTTTGCTCGAAGGAGCAGAGGCATGGGATTTTGGGGTGTAACCATTAACGTTTGGAAGACGTTGCTCACGATTGGTGGCGTGGGCGGCCAGTGGCATCAAAAGGCAAATGGTTAGCCATGTCTTGAAAAATGAACGCATTAGGCAAGGCTCTTAATAAGTTAGCGCGCAACTTTATAACAGCTTTTTTGCTGCCTCCGAGGCCGTTGGTCGATTCAATCCGGGGGGCAATGGTGGCAAAAAAGCGGCAAAATGGCGCAATTGTCGGACAGGAGTCCGGTGTTACAAGGCTTTGACGGGAGTGAAGGTAGCATTTGCCATACGTCGGATGCCTGTAAAAAAGTCACAAAGAATTAAAGAATATTTATCTATCGTGTGAATCGAGGTCATTCATGAACCCCTATCAACAGGCTGTCCAGCAGCAAGACACCCACAGTAAAGTGATCGGTTACCTGCTGTGGATTTTCGGTTTCACCGGCGCTCACCGCTTCTATTACGGCAAGCCGGTGACCGGGACTATCTGGTTCTTCACCTTCGGCTTGCTGGGGATCGGTTGGCTGATCGACCTTTTCCTGATTCCGGCGATGGACCGCGAGGCTGACTTGCGGTTTACCGCGGGCCCCATCGAATACAACGTGGCGTGGATCCTGCTGACGTTTCTCGGGGTGTTCGGTGTGCACCGGATGTATCAGGGGAAATGGATCAGTGGGTTGCTGTACCTGCTGACGGGTGGGTTGTTCTTTCTTGGGGTGCTGTATGACTTCTGGACGTTGAATGACCAGGTGTCGCTGCGTAATGCGCAGAGTCGTTGATTAAATGTGGCGAGGGGGCAAGCCCCCCGCCACAGGGTGTTACGCCTGGTGACTGATCCTGCTATTCGTCTGCTTGAGTCATAGCCTGTGAATGACTATTGAAATACTTTTAGCAGTTGAAGTTGAAGTGTTGCAAATGCAATTGTACTGATGCTGTATAAGGTTGAAATGATGAGGTGGTTTGGAGTAGCCCAGTAATTTATGCTGTCAGCAAGAATCGCAAGTGATGCAAGTGCAACTATAAATGCTGATGCTTTTATTAAGGCTCCGTTCGTGCGGTGTGTGCGGGCTTTCTTGTATAAGAGTATTTGCAATAGATGAAGTGTAAGTAATATTAAGCCTGCAATCAGGATTGCACCTATTGGTATTCCAATTGAGTCTCGGTCTATGTTGTAAATGCCTGTGCTCAAATTATTTGCTAAAATAAATATTGCTACACTGGAGGTGATCGCTAAAAGCACTGGGTAGACGTAGTTTAGGTGCTTGTAGAGAGTCTTCATGTCGGCTCTTCCTGAATGCAGTAGATAGTTTAAAAACCTAACAGACTAATCTAATGCAGGTCCGGCCGAAAGCCAGTTCCGGTTAGTCTTATTTTTTGCTCTCCAGTTATATCGATTTCATATTTCGTTCCTGAGAATGCTCTGCCTGCTGTGGTTAAAGCTTCGAGTAGTGTTGATCTGTTACTTTTGTCAAAGTCGTATGTGTCCGTATAAGCTTTTGCAGTTCCATCAAAAACCCATGATCCGTTTATTTCTCTTGTAAATTCTCCTTCAATTTTCAATGTTATTCGTCCTAGATAATATCCTGTGGCTTTGCTGTCGTCAGCAGTGGCGTAAGGTACTTTTGGATCAGATAAATAATACCTTCCGGATTCTCTGGTGCTGGCTATGGTGTTGGCTAGCAGCGGAATTTCATTCGCCTGTACGTTGAGGCCTATGTTGTTTATATCGACTCGCAGCTTCTCTCCATTTCCCCACAGGTAGTGAGCAAATGCTTTGACAGGACTAAATGTTCCCCCTGATAGCTCGGTTGTTTGTGTTTCATACTTGATGTTGTACAGACTTGTCGATGCTACTTTGATCAGGGCGTCTAGGTTGCTTAGTTTTTGTTGCGCTGCGAAGGTGTCGGCAAGACTGAAATTTACAAGTTTGTTCTTGAAATAGGCATGAGTGACGATCGAAGAGTTGTTTAGTAGGTAGTTGTCACTCTCCGTGATTTTCCAAAGGTCTTTAATGGCGCCGAAGGCGTCGTTGTTAATTGCTCTGCCCACCATTTGTAGTTCATAAGTAAAGGCTTTTATACCACTTTTCATTTCGAGCCAATCATGGAACATGTCCATTTCGGCTGAGGAGATGGCGGGGCCATCGCATAGTGGCAGAGAGTAAGTTTGCCCGTCGTTGGTGATGATGGCTTCACCTGCGCCCTGCCAATCTGCAGTCCCATAGGTTCCCCAGGTAAACCCAGGATTAACTGTAAAGCCGCCTGAGTTCCCCGTTGTTCCTTTCGTCACGATAGGAGGTAGAGTAAGTCCATTTTTCATGTGTTGCTCCTTATTAGTACTTTGTGTTCATGGTGTTTGTAGTGATGTTTCCTTGTGCTGTTTTTATGCTAGATGATAGGCGTTGAATCCGCATTCAATAACTTTGTAGGATGTTTCTGTGTGTTGCGAAGTTCTTTTCGCACAAATGATGATGAGTCAGAAATTTCTGTTCATTGGATAGGTTTATTCGCCATCGCTTGTAGAGATGTACTTGATGCGGATGTGCTGTTAGGGGAGAGGCAGTGGATGACGGAGGAGGGGGGAGGAGGGCTGTATGACGTCTGGATGCTTAATGATCAGATCTCTGTTCGCAATACGCAGAACAGAGGCGCCTTCTAAGACGCCATCGTCGGAACGCCGCCCGGGGCAAGCCCGCTCCCACAGGGATCATCTCAATCCTGTGGGAGCGGGCTTACCCGCGATTGGAGCGACGCGGTTTAAGCCTGGTGGCTGATCCGCCCATCCACCAGGGTGTAACGCACCACGCTCGGCAGGCTGTGGCCAATGAACGGGCAGTTTTCGCCCTTCGACAGCCAGCTTTCACCCGCCACGGTCGAGGCCGCAGGGTCGAACAGCACGATGTCCGCCGCGCCACCCACCGCCAGTTTGCCTGCCGGCAGGCGCAAGGCCTCGGCAGGGCCGGCGCTCAGGCGCTTGAGCAGTGTCGGCAGATCCAGCAAGCCGTCTTCAACCAAGGTCATTGCCAGTGGCAATAGCAGTTCAACGCTGCTGATGCCCGGCTCGGTCGCGCCGAACGGTGCCAGTTTGGCGTCACGCTCATGGGGTTGGTGATGACTGGAGATGGCCGAGATCACGCCCGATTTCACCGCTGCGCGCAGGCCCTCGCGGTCGGCGCGGGTGCGTAGCGGCGGCTGGACGTGATACAGGCTGCTGAAGCCGATCAGGGCTTCGTCGGTCAGGATCAGCTGGTACAGGGCGACATCCGCGGTCACCTTCAGGCCCCGGGCCTGGGCCTGGGCGATCAGCTCTACGCCGCGTGCGCTGGTGAGCTGGCTGAAGTGTGCGCGCACGCCGGTCTGCTCAACCAGCAGCAGATCCCGGGCCAGGGCGACGGTTTCGGCGCTTTCCGGGATGCCTGGCAGGCCAAGGAAGCTGGCAGTCGGGCCTTCGTGAGCCAGGCCTCCCTCGGCCAGGTCGTGATCCTGAGAGTTGAAAATCACCGTCAGGTCGAAAGTCGCTGCGTAGTCCAGTGCCCGGCACAGGGTGCGGGTGTTGCGGAAGCTCTCCAGGCCATTGCCGAAGGCCACGCAACCGGCATCGCGCAGTGCCACGAGTTCGGCCAGCTGTTCACCGTCCAGGCCTTTGCTCAGGGCGCCAATCGGGAAGACTTTGGTGTTGCCGGCCTCACGGGCGCGGTCGAGGATCAGTTCGGCCACCGCCGAGGTGTCCAGCACCGGTTTGGTCTTTGGCGGGCAGCACAGGCTGGTCACGCCGCCAGCCGCCGCCGCGCGGGTTTCGCTGACAATCGAGCCTTTGCGGCTGTAACCCGGCTCGCGCAGGGCAACGTAGAGGTCGACCAGGCCGGGAGCGGCCACCAGGCCTTTGGCGTCGATCGTGTCGACGGCGATAAAGCCGGCTGGCGCCGCGCCAAGGGCGACGACTTTGCAGGCTTCGATGTGGATATCGGTCACTTGATCCAGGCCGCTGGCCGGATCGATCACGCGGGCGCCGAGGATGCTGAGCTTCACTGGGCGTTCTCCTGCTCGAGTTGGCGCTGGGCAGTCTGCCCGCTCATGGCCATGGACAGCACGGCCATACGAATGGCGATCCCGTAGGTCACCTGGTTGAGGATTACCGAGTGAGGGCCGTCGGCCACCGCCGACTCGATTTCCACACCACGGTTGATCGGTCCCGGGTGCATCACGATGGCATCGGGCTTGGCGCCGGCCAGGCGCGCGGTGGTCAGGCCGAACAGGCGGTAGAACTCGCCTTCGCTCGGCAACAGGCCGCCGGTCATGCGTTCACGCTGCAGTCGCAACATGATCACCACGTCGACGTCCTTCAGGCCTTCAGTCATGTCGGTGTAGACCTTCACGCCGTATTGCTCGATGCCGATCGGCAGCAGGGTTTTCGGCGCAATCACGCGGATATCCGGGCAACCGAGGGTTTTCAGGGCCAGCATGTTCGAGCGCGCGACCCGCGAATGCAGGATGTCGCCGACGATGGCCACCGAAAGGTTTTCGAACCCGCCCTTGTGCCGGCGGATGGTCAGCATGTCGAGCATGCCCTGGGTCGGGTGCGCGTGCCGGCCGTCACCGCCGTTGATGATCGCCACTTGTGGGCAAACATGTTCGGCGATGAAGTGCGCGGCACCCGAATCACCGTGGCGTACGACGAACATGTCGGCGGCCATGGCTTCCAGGTTGCGCAGGGTGTCGAGCAGGGTTTCGCCCTTGCTCGCCGACGACGTGGACACGTTGAGGGTGATCACGTCCGCCGAGAGCCGCTGGGCCGCCAGTTCGAAGGTGGTGCGGGTGCGGGTCGAGTTCTCGAAGAACACGTTGCACACGGTCTTGCCGCGCAGCAGCGGGACTTTCTTCACGGCCCGGGCGCCGACTTCGAGGAAGGAGTCGGCGGTGTCGAGGATTTCCGTCAACAGCTCCCGGCGCAAACCGTCGAGCGAGAGGAAATGGCGCAGCTGGCCCTGATCATTGAGCTGCAGCGGGCGCTTGGTTTCTAGAGGCGTCATCGCAAGGGGGACTCTCAATAGGGCGAATTAAAGGGCGAGGTCTTGCAGTTCGAGCGCGAGCTCCGGGCCGGACAGCTTCACCCGTTCGTGGGCCGCCAGCGACAGGGTCGCGCCAACCACGTTCGGGCGGATCGGTAGTTCGCCAGCGTTCAGGTCCAGCAGGCACACCAGCGTGACGCTGGCCGGGCGGCCATAGTCGAACAGTTCGTTCATGGCGGCGCGGATGGTGCGGCCGGTCATCAATACGTCATCGATCAGCACCAGGTGCTGGCCTTCGATTTCGAACGGCAGCGCCGAAGGGCGAACCTGCGGGTGCAGGCCGTTCTGGCTGAAGTCGTCGCGGTAGAAGGACACGTCCAGGGTGCCGAGGGGCTCATTGCTGCCCAGCTCCTTGAGCAGAGCCTGGGCCACCCAGACGCCGCCGGTACGAATGCCGATGTAACGCGGGTCGCTGATGCCTCGTTTGGCCAGATAGGCGTCAAGTCGGGTCGCCATCTGGCTGATCAGTTCGGCGGGATTGGGCAGGCTCATGGTTGCTCCTTCTTGGGCCCGAGCCAGCCTGTGCGGGAAGTGGCTCGGGTTGTAGCTAAGAGAGACGCACAGCGGCTCTTCAGGATTCAAACAGTGCGGTGTTTTCGTCGAGCCAGCCTTGCAGCAGCAGGGCGGCGGCGATGGCATCGACCGGGTTGTCGCGGTAACTGCCTTTCTGGCCGCCACGAGCCAGGCGTTCGCCCTTGGCCTCGAAGGTGGTCAGGCGTTCATCGTGGGTATAAAAGGGCAGGTTGAAGCGGCCGTTCAGACGCCGGGCGAACTTTTCCGCACGGGCGCACATGTCGCTGGGTGTACCGTCCATGTTCAACGGCAGGCCGACCACCACGGCATCGGGTTTCCACTCTTTGATGAGGGCTTCGACCTGATTCCAGTCAGGAATGCCGTTCTGCGCTTTCAGGGTGCACAGCTCGCGGGCCTGGCCAGTAATCACCTGGCCGACCGCAACACCGATCTGTTTGGTGCCGTAGTCAAAACCCAGAATCAGCTTCAGGGCCATCAGGCGTGCCCCGCCTGGCTGGTCAACAGGCTGAGGTTGACGCCCAAGTGCTTGGCCGCCGCTTCCAGGCGCAACTCACTGCTGGTATTGAACAGGATGTCGGCGTCGAACGGGCAGTTCAGCCAGGCGTTCTGCGCCAGTTCGGCTTCAAGCTGCCCGGCTTCCCAACCGGCATAGCCGAGGGCAATCAGGCTTTTTGCCGGGCCGACGCCGTCAGCGATGGCGAACAGCACGTCCTGGGAGGTCGAAAGGGCCAACTCGTCTTCCAGATCAACGGTCGCCTGGAAGCTCTGACCCTTGGGGTGAAGGACGAAACCGCGATCGGTCTGCACCGGGCCACCGATGAAGATCGGCACATGCTGGCAGAGCGCTGGCGGTTCGATTTCCGGGCGCAATTGCTCAAGGATATCGGCCAGGTTCAGATCTTGCGGGCGGTTGACCACCAGCCCCATGGCGCCATTGGCCGTGTGCTCGACGATGTAGGTCAAGGTGTGCGCAAAGTTCGGGTCGGCCATGTGCGGCATGGCGATCAGGAATTGATGCTTGAGGTAGCTGGGGCTGACGTTTTTCATGACCGCTAGTGTGGCGTTCGAGGGGCGAACTGACAAGCTGGGGATGCACAGGAAATGCTCCGATTGTCCCTGACAATGCAGATCATTGTGGGAGCGGGCTTGCCCGTGAAGGCGTCAGGTCAGTCGACATTTATGCCAAATGTACCGGCCTCTTCGTCGGATCGCCGCCCGGAGCAAGCCCGCTCCCACAGGGGTTCTGTGGTGGTCAGTTGCTTGAGAGCCTGTCACCACGGGCAAACTTCCAGGTGCGGATGATCTCCAGCCGGTCGATATCCGACAAATCCCCGGTAAACGGTGCAAACGGCGCGGCCAGCCGGACGATTCGTTGCGCCGCCTGATCCAGCAGCGGTTGCCCGGAAGATTCCAGCACCAGCACTTCATACAGCGAACCGTCGCGGTTGATCGAGACCATCAGGCGCAAATTGCCGTAGATCTGCTTGCGCCGCGCTTCGTCGGGGTAGTTGAGATTGCCGATGCGCTCGACTTTCTTGCGCCATTCGTCCTTGTACCAGGCGCCCTTGTCGCGCATGGTCGAGGCCGCGCTCAAGCGGTGAATGCGTGGACGCTTGGCGTACAACTGTTGTTCGGCGGCCAGTTCCGCTTCCAGGCTGGCGATGTCGCTGGACAGCTGCTCACTGTCAAACGTCGGCGCCTGGACCTGGGACTTGACCTCGGTCTTGGGCTCTTCGGTCTTGGCGGTGGCTTTTTTCGGCTTCGGCGCCACGGTGGTCACGGCAGCCTTGGGCGGGGCTTCCTGAATTTCAGGCTTGGCGGCCGGCGGTGGCGTGACCTTTTGCACCTTGTTGTCCTGGAATGGCGCGACCTCGGTGGTCTTGGGAATCGCCTTTTTATCCAGGGTGCCGCTGCCTTGCTGATTTTCCTGGGCCAGGAAATCGGCTTTCTCGGGCTTTTTTTCGCTTTTGAAGGTGGCGAGGGTGATTTCCAGGGTTTTACTGATCTGTTTGGGCTCGACCACTGCAAACCCGACACCCAACAGCAAGGCCAGGTGGATCAGCACCGCCAGAAACAGGGTAAAACCGAGGCGATCAGCCGGGCGCACGCCACGGTGGGCGAGCTCAGCAGGCAGATCGGACGGGAGGGTCATGGCACAAAAACCAACATCACGTTTTTACGGGCCCGGCATGATAACGCAATGTTGGTTTTTAGCTTCAAGCTTCAAGCTGCAAGCGACAAGCTGTAAGAGGATCAGCTTCAAGCTTGCGGCTTGCGGCTTGCGGCTTGCAGCTGCTTCTCAATGGCCTCCATCAGCATGCCGCCGATGTCAGTGCCAAACGCATTATCGATCTCGCGAATGCAGGTCGGGCTGGTGACGTTGATCTCGGTCAGGTGCTCGCCGATCACGTCCAGACCCACGAACAACAGGCCTTTTTCACGCAGGGTCGGGCCGACTTGCGCGGCGATCCAGCGGTCCTTGTCGGTCAGCGGGCGCGCTTCGCCACGGCCACCGGCGGCCAGGTTGCCGCGGGTTTCGCCCGCCGCGGGAATTCGCGCCAGGCAGTAATCCACGGGCTCGCCGTCGATCATCAGGATGCGCTTGTCGCCATCGACGATGGCCGGCAGATAACCCTGGATCATGATTTGCTGCTGACCATGCAGGGTCAGGGTTTCGAGGATCACCGACAGGTTCGGATGCCCTGCGGTGTGGCGGAATATCGAAGAACCGCCCATGCCGTCCAGCGGCTTGAGTATCACATCGCCATGATGGTCGGCGAATTCGCGCAGCACGTCAGGGCGACGGCTGACGATAGTCGGCGGAGTGCACTGCGGGAACAGCGTGGCGAACAGCTTTTCGTTGCAGTCACGCAGGCTTTGCGGCTTGTTGACCACCAGCACGCCAGCGCGCTCGGCCTGCTCCAGCAAATAGGTGGAGTAGACGAACTCCATGTCGAACGGTGGATCCTTGCGCATCAGGATCACATCCAGATCGCTCAGCAGCGCGTCGCTTTCGGCGCCCAGTTCGAACCATTTTTCCGGGTTGGCGAAAACCTGCAGCGGACGCATCCGCGCCCGGGCCTGGCCTTCACCCTGATACAGGTCGCGCTGCTCCATATAGAACAGTTCCCAGCCACGCTTCTGCGCGGCCAGCAGCATGGCCAGCGAGCTATCCTTTTTATAGGAAATGCTGGCGATAGGGTCCATGACAATCCCGACGCGAACGCTCATTGGGTTTTCCTCGAAAATTGGCTACCGGATCGGTATGAAAAAAGTGGCGTCAGAGTGGCGCTGAGTGTGTTCCCGGTCAAGAAAAACCACCTTGCGGGTCGGCCGATAGATTGGTTTTGGAGACTGTGCTAAAAAGGCTGCCATGTCGTGCCGGCCCTTGAGCATCAAGGGTTTCGAGCCGCGTTAACCGGCAAACGGACAATTTGTTTCGCAAAGGCGACGGTAGAGCATTTTATGGAACAGCACCCCAGCGCCTTGAAGGTCATGGTGATCGACGATTCGAAGACGATCCGTCGCACCGCCGAAACGCTGCTCAAGAACGTGGGTTGTGAGGTCATCACGGCCATCGATGGTTTTGATGCCCTGGCCAAGATTGTCGACAACCACCCCGGCATCATCTTTGTCGACATCATGATGCCGCGCCTGGATGGCTATCAGACTTGCGCCCTGATCAAGAACAACAGCGCGTTCAAGTCCACGCCAGTGATTATGCTGTCGTCCAAGGACGGGCTGTTCGACAAGGCAAAGGGGCGCATCGTCGGCTCCGACCAGTTTTTGACCAAGCCGTTCAGCAAGGAAGAATTGCTTGATGCGATCCAGGCCCATGTTCCTGGCTTCGCCGCCGTTTTGCCGCAGTAGGACACGCACAGTGACGCTCGGCCATCGGGCCCGGCGTCGACAAAAATGGGGAAGACCATGGCACGTATTCTGATCGTCGATGACTCGCCGACCGAAATGTACAAATTGACCGGCATGCTGGAAAAGCACGGTCATGAAGTGTTGAAAGCCGAAAACGGCGCCGACGGCGTGGCCCTGGCCCGCCAGGAAAAGCCCGATGCGGTGCTGATGGACATCGTCATGCCCGGCCTCAACGGCTTCCAGGCGACCCGCCAGTTGACCAAGGACCCGGAAACCGGGCATATCCCGGTGATCATCATCACCACCAAGGATCAGGAAACCGACAAGGTCTGGGGCACGCGCCAGGGCGCCAAGGACTACCTGACCAAGCCGGTCGATGAAGACACCCTGATCAAGACCCTGAACAACGTGCTGGCCGGTTGATCGACAGGTTATGAACGAGTCGCTGACGGCTTTCGAACTGCTGCTGCAAATCGACCAGCGCTGTCGTCTGCTGGCGGCGGACTTGCCGTCCCAGCCGGCCCGGCGGGACAGCTGGAGCGGCATCGGTTTTCGCCTGGGCGAACACTGGTATGTCGCGCCAATGAGCGAAGTCAGCGAAGTCTTGCACGAGCCGCGCTCCACTCAGCTACCGGGGGTCAAGCCCTGGGTCAGGGGTGTCGCCAACCTGCGCGGGCGTTTGTTGCCGGTCATGGACTTGTGCGGCTTCTTCGGGCACGAGCTTTCGGCGGCGCGCCGGCAACGGCGGGTGTTGGTGGTGGAACATGAAGAGGTGTTTGCCGGGTTGCTGGTCGATGAAGTCTTCGGCCTCCAGCACTTTGCCCAGGACAGCCTGGAGCCGGTGCCGGCAGACGAGTTGAAGGGGCCGGTGGCGGCATTCGTCAAAGGCCGGTTTCAGCGCGAGCAGTGCTGGCAGGTGTTCAGCCCGTTTGCGTTGACGCAGTCCCAGGGGTTCATGAACGTCGCGGTGTAAGCGGAACAACAGAGATCCAATGTGGGAGCGGGCTTGCTCGCGAAGGCGGCAGTCCATTCAACATTGATATTGGCTGATCTACCGCTTTCGCGAGCAAGCCCGCTCCCACAGGGTCCCGGGCAGGCCCGGAAATGGGTTAACAGGCGAGGACCGATGATAAAAGCAAAAGCAGGCAAGCCATTGGAAGGGTCGCGCAGCCGGTCGCAGATTATCGTGCTGTTCATCGCGCTGATCGTCTTCATCATGCTGCTGTTCGCCAACTTCGCGTACCTCAACACCCAGGCTATCTACGACAAACAGTACATCGGCCACGCCGGCGAACTGCGCGTGCTGTCCCAGCGAATCGCCAAGAACGCCACCGAAGCCGCTGCCGGCAAGTCTGCCGCGTTCAAGTTGCTCAGCGATGCGCGCAACGATTTTGCCCAGCGCTGGGGTTATCTGAAGAAGGGCGACCCGGCCACCGGCCTGCCGCCGGCCCCCGCCACCGTGCGTCCGGAGATGCGCGCGGTGCAACAGGACTGGGAACGCCTGCTGAAAAACACCGATGCGATTCTTTCCAGCGAGCAAACCGTACTGTCGCTGCATCAGGTCGCCGCGACCCTGGCCGAAACTGTGCCGCAATTGCAGGTCGAGTACGAGAAAGTCGTCGAGATTCTCCTGCAACGGGGCGCCCCGGCGGCTCAGGTGGCCATGGCCCAGCGCCAATCGCTGCTGGCCGAACGGATCCTCGGCGCGGTCAACACGGTGTTGGCCGGCGACGAAAATTCACAGCAGGCCGCCGATGCGTTCGGGCGTGACGCAACTCAGTTCGGCAAGGTGCTCAACGGCATGCTCCAGGGCGACCCGGCGCTCAAGGTCAGCCAGGTCGAAGACCGCGACGCCCGTGCGCGACTCGCGGAAATTTCCGAGCTGTTCGAGTTCGTCTCGGGCTCGGTAGACGAGATCCTCGAAACCTCGCCGGAACTGTTCAAGGTCCGCGAATCGGCCTCGAACATTTTCAGCCTGTCACAAACCCTGCTCGACGAAGCCTCACACCTGGCCAGCGGTTTCGAAAACATGGTCGGCGGGCGCACCACCGACACCATTGGCGGTTATGTGCTGGGCTTGTTGGCGCTGGCTTCGATCATCCTGATCGGCATGGTGATGGTGCGCGAAACCAATCGTCAGTTGCGCGAAACCGCCGAGAAAAACGAGCGAAACCAGAACGCGATCATGCGCCTGCTCGACGAGATCGAAGACCTGGCCGATGGCGACCTAACGGTAACGGCCTCGGTGACCGAAGACTTTACCGGCACCATCGCCGACTCGATCAATTACTCCGTCGACCAACTGCGCGATCTGGTCGCGACCATCAACCTCACTGCCGGCCAGGTTGCCGCCGCCGTGCAGGAAACCCAGGCCACTGCCATGCACCTGGCGCAGGCGTCTGAGCACCAGGCCCAGCAGATTTCCGAAGCGTCGATGGCGATCAACGACATGGCCGAGTCCATCGACCAGGTGTCGGCCAACGCGGCGGAATCTTCGGCGGTTGCCGAACGCTCGGTGGAGATCGCCAACAAGGGCAACGAGGTGGTGCACAACACCATCCACGGCATGGACAACATTCGCGAACAGATTCAGGACACCGCCAAGCGAATCAAGCGCTTGGGCGAGTCGTCCCAGGAAATCGGCGACATTGTCAGCCTGATCGATGACATTGCCGACCAGACCAACATCCTTGCCCTCAACGCAGCCATCCAGGCGTCCATGGCCGGTGACGCCGGTCGCGGTTTCGCCGTGGTCGCCGATGAAGTGCAGCGCCTGGCCGAGCGCTCGTCCGCCGCTACCCGGCAGATCGAAACCCTGGTGCGGGCGATCCAGACCGACACCAACGAAGCGGTCATCTCCATGGAGCAGACGACGACCGAAGTGGTGCGTGGCGCTCGTCTGGCGCAGGATGCCGGTGTGGCCCTGGAAGAAATCGAAGGCGTCTCCAAGACGCTCGCGGCGTTGATCCAGAGCATTTCCAATGCCGCGCAACAGCAGACGTCGTCGGCCGGTCAGATTTCCCTGACGATGAACGTGATCCAGCAGATCACCTCGCAGACGTCGTCGGGTTCCACCGCCACGGCCGACAGCATCGGCAACCTGGCGAAAATGGCCAGTCAGTTGCGTCGTTCGGTGTCCGGTTTCACCTTGCCGGATGCCAAGGCGCAGGTTGTGGACAAAGCTTGAACCGCCCATGGGTATCTGAATGGTGATTGGAGTGGTTATGGGTGATCGGCACGACTATGTGGCCCTCGAGTGGGTCAAGGGCGAGATTGCCGAAACGCTGAAGCAGGCTCATCACGCGATTGAAAACCTGCTCGATGACCCGCAGGCGACGCAAGCGCTGGATGATTGCCTGGCATGCATCCATCAGGTCCATGGCAGTTTGCAGATGGTCGAGTTCTACGGCGCGGCGTTGCTCGCCGAAGAAATGGAACAACTTGCCATGGCCTTGCAGGGCAACCGTGTTGGCCATCGCGACGAGGCGTTGCACCTGTTGATGCAGGCCCTCGGGCAGCTGCCGATCTACCTCGACCGGGTGCAAGGCGCGCGTCGCGACTTGCCACTGGTGGTGTTGCCCCTGATCAACGATCTGCGCAGCGCCCGTGGCGAGAGCCTGCTGTCGGAAACCAGCCTGTTCAGCCCGCAATTGCCCGAGTTGCCGGCGCTGAACGCAGAAACGCTGGCGCAGCTGGAGCCGGCCGAATTGCCCAGTGTGCTGCGCAAGCTGCGGCAGATGCTGCAAATGGCGCTGGTCGGATTCCTGCGTGAACAGGACCACGACACCACCCTCGATTACCTGGCCAAGGTCTTCACCCACCTCGAAGCACTGTGCGCCAACGCACCCCTGAGCCCGTTATGGCAGGTGGCATCGGCGCTGGTCGAAGGCATGCAGGGCGGTGCGATCGCCAACAGCCCGGCCTTGCGCAGCCTGTTCAAAGATGCCGACAAGGAACTCAAGCGCCTGCTCGAACAAGGCATGCCCGGCATCAATCAACCGGCCCCGCCGGAGCTGCTCAAGAGTTTGCTGTTCTACATTGCCAAGGCCGAACATCCCACCGGGCAGATGCTGACCATGAAAGAACGCTACTCACTGGACGACGCGCTGCCCGACAGTGCGATGGTCGATGAAGAACGCGCGCGGCTGGCCGGTCCCGACCGTGACGCCATGCGCTCGGTGCTGGCTGCGCTGTGCGAAGAGCTGGTGCGGGTCAAGGAGCGCCTGGACCTGTTCGTGCGCAGCGATCGCCAGCACACTTCTGACCTCGACAGCCTGCTGGCGCCGCTGCGGCAAATCGCCGACACCCTGGCGGTGCTGGGCTTCGGCCAGCCGCGCAAGGTGATCATCGATCAATTGGCGGTGGTGCTCAGCCTCGCTCAGGGCCAGCGCGAACCCAACGATGCGATCCTCATGGACGTTGCCGGGGCCCTGTTGTACGTCGAAGCGACGCTGGCCGGCATGGTCGGTACCGTGGAGCCGGAGAGCCAGGACGACAACCGCCTGCCGACCACCGACCTGACGCAGATCCATCAGATCGTGATCAAGGAGGCCCGAATCTGTTTGCTGCAGGCCAAGGACATGATCGTCGACTACATCGACGCCGATTGGGACCGCCAGCATTTGCAGGCGCTGCCGGCCTTGCTGACCCAGGTGCGCGGCGCGCTGGCGATGATTCCGCTGAGTCGGGTGGCGAGCCTGGTGGAAACCTGCAATCACTTTATCCGCGAGCACCTGTTGCTCGAGCCGGGTCAACCGGGCTGGCAGGAACTGGACAGCCTGGCCGACGTGATCACCAGCATCGAGTACTACCTCGAGCGCCTCAGTGATGACCCGCAAACGCAGGGTGAAAACCTGCTCGATGCCGCGGAAAAAAGCCTGGTGAGCCTCGGATTTTTTCCCAGTGAGCAACATGTGCCAGTGCTTGATGATGTGCTCAACCCGACCGAAGCGCAGGTCATGCAGATGATGCAGGAGCTGGATGATCCACAGATCGTCCAGACCCTGGCCGATGTGCTCGCCAGCCCGGTTTCGACTCTGAACCCGCCCGCGCTGAACACCCCGGGCAGCCTGCTGCCGCCGCCCGCAGGCGAAGAGCCGGTGGACGAGGAGCTGCGCGAAGTGTTCCTCGAAGAAACCGACGAAGTCCTGGACATCCTGCGCGAGTACTTGCCGCGCTGGTCGGTCAACCCTGACAACCGCTCGGCCCTGAGTGAGTTGCGCCGCGCCTTCCATACCCTCAAGGGCAGCGGCCGGATGGTGCGCGCTCTGGTGCTGGGCGAGCTGGCCTGGGCCGTGGAAAACCTGCTCAATCGCGTACTGGAAGACAGCGTGGAGCCGGGCGCCACGGTGCAGCAACTGATCGGCGATGTGCTGCACCTGCTGCCGGAGCTGGTGGCTGAATATGCCGCCAATGCCCAGCGTCAGCGCAACGATGTCGATCAGTTGGCCGCCCGTGCCCACGCCCTGGCCAAAGGCGATGAACCGGTGTCCGATGAGGATACGCAAGATGTCGCGGCCCTCGATCCGCTGTTGCTGGAGATCTTCCGCAAAGAGGCCGAAACCCACTTGGGCAGCCTCAATCGCTTCCTTGATCAGGCCGCCGAACATGTGCCGTTGCAGGCCAGCGACGAATTGCAGCGCGCCTTGCACACCCTCAAGGGCAGCGCCTATATGGCCGGTGTGTTGCCGATTGCCGAACTGGCCGCACCGCTGGATCAACTGGCCCGGGAATACAAGGCGCACCTGATCGCGCTGGATCTGGACGAAGTTGAACTGCTGCTGGAGGCAGAAGGGCTGTTCCTCCTCGGCTTACGCCAGCTCAAACGCGATCCGCTGGCGGAAATTCCCGGTGCCCGGGGTTTGACCGAGCGCGCCAGGGCGCTGCTGGCCGAGCGCCTGGAAAACCTCCTGAGCACACCGAACTCCGGGCTGCGGATCAAGCGCGATCCGCAACTGATCAACAACTTCCTCGCCCAGGGTATGGACATCCTGCTGGACGCCGAAAGCCTGCTGCAGCGTTGGCAGCAACACCCCGGCGAACGTCAGGAGCTCAGCGCGCTGCTGGACGAATTGACCACCCTCGGCGAAGGCGCCCATCTGGCCGACCTGCACCCGGTGGATGAACTGTGCGAAGCGTTGCTCGACCTGTACGGTGCCGTGGAAGAAAGCAGCCTCGCGGTCAGCGAGCGGTTTTTCCATGAGGCACAGGGTGCCCATGAAGCGCTGATCAACATGCTCGACGAACTGGCCGCCGGCCAGGAAGTCGGCCCGCAGCCGCAACGGATCAGGGCCTTGCGCGAATTGCTCGACGAGAGCCTCGACCCGTCGGCCATGGGCCTGATCCGCAGCGATGGCAGCCGCAGCCTGAGCATCCGCGAATTGGGTACGGCCACCGCCGAGCTTGAGCAGAGTACGACGGCGCCAGGGCTGGACGATGAAATCGTTGCGATCTTCCTTGAAGAAGCGGTGGATATCCTCGAAAGCGCCGGTCAGGCCTTGCAGCGCTGGTTGCGCGACTCGGACAACGGCGCGCCGCTGTCGTCCCTGCAACGGGATATATACACTCTCGAAGGCGGCGCGCGCATGGCCGAGGTCGGGCCGGTCGGCGATCTGGCCCATGAACTGGAAAGCCTTTACCAGGGCCTGGTGGACCGTCGTTATGCCTTCAGCGATTCACTGGCGGTGCTGCTGCAACAGAGCCATGAGCGACTGGCGTTGTACCTCGAACAGTTGCAGCTCAACCGGCCACTGGGCGATTCCCGTGAGCTGATCGAAGCCATCCGAGCCTACCGTCAAGGGCATGCGGGTATCGCCGAGGCGGCCCGGCAGGCGACCGGCAACGACTCGGTTGCGCACGATCCGGAATTGCTGGAGATCTTCCTCGAGGAAGGTTTCGACATCATCGAAAGCTCCGGGGCGGCGCTGGAACGCTGGCAGGCCCAGCCTTCGAGTCGTCAGGAAGTGGAAACCCTGCTGCGCGACCTGCACACCCTCAAGGGTGGCGCGCGCATGGTGGAAATCGCCGCGATCGGCGATCTGGCCCATGAACTGGAGTTCCTCTACGAAGGCCTGTCCACCGGCGTGCTGCAACCGACGGAGCCGTTGTTCGCGCTGTTGCAGCGCAGCCATGACCGCCTGGCACAGATGCTCGATGCGGCCCGCGCCGGTGAGCCGATGCCTCCTGCCGACCGCTTGATCGATGCGATCAAGAACTTCAGCCACCCGGCCGTGCCGGAAGCACCCGTGCCGGTTGCGCCGCCGGCCACGGCTAAGCCCGAGCCGCTGGTGCCGCCGTCCGATACCGGCGCAGACATGGTCAAGGTCTCGGCGGAGCTGCTCGACGATCTGGTCAACCTGGCTGGTGAAACCTCGATCTTCCGTGGCCGGATCGAACAGCAGGTCAACGATGCGCATATCGCCCTGAATGAGATGGAGACCACCATCGAGCGGATGCGCGACCAGTTGCGCCGCCTCGATACCGAGACCCAGGGGCGAATCCTCAGTCGCCAGCAAGTCGACGCCGAACGCCTGGGCTACGAGGAATTCGACCCGCTGGAAATGGACCGCCACTCACAGTTGCAGCAACTGTCCCGGGCACTGTTCGAATCGGCCTCTGACTTGCTCGACCTCAAGGAAACCCTCGAACGACGCAATCAGGACACGGAAAACCTGCTGCAACAGCAGGGCCGCATCAATACCGAACTGCAGGAAGGCCTGATGCGCACGCGCATGGTGCCGTTCGAACGCATGCTTCCGCGTTTGCAGCGCATCGTCCGGCAGGTGTCCAGCGAACTGGGCAAGGACGTGGATTTCATCGTCGATAACGCCGAAGGCGAGATGGATCGCAACGTTCTCGAACGCATGGCCGCGCCGCTGGAACACATGCTGCGCAACGCCGTCGACCATGGCCTGGAGTCCGTCGAAGTGCGGCTGGCGGCGGGGAAACCGGCCAAGGGCAAGATCACCCTCGATCTGCTGCGCGAAGGGGGTGACATCATTTTCGACATCCGCGACGATGGCGCCGGTGTGCCGCTGGACGCGGTGCGGCGCAAGGCGATCAAGCGAGGCCTGCTCGCCCCGGACAGCGTCATCAGTGATCACGACGTGTTGCAGTTCATCCTGCAACCGGGGTTTTCCACCGCCGAAAAAATCACCCAGATTTCCGGGCGCGGCGTCGGCATGGACGTGGTGCACGAAGAGGTGCGGCAGCTGGGCGGCACCATGAGCATCGACTCGGTGCCCGGGCAGGGTGTGCATTTCCGCATTCGCCTGCCGTTTACCGTATCGGTCAACCGGGCGTTGATGGTGCAGTGCGGTGAGGACCAATACGCGATCCCGCTCAATACCATCGACGGCATCGTGCGCGTCCTGCCCAATGAACTCGAAGGGTATTTCCGATTCGATTCGCCGACCTACGAATACGCCGGCCAACGTTACGAGTTGTGCTACCTGGGTGAACTGCTGAAAACCAGCCCGCGCCCGAAGCTGTTGGGCCAGAGCCTGCCATTGCCGGTGTTGCTGGTGCAGTGCAACGAACGGCACATCGCGGTGCTGGTGGACGCCATGGCCGGCACTCGCGAAATCGTGGTCAAGAGCCTGGGACCGCAGTTTGCGGCGGTGCAAGGGGTGTCCGGGGCGACGATTCTCGGGGACGGCCGGGTGGTGCTGATTCTGGATTTGCTGGCGCCGATCCGCGCCATGCAGGCCCGTGTACCCCAACGTCCGGCGGGGCAAGAGATCGAGGCCGAACCGCAGCGCCCGCTGCTGGTGATGGTGGTCGACGACTCGGTCACCGTGCGCAAGGTCACCAGCCGCTTGCTCGAACGCCACGGCATGAACGTGCTGACCGCCAAGGACGGGGTCGATGCCATGCTGCTGCTGGAAGAGCACATGCCCGACCTGATGCTGCTGGACATCGAGATGCCGCGCATGGATGGCTTCGAAGTCGCGACCCAGGTGCGCAACGACGAACGCCTGCAACACCTGCCGATCATCATGATCACCTCCCGCACCGGGCAGAAACATCGCGACCGCGCCATGGCCATCGGCGTCAACGACTACCTTGGCAAGCCGTACCAGGAATCGGTGCTGCTCGAAAGCATCGCCTTGTGGAGCAAGACCCATGCTTGAGCACCGCACCAGCAACCTCACCGGCCTGCTGCTGCCGTTGGTCGACCGCAACCTGATCCTGCCCAACGTCGCCGTTGCCGAGCTGATCGATTACCAGCAGCCGGGGACGTTCGACCTCGACACACCGCCGTGGTACCTGGGCCTGGTGACGTGGCGCGACCGGCAGATTCCGCTGTTGAGTTTCGAGTCCGCATGCGCGCAGAAAATCGTCATCGGCGAACGCGCGCGGATCGTCATTCTCAACGCCCTCGGCGGGCGCCCCGAGCTGAAATTCATCGCGTTGTTGGTGCAGGGGATTCCGCGCTCCTGCAAGCTCGATAGCCAGTTGAGTTACGTGGATGTGCCGTTGTGTTCGCTGGAGCTGGCGGCGGTGCAGGTGGGCGAGCAGGTGGCCAAGGTGCCGGATCTGTTGGCGCTGGAGGGGTTGTTGGTGGATGCCGGGTTAATCAACTGATCCCGATTCAGCGGTGATCTGACCGGCCCCTTCGCGAGCAAGCCCGCTCCCACAGTTGATCTGTGGTGAAAACAAAACCCTGTGGGAGCGGGCTTGCCCGCGAAGAGGCCCGCATGAACGACGCAGATCTCGATCATTAACCTGAGCGTAACGATCCACCACTCTGCTTGATTGATACCCCCACCCAACACTCCTAAGGTGACCCCACGACAGCGAACCCGTGGAGTGGTCATGACAACAACAATATCCCCCGACTCGCGATGGACGCGGCGGCGCAGCGAAAAGCAGCGGCGCCTCGAGCTGGTGCGAGGTCTTGCCGACGGTGTGGTGTTGCCCACCGACAACATCGTCGCGGCGCTTGAAGCGCTGATCCTGCCCGGCGACCGAGTGGTGCTCGAAGGCAACAACCAGAAGCAGGCGGATTTCCTTTCGCGCTCCCTGGCCAAGGCCGACCCCGCGAAGCTGCATGACCTGCACATGATCATGCCCAGCGTCGGACGCTCCGAGCACCTGGACCTGTTCGAACGCGGCATCGCCCGCAAACTCGACTTCTCTTTCGCCGGTACCCAAAGCCTGCGCATCAGTCAGTTGCTCGAAGACGGCCTGCTGGAAATCGGCGCGATCCACACCTACATCGAACTCTACGCACGGCTGGTGGTGGACCTGATTCCAAACGTCGTGCTTTCGGCCGGTTTCATGGCCGACCGCGCCGGCAACATCTACACCGGGCCGAGCACCGAAGACACCCCGGCACTCATCGAGCCGGCGGCTTTCAGCGACGGCATCGTCATCGTCCAGGTCAACCAGTTGGTGGACGACGTCAGCGACCTGCCACGCGTCGACATTCCCGCCTCCTGGGTCGACTTCGTGGTGGTGGCCGACAAGCCGTTCTACATCGAACCGCTGTTCACCCGCGACCCTCGGCACATCAAGCCTGTGCACGTGCTGATGGCGATGATGGCGATCCGCGGGATCTACGAAAAACACAACGTGCAGTCGCTCAACCACGGCATCGGATTCAATACCGCTGCCATCGAGCTGATCCTGCCGACCTACGGCGAGTCCCTCGGCCTCAAAGGCAAGATCTGCCGCAACTGGACCCTCAACCCGCACCCGACCCTGATCCCGGCGATTGAAAGTGGCTGGGTCGAAAGCGTGCATTGCTTCGGCACCGAGTTGGGGATGGAGAACTACATTGCGGCGCGGCCGGATGTGTTCTTTACCGGGCGCGACGGCTCCCTGCGTTCCAATCGGATGTTCAGCCAACTGGCCGGGCAATACGCCGTGGACCTGTTCATCGGCGCCACCCTGCAAGTCGATGGCGACGGTCATTCTTCCACTGTGACGCGCGGGCGCCTGGCCGGTTTCGGCGGGGCACCGAACATGGGCCACGACCCGCGCGGTCGTCGCCACGGCACTCCGGCCTGGCTCGACATGCGCAACACCGATGTGGCCGAGCCGATGCTCGAACGTGGCAAAAAGCTCGTGGTGCAGATGGTCGAGACTTTTCAGGAGGGCGGCAAACCGACCTTCGTCGAAACCCTCGATGCGGTCGACGTGGCGAAGAAAAGCGGCATGCCATTGGCGCCGATCATGGTCTACGGCGACGACGTGACCCACCTGTTGACCGAAGAAGGCATCGCCTACCTGTACAAGGCGCGCTCGCTGGAAGAGCGCCAGGCGATGATCGCCGCCGTCGCCGGGGTGACCGCCATCGGCCTGCGCCACAACCCCAAAGACACCGCGCGCATGCGCCGCGAAGGCCTGATCGCCTTGCCCGAAGACCTCGGCATCCGCCGCACCGATGCCACTCGCGAACTGCTCGCGGCGAAAAGCGTGGCCGATCTGGTGGAATGGTCCGGTGGCCTCTACAACCCGCCCGCCAAGTTCAGGAGCTGGTAATGCACGCACTTAACCTGCAACCCAAGAACCTGAGCCTGGCCGAACGGCTGGCGGACCTGGCGGTGGACGCGCTGATCGACGAGGCTGATCTGTCGCCGAAACCGGCACTGGTCGATCGTCGCGGCAATGGCGCCCACACCGATTTGCACCTGGGGCTGATGCACGCTTCAGCGCTGTCCTTGTGGCCGGCCTTTAAGGAAATGGCGGAAGCCGCCATCGAGTTCGGCGAGATCGGCTTGCCCCTGCGCGAAGCCGTGGGCTGCATCGGTCGCGAAGGTGAGCAAGCCATGCTCGACACCACCGGCGGGGTGAACACCCATCGCGGGGCGATCTGGGCCTTGGGCTTGTTGATCACTGCCGCTGCACTGGAGCCTCAATCCTGCAGCGCCAATAGCGTGGCGTTACGTGCTGCGCGGTTGGCCCTGCTCGACGACCGTTTTGCGCCACGTCCGCTCAGTCACGGTGCGCAAGTCGCCCAACGCTACGGCGCTCGCGGCGCTCGTGAAGAAGCGCAACTGGGTTTTCCGGCGGTGACCCAACGTGCACTGCCACAACTGCTGCGCAGCCGCGCCGACGGTCATGGCGAACAGAACGCCCGGCTCGATGCGCTGCTGGCGATCATGACGAATCTGGCCGACACCTGTGTGCTTTACCGCGCCGGTGAAGAAGGCCTGAACACCATGCAACTGGGCGCCCGGGCGGTGCTCGATGCGGGTGGCAGTGCCAGCCTCGGCGGACGTCGCCGCCTGCATGAGCTGGACCAACAACTCATCGCATTGAATGCCTCGCCCGGCGGCGCTGCCGACCTGCTCGCAGCCTGCCTGTTCATCGACCGTATCGCGTCTGGCGACGGCCTCATCCAGGGAGCTTTTTGATGGAAACCTTATCCTTTGAATTCCCCGCCGGGCAGCCGCCACGCGGTCGCACCCTGGTGGGTTGTGTCGGCTCTGGCGATCTGGAAGTGCTGATCGAACCGGGTCAGGCCGGCAAGCTGACGATCAACGTGCAGACCTCGGTCAATGGCAGCGAACAACGCTGGCAGCATCTGTTCGCACGGATGTTCGACGGCCAGACGCCGCCGGCGATGGCCATTGATATCCACGATTTCGGCGCGACACCCGGCGTGGTGCGCCTGCGTCTGGAGCAAGGCTTCGAGGAGATCGGCCATGACTGACAGCGCATCCCTGCTCAACAAGCACAGCTTCGTCGAACTCGGTGCGCGGCAACGGGCCAAGGCCCTGCTCGACGCCGGCACCTTCCGCGAACTGCTCGACCCCTTTCAACGGATCATGTCGCCGTGGCTGTCGCGCCAGGGCGTGGTGCCACAAGCCGACGACGGCGTGGTGATCGCCAAGGGCAATCTCGATGGTTTGCCAGTGGTGATCGCGGCCATCGAAGGTGCGTTCCAGGGCGGCAGCCTCGGTGAGGTCGGCGGAGCAAAAATTGCCGGTGCACTGGAACTGGCCGCTGAGGACAATCGCAACGGCATCCCGACCCGCGCCGTGCTGCTGCTGGAAACCGGCGGCGTACGCTTGCAGGAAGCCAACCTCGGCCTGGCGGCAATTGCCGACATCCACGCGGCGATTGTCGATTTGCAGCAGTACCAACCCGTGGTCGGGGTGGTGGCGGGCAGCGTCGGTTGCTTTGGCGGCATGTCGATTGCCGCGGGGTTGTGCAGCTATCTGTTGGTGACCCAGGAGGCGCGACTAGGCCTGAACGGCCCGCAGGTGATCGAGCAGGAAGCCGGACTCGAGGAATACGACTCCCGCGACCGGCCCTTCATCTGGAGCCTGACCGGTGGCGAGCAGCGCTTCGCCAGTGGTCTGGTGGACCGTTATGTCGATGACGATGTGGCGCAGATCCGCCAACAGGTGGGTGAATTGCTCAAGCTAGGTTTGCCGGCGCAACCACGTAGCCAACAGGCCGAGCTGTTCCTGCAACGGTTGGCGCGTCTGGACGCCGAACCGCAAATCGAGCCGTCTGTGGTTCGCGATCTGTACCAAGGAGAACGCCCATGAGTTCGTATTCCCTGCGAGGCTTGAACTGGTTCAACGCCTTGAGTGCCGGGGCGAAAGCGGTCGAAGGTTTGCCGGCTTCGCTGAAGGTCGCGGACGGTTCGCTGGGCGATCAGCCTGTGCGCTTCATCGCGGTGGTGGCCGACCCGGAAAACCGCTTCGTCCGTGCCCGCAACGGCGAGGTGGGTTTGCTCGAAGGCTGGGGCCTGGCCAAGGCCGTGGATGAAGTCATCGCCGCCGATCAGAACAAGGCGCGCAAACGCGCCCTGATCGCCATCGTCGACGTGCCGAGCCAGGCTTACGGTCGACGCGAAGAAGCCCTCGGCATTCATCTGGCGCTGGCCGCTGCGGCGGACAGTTATGCCCGTGCCCGTCTGGCCGGTCATGCGGTGATCGGCTTGCTGGTGGGCAAGGCAATGTCCGGGGCGTTTCTGGCCCACGGCTATCAGGCCAACCGCTTGATCGCCCTGCGCGATCCGGGGGTGATGGTGCACGCCATGGGCAAGGTGTCGGCGGCGCGGGTGACCTTGCGCAGCGTCGAAGAGCTCGAAGCCCTGGCTGCCAGCGTGCCACCGATGGCCTATGACATCGACAGCTATGCCAGCCTCGGGCTGCTGTGGGAAACCTTGTCGGTGGAGCAGATCGAGCAGCCGACTGCGGCGGATCTGGCGCGGGTGACCGAGTGCCTGCATCAGGCGATTGGCGATGTGGCCGCCGCTGGCCGTGATCTGAGCGGTCGCCTGGGGGCGGCCAATCGGGCGGCGTCGAGCAAGGTTCGCCAATTGCTGAGAGCGCAGTGGTGAGCACGCTATTGGCACACGACCTGCTGTGGGGCATGACCCCGCAGCAGTTGCCTGCGGATGCGCCTGCCTGGGTGATCGCGTCGATCAGTGCCGGCCAGCCGGTGGTGGTCCGTCGCGCCTTGAGCGCGGCGGGGCAGGTGGCGGTGGGCGTGCGCGGGCTGCTGCGCGAACAGCGATATGCGGCGGTGATGGAAGTCACCGCCATCACGCGGCGGGTGCGGCCGGAAGAGCTGTGCCATGTTCAAGGCCTGCGCGATTTCCCGGCGCTGCGCGCCTTGGCGCAACTGCGCTCGCACCTCGATGACAGTGGTTGGGTCTGGGGTGTCAGCGGCAGCGCCGGGTTCGAGTTGGCCTGTGGGTTTGCCGCTTTGCACGAGGGCAGCGACCTCGATCTGATCCTGCGTACGCCACGTCCGTTGAGTCGTGCCGACGCCCAGGCGTTGGTGGCCGTTCTTGATGCCGCCGTGTGCCGCGTGGACCTGCAATTGCAGACACCGTCGGGCGCTGTTGCCTTGCGCGAATGGGCCGGTACTTCGTCGCGGGTCCTGCTGAAAAATGCCATTCAAGCCACTCTGGTTACCGACCCGTGGAATTTGCAGGAGCAAGCCGCGTGAGCCGCTTGCTGGTGTTCCCCGGCCAGGGCGCGCAACAACCCGGGATGCTGGCGCGTTTACCTCGGGAAACATTGAACGAGGCGAGCGACCTGCTCGGTGAAGATGTGACGCAGCTGGATTCTGCGGAGGCGTTGCAGTCGACGAGGGCGGTTCAGCTTTGCCTGCTGATCGCCGGTGTCGCCGCTTCACGCCAGCTGGGCATGACCCCAGACTACGTGGCCGGCTTGTCGATCGGCGCTTACCCGGCAGCAGTGGTGGCTGGCGCCTTGGATTTCAGCGATGCGTTGCATCTGGTCAGCCTGCGCGGTGAATTGATGCAGCAGGCTTATCCACAAGGCTACGGCATGACTGCGATCATCGGTCTGGACCTGGCCACGGTGGAAGGATTACTGGCCCGGGTGCACAGCGCGCAAATGCCGGCTTATCTGGCCAATATCAACGCCGATAACCAGGTGGTGATTGCCGGTAGCGACGCGGCGATGAAAGCGGTGGCCGAGTTGGCGAAAGGTTGCGGGGCTGGCTTGGCCAAGCGTCTGGCAGTGAGCGTGCCGTCCCACTGCCCATTGCTTGAGGTGCCTGCACAACGGTTGGCCGAAGCCTTCGCCAAGGTGCCGCTGCAAACCCCGAAGATCGGTTACCTGAGCGGCAGTCGCGCGCGTCCGCTGATCAAGCCTGAAGCCTTGCGTGACGACCTGGCCTTCAACATGTGCCGCATCGTCGATTGGCGCGGCACGGTACAAAGCGCCTACGAGCGCGGCGTGCGTCTACAGATCGAACTGCCGCCCGGTGCGGTGCTGACCGGGCTGGCGCGCCGGGTGTTCGAGCAGGGCACCGTGATTGCCTTCGACGGTGCCCGGCTCGATACCTTGCAGGCGCTGATGCGTGAGGAGGGAAGTCGCCACTCCTAAAACCGACTCAGGGGGCGTTCTTAATTAGTTTCCCCACCGCGTTGTCGCCTTAAAGCGGGCCAGGCAAGGCGCAGGCCGCTGGGAATGGTTGTTCCCTTTCCAAGGCCTGCAACGCAGCCTGGCCCGCTTTAAGGCACAACCCGGCGCGGTGGTGAAACTAATTGAGAGCGCCCCCAGGCTTCGAACAACAAAAACAACATTCGAAATGCACTTTGAGGACTACAACAATGATTATTTACGGTGTGGCGCTGTTGGCGATCTGTACGCTGGCAGGGGTGATCATGGGTGACATGCTCGGTGTGTTGCTGGGAGTGAAGTCAAACGTCGGCGGCGTCGGGATCGCGATGATCCTGCTGATCTGCGCACGGTTGTGGATGCACAAGCGTGGCGGCATGACCAAGGATTGCGAGCTGGGCGTCGGCTTCTGGGGCGCGATGTACATTCCGGTGGTGGTGGCGATGGCCGCGCAACAAAACGTAGTCACGGCGCTGCACGGTGGCCCGGTGGCGGTGTTGGCGGCGATCGGTTCGGTGGTGATCTGCGGCTGCACCATTGCCCTGATCAGCCGGACCCACAAAGGCGAACCCTTGCCCGATGAACCGGTGGATGTAACGCCGGTTGGCGCACCGGCAGGAGGTCGCTGATATGTGGGATCTCATCAAGAACGGTCTGGAGCACAACGGTCTGGTCACCGCATTCGCCTTCGTCGGCGTGATCATGTGGGTGTCAGTGGTGATCTCCAAACGCCTGACCTTCGGGCGTATCCACGGCTCGGCGATTGCCATCGTCATCGGCCTGGTACTGGCCTGGGTCGGCGGCACGATGACCGGCGGGCAAAAAGGCCTAGCGGATTTGACGCTGTTTTCCGGCATTGGGCTGATGGGCGGCGCCATGCTGCGGGACTTCGCCATCGTCGCCACGGCATTTGAGGTGCAGGCCACGGAAGCGAAAAAGGCCGGCTTGATCGGTGTGATCGCGCTGTTGTTGGGCACGGTGCTGCCGTTTATTGTCGGCGCGTGTATGGCTTGGGCATTCGGCTACCGCGATGCGGTGAGCATGACCACCATTGGCGCCGGTGCGGTGACTTACATCGTCGGGCCAGTGACCGGCGCGGCTATTGGCGCCAGTTCCGATGTGGTGGCGCTGTCGATTGCCACCGGCCTGATCAAGGCGATTCTGGTGATGGTCGGCACGCCGATGGCGGCGCGCTGGATGGGCCTGGATAACCCGCGCTCGGCGATGGTGTTCGGTGGGCTGGCCGGGACGGTCAGTGGCGTGACCGCCGGTTTGGCTGCAACGGATCGGCGCCTGGTGCCTTATGGCGCGTTGACTGCGACCTTCCACACCGGGCTTGGCTGCTTGCTCGGGCCTTCGCTGTTGTTCTTCATTGTTCGCGGGATTGTCGGCTAGGTTCAGGGGCTGAGTTGTCGGGTCTGACGCTTTCGCGAGCAAGCCCGCTCCCACATTTGGAATGCGGTCGAATGTGGGAGCGGGCTTGCTCGCGAAGGGCGCGACTCGATTTCAAGCCTGCCGATTGGCATACATCCGACACTCCGCCAGCAACGCCAGCAGATTCGGATCACGCTCCTTGGCTTTCAGGAACACCACGCCAATGTGCTGCTGCAGCCGGTACTTTTCCTGTAACGGGATCAGCTTCACCCGGTTCTCGTACACCGCCGCAATCCGCCCCGGCAGCAACGCATAACCCACGCCCGAGCTGACCATGCTCAGCAGGGTGAAGATGTCGTTGACCTGCATCGCTACCTTCGGTTCGAACCCTGCCTGCTCGAATACCCGCTTGCCGTCCTGATGAGTAGCGAAGCCCTGGGTCAGGGTGATGAAGGTTTCGTCGCGAACCTCGGCCAGGTCGACTTCGGTGCGCTGGGCAAACTTCGAGTCGGCGGGTGTGGCGAGGAAGATGTCGTCGGAAAACAGCGGGATCTGCTCGCAATCCGGATCGTTGACGCTCTCGTCCAGCGACACCAGGGCCGCATCGACTTCCATGTTCTTGAGCTTGTAGAGCAGATCGATATTGGAGCCCAGAATCAGGTCGATGTTGAGCTCGCTGCGGCGGATCTTCAAACCCATGATCAGTTGCGGCACGGTCTTCACCGTCAGTGAATACAGCGAGCCCAGTTTGAAACGTTCGGCCGAGAACCCGGCGGCTTCGCGGGTCAGGCGCACACTTTCGACCACGTCCTGAATCAGCTTCTGCGCCCGCTCCTCCAGCACATAAGCGCTTTCCAGCGGCGTCAGGCTGCGGCCTTCGTGCTTGAACAAGGGGCAGCGCAGGGCGCTTTCCAGGGAATGGATTGCCCGATGCACGCTGACGTTGCTGGTCTGCAACTCGGCAGCGGCCCGCGCCAGGTTGCCGGTGCGCATGAAGGCCAGGAACACCTCGAGTTTTTTCAGGGTCAACTCTTCATCGATCAGCATGGGGCGGACTCTTTTTGGAATGACTCGATTGTGCCCAATTACACCGGGCCCGTCGTACAGAAACATTGCGCTTTTACGCTCCAAGCCTGAGCCTTGCGCTCTGCGGCAATGAAATGCGAGGTAAGCAACGCATGTATCACGGGGAAAAACTGAACGCCTGGACGCATCTGGTCGGGGCTGTGGCGGCGTTTATCGGCGGGGTGTGGCTGATTGTGCTGGCCAGTCTCGACGGCAGCCCGTGGAAGATTGTCAGCATGGCGATCTACGCCTTTACCTTGCTGGTGCTCTACAGCGCATCGACCGTGTACCACAGCGTGCGCGGGCGCAAGAAAGCGATCATGCAGAAGGTCGATCACTTTTCGATCTATCTGTTGATCGCCGGCAGCTACACGCCGTTTTGCCTGGTGACCCTGCGCGGGCCGTGGGGCTGGACGTTGTTCGGGATTGTCTGGGGGCTGGCGCTGATCGGCATCCTGCAAGAGATCAAGCCGCGTTCGGAAGCGCGGATTCTGTCGATCGTGATTTATGCGGTGATGGGCTGGATCGTGCTGGTGGCGGTCAAGCCACTGCTCGCGGCGCTGGGTGGCGTCGGGTTTGCGTGGCTGGCATCGGGCGGGGTGCTGTACACCGTCGGGATTATCTTTTTTGCCCTCGATCATCGACTGCGCCATGCCCACGGGATCTGGCATCTGTTCGTGATTGCCGGGAGTTTGCTGCACTTTGTGGCGATTTTCTTTTATGTCCTTTAAGGCTGTACCGGGACCAGGCGATCCAGCTGCTCCCGGGCTCGACGGCTGAATACCTGCAACAGGTCGTTCAAGGTGTGGGGCGGTGGTTCGGCGGCGCGGGTCACTGCGTACAGGGTGATGGGTAGCGGCGGTGCCAGAGGGCGGATCGTTGTGGTGGCGGGAGAGGCGCCAAGGGCGGTGAACGGATCGATCACCGCCAGGCCCGCGCCAGATTCCACCATCGCCCGTGCCAGTGAGTAGGTTTGCACGGCGATGCGTACCCGAGGCGGCGGTTCGACCGCTTCCAGGTAACTGTCGAGCCGCGCGGCCAGTGGATCGGCGCTGGATAATCCGATCAGCGGCGCATCCGCCAGCGCCATCAGCGGCAACGGTTTACCCACCTCTTCCTGGGGCCAGTAACCACTCGGCGCCAGCGCCACCAGCACGCCGGACGCCAGCGCCTGGGCCTTGAGCCCCGGGTGATCCGGGCGTTGCAGGGTCAGGGCGACATCCACTTCGCGCATCAACAGGTTCTGCACCAGTTCGCGACTGTGGGCGCTGGAGAGTTCGCAAGCGATGTCCGGGTAACGCCCGGTCCATTCGTGAATGGCCGGCGGCAGCAATGACAGGGCCAGCGCCGGGGTGGCACCGATGCGCAGGCTGTGGCCAGGCTCGCGACGCAGGCTCTGCGCCAGGCGTCGTACGCCTTGCAGGCTTTCGCTGACCTTGTCCACTTCGCGCTCCAGTTCCAGCGCTTCCGGCGTCGCCTGCAACTTGCCGCGTACCCGCAGGAACAGCGGGAAACCCAATTGTTGCTCGGCGTGCTGCAACACCTTGCTCACCGCCGGCTGCGAGACGTGCAGCAATTGCGCGGCAGCGCTGATCGAACCGGTCTGGCGGATGGCCTGGAAAATCTCGATATGGCGAAGGCGCATGGCAAGTCCATAACCTTTGTTTATGGGTTTGCCATCTTTATGCATTGTTCAACGTCTGTCACCTGGCTCTAACCTTGATCTCGTCTTCACAACGGTTTTAAGGACGGACATGGCTCAGCGTGTGTGCATCATCGGTGGCGGCGTGATTGGCCTGGCAACGGCCTATGCGCTGGTGCGCGACGGCTTTGAGGTGACGGTGGTCGAGTCACGGGACTCGCTGGGCAGCGAAACCAGCTTCGCCAACGGCGGCCAGTTGTCCTATCGCTATGTCGCGCCCCTGGCCGACGCCGGTGTGCCTTTGCAAGCCATCGGCTGGATGCTGCGCGGCGACTCACCGTTGAAGCTGCGCCCGCGCTTCGACCCGGCCCAGTGGCGCTGGATGGCGTCGTTCCTCGGCGCCTGCCGTCGCTCGGTCAACCGCGAGAACGCCGCGCACTTGCTGCGCCTGGCGCTGTTCAGCCAGGACACTTTGAAGTCCTGGCGCGAGGACGATGGACTGGCGGGATTCCAGTGGCGGCGCAATGGCAAACTGGTGACTTTCCGCCAGAACAGCAGCTTCGAGCATGCGCGCCAGGGCCTGGCCGACCCGCAGCAACAGCAGGTGTTGTCGCCGGCCGAATGCGCGCAACTGGAACCGGCGCTGATCGATGCGCCCTTTGTCGGGGCGATCTACACCCCGGACGAAGAGGTCGGCGACTGCCACGGCTTTTGCCAGCAACTGGCCGCCCGGCTGCAAGCGTCCGGCCGTTGCGAGTTTCGTCTTGGGCAAGCGGTGACCGGCATTCGCCACAGCAACGGCAGCGTCAATGCCATCGAACTGGGCGAACACGTGCTACCGGTCGAACAACTGGTGATCGCCGCCGGTCACCGCAGTCCGCTGTTGGCGCTTCCCGGGCTGCAACTGCCGCTTTATCCGCTCAAGGGCTACAGCCTGACCGTGCCAATCGTCGCCGGTCACCGGGCGCCAGATGTGAGCATCACCGACTACGACCGCAAGATCGTCTATGCCCGCATCGGCAAGCAATTGCGAGTGGCGGCGATGGTCGACATCGTCGGCTTCGACCCTGCGCTGGACCCCAAGCGCCTGGCGCTGATCAAGCGTCATGCCCATGACACCTTTCCAAATGCCGGCGCCTATGACGAAGCTGTCGAGTGGGCCGGCATGCGCCCGGCCACCCCCAGCGGCGTGCCGTTACTGGGCGCGACGGCGTATCGCAACCTGTGGCTCAACCTCGGCCACGGCGCGCTGGGTTTCACCCTGGCATGCGGCAGCGGGCGCTTGCTCAGCGAGCTGATCGGCGAGCGCCGGCCTTCCATCGACCTGCGCGGTTTCAACCACCGGGCCGCCTGAACACCGATTTCTGAAGAGGAGACCGCAATGACCATTACCCGACTGCACAGCAACCCGCGCCTGTCTGGCGCCGTGACCTTTGGTGACCTGGTGTTTCTCTCCGGGCAGGTGCCGGGCGATGCCCTGGATGCCAGCGGCCAGACCCGCGAAGTGCTGGCGAAAATCGATACCTTGCTGGCCGAGGCGGGCAGCGACAAGGATCATCTGCTCTGCGTGACCATTTACCTGAAGAACATCACCGAGGATTTCGCCGCGATGAACGAGGTCTGGTCGGCCTGGCTATCGCCGGGGCAGGCACCGAGCCGCACCACCGTGCAGGCCGAACTGGCCCGTCCGCAGGTGCTGGTGGAAATCACCGTCATCGCTGCACGCGTCTGATAAACCAACACCCACAACGGAGAATAACAATGCAAAAAATCACGTTGCTCGCTTGTACGCTTGGCCTGTTGCTCGGCAGTCAGGTTCAGGCCAATGAAGCGCCGCTGACCGGCACCCTGAGCAAGATCGCCAGCGCCAACAGCATCACCCTGGGCTATCGCGATGCTTCGGTGCCGTTCTCCTACGTGGGTGATCACAGCGGCAAGCCGATGGGTTACTCGGTGGATCTGGCGGGCAAGATCGTCGAGCGCATCCAGCAGCAACTGGCGCTGCCGGACTTGAAGGTGAAGTACAACCTGGTGACCTCGCAGACCCGCATTCCACTGGTGCAGAACGGCACCGTGGACCTGGAGTGCGGCTCCACCGGCGTGACCGCCGAACGGCAGAAGCAGGTGGCGTTCTCTTATGGCTTCATCTACGTCAAAGGCCAGTTGCTGACCGCGAAGGACAGCGGGATCAAGAGCTTCGCCGACCTGCGCGGCAAGAACGTGGTGACCACCGCCGGCACCACCAACGAGCGCTTCCTGAAAAGCTACAACGTCGATCACAAGATCGACATGTTCGTGATCAGCGCCAAGGACCACGGCGAAGCCTTCCAGATGCTGCAATCGGGCCGGGCGGTGGCGTTCTACATGGACGACGCGCTGCTCTACGGCGAGCGCGCCAAGGCCAATGACCCGCACAAGTGGGTGGTGGTCGGGGAGGAGCAATCGCGGGAGATCTACAGCTGCATGGTGCGCAAGGACGATCCGCAGTTCCTGGCGCTGGTCAACGGCGCGTTGGCGGATCTGTACAGCTCGGGCGAGATCAATGGCATCTACAAGCGCTGGTTCGAGCAGCCGATCCCGCCGAAGGGTTTGAACCTTGAGTTCCCGATGACCAGCGAACTCAAGGCGATCATTGCCAAACCGGTGAGTGATCCGGTGCAGTAGCGCCAGACTTGGGTGCTGCCATCGCGAGCAGGCTCGCGATGGGGCCTAGAAATCACCCCAGAGTTGCTGGGCCACCGCCAGTGCAACAACCGGCGCGGTTTCGGTGCGCAGCACCCGTGGACCGAGGCGGGCGGCATGAAAGCCGCTGGCCTTGGCCTGATCGACTTCGGCGTTCGACAAACCACCCTCCGGACCGATCAGGAATGCCAGACTTGAAGGTTTGGCGTGGCTCACCAACGGTTCGGCCACCGGGTGCAGTACCAGTTTCAACTCGGCTTGTGTTTGCTTCAGCCAGTCGGCCAACAGCATTGGCGGATGAATCACCGGCACTCGCGAGCGCCCGCACTGTTCGCATGCGCTGATCGCCACCTGGCGCCAGTGCAGCAGGCGTTTATCGGCGCGCTCGTCCTTGAGCCGGACTTCGCAGCGGTCGGTGAAGATCGGGGTGATTTCAGTGACGCCCAGTTCCGTGGCTTTCTGAATTGCCCAGTCCATGCGCTCGCCTCGGGACAGGCCCTGGCCGAGATGGATTTGCAGCGGCGACTCGACCTGCCCGGCGAAGCTTTCATCGATCAGCACCACCACGCGTTTTTTGCCGACTTCGACCAGCCTGGCGCGAAACTCCTGGCCCGAACCGTCGAACAACTGCAACGCATCGCCCTCGGCCATGCGCAGCACGCGGCTGATGTAATGGGCCTGGGCTTCGGGCAACTCGTGCTCGCCGATGCTCAGGGGGGCGTCGATAAAGAAGCGGGACAGTCTCATGCTGGGTCTCTACTGAATCTAATGTTCGGCATAGTAAATGTGTCGAAGTAGCTTTTTGTGGCGAGGGGGCTTGTCGGACCGCCGCACCGCCCCGTTCGGCTGCGAAGCAGTCGCAAATTCTGCTGATGCGATTGATCCGGGGAAACCGGGTTGCCGGATTTGGGGTCGCTACGCGACCCAACGGGGGCAAGCCCCCTCGCCACAGGGTAATCAGTGACTGTCAGCCCGGATCACGGAACCCCGGGTGGAAGTCCTTCGGCACTGCCACGCTGACGCTGTCACGGGTTGCAATGTCGATCCCTTCGCTGGCGACTTCGGCAAGGAAATCGATCTGTTCCGGGGTAATCACATACGGCGGCAGGAAATACACCACGCTACCCAATGGACGCAGTAAAGCACCGCGCTCCAGGGCGTGCTGGAACACCTTCAGACCACGACGTTCCTGCCATGGATAAGCTTCCTTGCTGGCCTTGTCCTTGACCATCTCGATGGCCAGTACCATGCCGGTCTGGCGCACTTCGGACACGTTCGGGTGGTCGACCAGATGCGCGGTGGAAGAAGCCATGCGCTGCGCCAGGGCCTTGTTGTTCTCGATGACGTTGTCTTCTTCGAAAATATCCAGGGTCGCCAGGGCCGCCGCGCACGCCAACGGGTTGCCGGTGTAGCTGTGGGAGTGCAGGAAGGCGCGCAGGGTCGGGTAGTCGTCGTAGAACGCGCTGTAGACGTCGTCTGTGGTCATGCACGCCGCCAGCGGCAGATAGCCGCCGGTCAGGGCCTTGGACAGGCACAGGAAATCAGGGCGGATGCCGGCCTGTTCACAGGCGAACATTGTCCCGGTGCGGCCGAAGCCGACGGCGATTTCGTCGTGGATCAGGTGCACGCCGTAGCGGTCGCAGGCTTCTCGCAGCAGCTTGAGGTACACCGGGTGGTACATGCGCATGCCACCGGCGCCCTGGATCAGCGGCTCGACGATCACCGCCGCGACCGTGTCGTGGTTTTCGGCCAGGGTCTGCTCCATGGCCGCGAACATGTTGCGCGAGTGCTCTTCCCAGCTCATGCCTTCGGGGCGCAGGTAGCAGTCCGGGCTCGGCACCTTGATGGTGTCCATCAACAGCGCTTTGTAGGTCTCGGTGAACAGCGGCACGTCACCCACCGACATCGCCGCCATGGTTTCGCCGTGGTAGCTGTTGGTCAGGGTGACGAAGCGCTTCTTGTTCGGCTGACCGCGATTGAGCCAGTAGTGAAAGCTCATTTTCAGCGCGACTTCGATGCAGGACGAGCCATTATCGGCGTAGAAGCACCGGGTCAGGCCTTCCGGCGTCATCATCACCAGGCGCTCGGACAACTCGATCACCGGTTGATGACTGAAGCCGGCAAGGATCACATGTTCGAGCTGGTCGACCTGGTCCTTGATGCGCTGGTTGATCCGCGGGTTGGCGTGGCCGAACACATTGACCCACCAGGAGCTGACCGCATCGAGGTAGCGCTTGCCTTCGAAGTCTTCCAGCCACACGCCTTCCCCGCGCTTGATCGGGATCAGCGGCAGTTGTTCGTGATCTTTCATCTGGGTGCAGGGATGCCACAACACGGCGAGATCGCGTTGCATCCACTGATTATTCAGGCCCATTTTCACTCTCCTGGAGGCGGTCCGTGACCGGCGCGGACAAACAATCGCGCAAGCCTATGCAATGCGTGCCGTGGGGACAACCCATTGTGTCGAATGAGCTACTTTGTACAGGCCGATAGACGTTGCTGGCGGGCGTCTGAAGGCTGACGTATCCTTCGCGGTTCTTGAGCCGTCTGGCTCGCAAAAACTGCTGTTTTCCTCGTGTGATTCCGGAGTTCGCTGAATGTCTGTCGGTTGGCTGCGCGCCTGTGCGCTGGTGATGTTGGGGCTGTTCAGCGTGTCTGCGCTGGCCAAGGATAAAACCGCGATCGTGATCGGCGGCGGCCTGTCGGGCCTGACTGCTGCGTATGAGCTGCAGAACAAGGGCTGGCAGGTCACCCTGCTGGAAGCCAAGTCAAGCCTGGGCGGCCGTTCCGGCATGGCCACCAGCGAGTGGATCGGCAACGACAAGGTCCAACCGGTGCTGAACAAGTACGTATCGAACTTCAAGCTGAGCACCACGCCAGCCCCTGAATTCGTGCGGACCCCAGGCTACCTGATCGATGGCGAGTATTTCTCTGCCGCCGATCTGGCGACCAAGCAGCCGGCCACCGCCGAGGCGCTCAAGCGCTTCGACAAGACCGTGGACGATCTGGCGCGCTCGATCGACGACCCGCAGAACCCGGCCGCCAACAACACGCTGCATGCGCTGGACCAGATGAACGTGTCGAGCTGGCTCGACAAGCAGAACCTGCCGGCCACCGCTCGCCAGTTGATCAACCAGCAGATCCGTACCCGCTACGACGAACCTTCGCGCTTGTCGCTGCTGTACTTCGCGCAGCAGAGCCGCGTTTACCGCGGCGTCTCCGATCGTGACCTGCGTGCTTCGCGCCTGGTCGGTGGCAGCCCGGTGCTGGCCCAGGCCCTGGTCAAACAGCTGAAAACCATCAAGACCAATTCCCGGGTCTCGTCGATCATTCAGGACAAGGATGGCGTGACCGTCAAAGTCGACAGCGTCAGCTATCAAGCTGACTACGTGGTGCTGGCCGTGCCACTGCGCGCCCTGAACAAGATCCAGATGTCCCCGGCGCTGGACGCCCAGCACCTGGCAGCGATCAAGGGCACCAACTACGGCTGGCGCGACCAGATCATGCTGAAGTTCAAGACGCCGGTATGGGAGCCCAAGGCGCGCATGTCCGGTGAGATCTTCAGCAACACCGGCCTGGGCATGTTGTGGATCGAGCCTGCCCTGAAGGGTGGTGCCAACGTGGTGATCAACCTGTCCGGCGACAACGCGCGGGTGATGCAGGCATTTGGCGACAAGCAGATGGTCGATCAGGTCTTGATCCGTCTGCACACGTTCTATCCACAGGCGCGTGGCTCGTTCACCGGTTATGAAATCCGTCGCTACAGCACCGACCCGTCGACTGGCGGCGCCTACCTGGCCTTCGGTCCGGGCCAGATCAGCAAGTTCTGGCGCCTGTGGGAACGCCCGATTCAGCGCGTAACCTTCGCTGGCGAACACACCGATACCCTGTATCCCGGCACCCTGGAAGGCGCGCTGCGTACCGGTCAACGTGCAGCCAGTCAGGTTGAAGACCTGGCGGCGGGCAAGTCGTTCGAACCGGCGAAAGTGGGTCCGGCCGCCGCAGCGGTGGGCGCTGGTGCGGTGGTGGCGAAGAAAGGCAATTTCTTCAGCAACCTGTTCGGCGGCTCGGATGACGAGAAGAAGCCAGAGCCAGTCAAGGCACCTGAGCCGGTAGCACCTGCTCCTGTGCCAGCACCCGCCCCGGCCGTTGCACCGGCTCCGGTCGAAGCACCGAAGCCAGCAACCCCGGCAAAAGCCGAGCCGGCCAAGAAGGCTCCGGCGAAACCAGCTGCCAAGACCGAGGCGAAAAAAGCCCCGGCCAAGGCACCGGTGAAGAAAGCCGAACCGGTGAAGAAGCCGGCAGTCAAACCTGCGGCAACCCTGGCAACGGATACCAAGGCGCAGTAAGCCCTGGGAGCAAAAAAACGCGGCGTAAATGCCGCGTTTTTTTATGCCTGAAAAAAGCCGGGAGCAAAAATCGAATAAAACATTTGATACAGGTGTTCTTCGGTTTGTATTCACTTTTCCTGACACTTTCGACTTTAATCTTTCCTTAATTCGCCTGTTTCAGACTCTTGACCGTATTTCTCGATATTTCAAAGTAAAACTTTCCGCTTTAATTCGACAGATAACTCGATAGTCTTGGGCCAGCACTTACAGGGATCTAGGCAATGCAGCTACGTAACTCTACCTCCCGCTACGGCTGGGTCAGCATCTTCATGCACTGGGGCGTGGCACTGGCCGTGTTCGGTTTGTTCGCCCTTGGGCTATGGATGGTTGGCCTCGACTATTACGACCCATGGCGCAAGGAAGGGCCGGATCTGCACAAGAGCATCGGTTTGATCCTGCTGGGGGTCATGGTATTGCGCGTGTTGTGGCGTTTCATCAGCCCGCCGCCGCCAACCCTGGCCAGCTACAGCCGCATGACGCGTCTGGGTGCCATGTTCGGCCATGCCTTTCTGTATCTCTGTCTGTTCGCTGTGATGATTGCCGGTTACCTGATTTCCACCGCAGAAGGTGCCGGGATTCCGGTGTTTGACTGGTTCGAAGTGCCTGCCCTGATTTCCGGACTACCGGACCAGGCAGATAACGCCGGTGCGATTCACCTCTACCTGGCGTGGGTGCTGGTAATTTTTTCCGTACTCCATGCGTTGGCAGCATTGAAGCACCACTTTATCGACCGTGATGTGACCCTCAAGCGAATGCTGGGTCGCAAAGCCTGAAGTTCAACCTCGACTCCCAAGGAAAAAAAGCATGTTGAAAAAGACTCTCGCCGCTCTGGCAATCGGTTCTGCTCTGCTGTCCGCCAACGTGATGGCGGCTGACTACACCGTCGACAAACAAGGCCAGCACGCCTTCGTCAACTTCAAGATCAGCCACCTGGGCTACAGCTTCATCACCGGTACCTTCAAGGACATCGACGGCAAGTTCAGCTTCGACGCTGCCAAGCCTGAAGACAGCAAGATCGAGTTCAACGTGAACACCGCCAGCGTTTTCACCAACAATGCTGAGCGCGACAAGCACATATCCGGCGATGATGATCTCCTGAACTCGAGCAAATTTGCCAAAGCCACCTTCGTTTCCACCAGCGTCACACCAACGGGTAAAAATGCTGCTGGCAAAGACACTGCTGACGTAGCCGGTGATCTGACCATGGCAGGCGTGACCAAGCCGATCGTGGTCAAGGCCACTTTCCTGGGAGAAGGCAAGGATCCATGGGGCGGCTACCGTGCCGGTTTCGAAGGTACTACCAACCTGAAGCGTTCCGATTTCGGCAAGCAAAAAAACCTGGGTCCAGCGTCCGATGCGGTCGAGCTGTACGTGACGTTTGAAGGTGTGAAAGCGAAGTAATTTTCGCGCCTGACACAAAAAAACGCCCCTGATCTTGCGGTCAGGGGCGTTTTTTATTGCGGCGATAACTCAGCGATTGCGGGTCAGCAGCGCTGGTTTCTCACCACGAGGGCGGCTTGGCAGTTGATCCAGCTGCTCAGGTGTCGGGAAGCGGTCAGCCTTCGACTCCTTGTGCATGATCTTCGGCGCGGGGCCGCGCGGGTTCTGTACGGCAGGTTCCGAAAGCGGCTGGTCGTCACGGGCCGGGCGGCGATTGCGCGAATCTTCGCGGCGGGCCTGGCCGTCGCGCGGTGCGCCACTGCGAGGGCCGCTACGCTTGGCCGGTGGTGTGCCGGTGCTGGCGCCATCGCTGTTGCGCGGACCGTTCTGGCGACCTTGTGGCTTGCCGGAACGTGGAGCGCCCGAACCTGCCGCAGTGCCTTGTGCCGGAGCACCCGGACGGCGACCACGGCCTTGCGCGGGTTTCTGCTGCGGCACGTAGTCGACGCGGTTACCGAAGTTATCGATATCGTCGTCCAGGAACTCGTCCGGGGCACGATCAGAGGCAGCACGAGGAGGCTGCGACGGACGCTGTTCGCGAGCCGGAGTACCTTCACGTGGCTTTTGCTGACGGGCAGGGCGCTCGCCGCGTTCGCCGGCCGGTTTTTCCTTGCCCTTGTCCTTGCCTTTGTCCTTGCGACCGCCACCACCACCGCTGCCGTTCGGGCCGTCGCCGCGCGGGCCGCGTGGATTGCGCGGGTTACGCATATCCGGACGCTCGCGTACTTCAGGTTTCTCGGCTTCCACGGCACTCGCATCGAAGCCCATCAGGTCGCCGTCGGCGATTTTCTGCTTGGTCATGCGTTCGATGCTTTTCAGCAGTTTTTCTTCGTCCGGGGCGACCAGCGAAATCGCCTCGCCCGAACGACCGGCACGGCCGGTACGGCCGATGCGGTGCACGTAGTCTTCATCGACGTTCGGCAGTTCGAAGTTGACCACGTGAGGCAACTGGTCGATGTCCAGGCCGCGAGCGGCGATGTCGGTGGCGACCAGGATGCGCACTTCACCGGCCTTGAAGTCGGCCAAGGCTTTGGTGCGGGCGTTCTGGCTCTTGTTGCCGTGGATCGCGACGGCGGTGAGGCCGTGTTTGTCCAGGTACTCGGCCAGGCGGTTGGCGCCGTGCTTGGTGCGGGTGAACACCAGCACCTGTTCCCAGGCGCCAGCGGTGATCAGGTGCGCGAGCAACGAACGCTTGTGGCTGGCGGCCAGGCGGAATACGCGCTGTTCGATCCGCTCGACCGTGGTGTTCGGCGGCGTGACTTCGATGCGTTCCGGGTTGTGCAGCAGCTTGCCGGCGAGGTCGGTGATGTCCTTGGAGAAGGTCGCCGAGAACAACAGGTTCTGGCGTTTGGCCGGCAGACGGGCCAGGACCTTTTTCACGTCATGGACGAAGCCCATGTCGAGCATGCGGTCGGCTTCGTCCAGCACGAGGATTTCCACGTGGGACAGGTCGACGCTGCCTTGGCCGGCCAGGTCGAGCAGGCGGCCAGGGCAGGCCACCAGCACGTCTACGCCACGAGACATGGCCTGAACCTGCGGGTTCATGCCGACACCGCCGAAGATGCAGGCGCTGACGAACTTCAGGTCACGGGCATAGACCTTGAAGCTTTCATGCACTTGTGCGGCGAGTTCGCGAGTCGGGGTCAGGACCAGTACGCGCGGCTGGCGCGGGCCGTGGCGCTGGGATTTGTCCGGGTGACCGTTGGGGAACAACCGCTCCAGGATCGGAAGGGCGAAACCGCCGGTTTTACCAGTACCTGTCTGTGCCGCGACCATCAGGTCGCGACCTTGCAACACGGCGGGAATGGCCCGCTGTTGCACCGGAGTAGGCTCGGTATAGCCCGCTGCCTCGATGGCGCGGACTAAAGCCTCGGAGAGACCGAGGGAAGCAAAGGACATGAGTAATCCTGTTTTAAGTTAGGGCTTGGCCCAATGGGAGTCTTGCCTGGCGCGAATGGCGTTTAAGAGGACGCAATCCCGTCCGGTCCTGCTGGGTCTCGAAGGCTCGTCTGCAAGCGCTCGCGCGGGCTGAAAGCTGCGCAGTAGCGGGGTTGAGATGCCTTTAACGATTCCGGGCGTCCGGGCGTGAGCCTGGCGGGAAGGCCGGAGTATAACAGAGCAATCACTGTGCGCCGCTTTCCTGCTGCTCAACGGTTTTTTCCGTGGCGGCCGTGGTCTTTTCAGTCTTCACGTTGGCTGCCGGTTCCGCGCCGTAGCGGGCACTCAGTTCAGCGTAGGCGGGCTCGCGCTTGAAGCGTTTGAGTTCGGCGCCGAAACGCTGCACCAGCAGATCCATGCCCGCATTGCGCCGCACCGCGAGAAACTGGCTTTGCTGGCTGATGATCGTGGGGTTTTCGGTGATCTTGTCGCGGATGCCCAGCTCGTCGAGCAGATGCTGGCCGACCCGGCGGTCGGTGATCAGCAGGTCAATCCGCCCGCGTACCAGTTTGCCGAAGTTGGCTTCATGGGTGGGGGCCGGCTCGCGGGTGAACAGCGTCGAATCGCTGAAATCCTTGCTGTACAGGTAACCCGGCGAGGTGCCGATGGTCAGGCCTTGCAAGTCATCGAGGGTGCGAAACGGATGGGGCCGTTCATTGGCGTAGAACATCACGAACTGGACTTCAGACAGTGGTTCGCTGGGGTAGAGCAGGGTCGCATCGCGTTCGTCGCTGTGGAAGATGTCCAGCGCGCCATCGGCCTGGCCCGATTCAAGCATCGACAGGCAGCGTTTCCAGGGCAGGAACTGCCACTCCACTTCGATGCCCAGGCGCTTGAAGACAATGGCGGTGGTTTCGTAGTCCAGGCCCAGCGATTTGCCGTTGTCTTCGTACACATAAGGCGCCCACGGCTCCGTGACAATGCGCAGCTTCTCGCCTCGGGCGGTGAAGCTCAGGCAAGTGAAGACAAGCACGGCGATTAGCTGCGTGATCAAAGGCATGGGCTTGAGATTACGACGAGAAACCGGAAAGAGCCAGAAACTGACCGCAGATGCTCTAACTCCGTGGATAGCCGCACATTAATAGTGCGTTGAAAGCAAAAGATCGCAGCCTGCGAAAGCTCCTACAGGAGCTGCCGAAGAATGCGATCCTTTGATCTTGCTTGTAGCTTTCAACTTGCAGCTTGTAGCTGCCTCAACGTGGCAACTTCAGGTTTTTCCACACCGCCAGGCTCGCTTCAGCCTGGTTCAGTGTGTAGAAGTGCAGCCCTGGAGCGCCACCCTGCAGCAGTTGTTCGCACATCTCGGTGATGACCTGTTCGCCAAAGCGCTGAATGCTCTGGGTGTCGTCACCGTAGGCTTCCAGTTGCTTGCGGATCCAGCGCGGGATTTCCGCACCGCAGGCATCGGAGAAGCGCGCCAGCTTGCTGTAGTTGGTGATCGGCATGATGCCCGGTACGATCGGGATGTTCACGCCCAACGCCCGCACGCGTTCCACGAAGTAGAAGTAGCAGTCGGCGTTGAAGAAGTACTGGGTGATCGCACTGTCGGCGCCAGCGTTGGCCTTGCGCACGAAATTGGCGACATCGTCTTCGAAATTGCGAGCTTGCGGATGCATTTCCGGGTAAGCGGCGACTTCGATGTGGAAATGATCACCGGTTTCTTCACGAATGAATTCAACCAGGTCATTGGCGTGGCGCATTTCACCGCTGGCCATGCCCATGCCCGAAGGCAGGTCACCGCGCAGGGCGACGATACGCTTGATGCCGGCGGCCTTGTACTGGGCCAGCAGGCCGCGCAGGTCAGCTTTGCTATCGCCCACGCAGGACAGGTGCGGAGCGGCAGGGATTTTGACTTCGCTTTCGAGCTGCAACACGGTGTTCAGCGTGCGATCACGGGTCGAACCGCCGGCGCCGTAGGTGCAGGAGAAAAAATCGGGGTTGTAGGCGGCCAGCTGGCGAGCAGTGGCGAGCAGCTTTTCTTGCCCAGCATCGGTCTTCGTAGGGAAGAACTCGAAGCTGTAGCGACGATCTTGGGACATGGAGGGAACCTCCAGCTACAAGCTGCAAGCCACAAGCTGCAAGAGAAGCGGAGGTGCGCTCGTCTCTTGTGCCTGGAACTTGCTGCCTGACACTGTTTTGGCAAATTGGGGCAAAGCTGCGGGCTTCGTGCGGCAAGATCGGCTTTTGGCCTGTGCTTGCCGCTTGAAGCTCAAAGCTTGCAGCTGCTCTTAGTAGCGATAAGCGTGCGGCTTGAACGGACCTTCGACGGTCACGCCGATGTAGTCGGCCTGGGTCTTGGTCAGTTGAGTCACTACGCCGCCGAAGCCGCGGACCATTTCCAGGGCCACTTCTTCGTCGAGTTTCTTCGGCAGTACTTCAACAGTCAGGCGCTCGGCCTTCTGGGCTGGCGACAGGTCGGCGTACTTCTGGCCGAACAGGAAGATCTGAGCCAGAACCTGGTTGGCGAACGAACCGTCCATGATGCGGCTCGGGTGGCCGGTTGCGTTACCCAGGTTAACCAGACGGCCTTCGGCCAGCAGGATCAGGTAGTCGTCGTTGTGCGGATCGAAATCGCCAGCGCCGGTACGGTGGATCTTGTGAACCTGCGGCTTCACTTCTTCCCATGCCCAGTTCTTGCGCATGAAAGCGGTGTCGATTTCGTTGTCGAAGTGACCGATGTTGCAGACAACAGCACGCTTCTTCAGGGCTTTGAGCATGTTCGAGTCGCAAACATTGACGTTGCCGGTGGTGGTCACGATCAGGTCGATCTTGCCCAGCAGCGCCTTGTCGATGCTTGCTTCAGTACCGTTGTTGATACCGTCGATGAACGGCGAAACCAGTTCGAAACCGTCCATGCAGGCTTGCATGGCGCAGATCGGGTCGACTTCGGAAACCTTGACGATCATGCCTTCCTGGCGCAGGGACTGAGCGGAGCCCTTGCCCACGTCGCCGTAGCCGATGACCAGCGCTTGCTTGCCGGACAGCAGGTGGTCGGTGCCGCGCTTGATCGCATCGTTCAGGCTGTGACGGCAGCCGTACTTATTGTCGTTCTTGCTCTTGGTCACCGAGTCGTTGACGTTGATGGCCGGGATTTTCAGCTCGCCCTTGGCCAGCATATCCAGCAGGCGGTGAACGCCGGTGGTGGTTTCTTCGGTCACGCCGTGGACGCGGTCCAGAACGGCTGGGTACTTCTTGTGCAGCAGCTCGGTCAGGTCGCCGCCGTCGTCGAGGATCATGTTGGCGTCCCATGGCTGGCCATCTTTGAGGATGGTCTGCTCCAGGCACCACTCGTACTCTTGTTCGGTTTCACCTTTCCAGGCGAAAACCGGGATGCCGGCAGCGGCGATGGACGCGGCGGCCTGATCCTGAGTCGAGAAAATGTTGCAGGACGACCAGCGCACTTCGGCACCCAGGGCAACCAGGGTTTCGATCAGCACGGCAGTCTGAATGGTCATGTGGATGCAGCCGAGGATCTTCGCGCCCTTGAGCGGTTGCTCTTCGGAGTACTTGCGACGCAGACCCATCAGGGCTGGCATTTCGGATTCGGCGATGATGGTCTCGCGACGGCCCCAGGCAGCCAGGGACATGTCGGCGACTTTGTAATCGTTAAAATCTGCAGGCGTGATAACAGCGCTCATGAAGAGCCTCCATTCGTAATGTATGCGAATGGGCGCCGTTGTGCGTTTAGTGTCCAGCCAGTGAAGGCCAGGCAACGCCCCATCCGAGCCTGACAGGTCGAACCTGCTGCAGCGCCCCTCGGACAGGTGGCGGGAAAACGGTATCAAGTAGAGGTTACCGTTTTGAAACGGTGGCGATTATAGCGGGCTATGCTGATCTTCCAAAGCGTTTCTGTCGGTCAATGTCCGAACGGTAATCGCGACCATAGTCGAAGCCTAATAGAGCTCTAGCCCGGGCTCTGCCATGATGCCGGGCATCAGTCGGCAGGATGGTCAGGAGTGAATATGAATTTCCACACCCGCAAATGGGTAAAACCCGAAGACCTCAACCCCAACGGCACGTTGTTCGGCGGTAGCCTGCTGCGCTGGATCGACGAAGAGGCGGCGATCTACGCCATCGTCCAGTTGGGTAATCAGCGCGTAGTGACCAAGTACATTTCCGAAATCAACTTCGTCAGCGCCTCGCGCCAGGGCGACATCATCGAACTGGGCATCACGGCGACCGAGTTCGGCCGCACTTCGATCACCCTGACGTGTGAAGTGCGCAACAAGATCACCCGCAAGAGCATCCTCACTGTTGAAAAAATGGTGTTCGTAAACCTCGGTGAAGACGGCTTGCCGGCGCCTCACGGCCGGACCGAGATCAAGTACGTCAAAGACCAGTTCAAGGATGATGACGCCACTCAGTGAGATCGGTGGCGCCACCTTCGCGAGCATACAATCAAGTTGATGCTCAGCCCGCCACATCAAGCGCAGCCGCACCGCGCCGCTGGCGATAGATGAAGAACAGTGCAGTCAACACGGTCAACCCACTGACCAGTGCACCCGTCCACGGCAAATCCGCCAGGTCCGCGCCACTGGCCACCACCAGGCCGCCGATCCATGCCCCGGCGGCGTTGCCGAGATTGAAGGCGCTCTGGTTCAAGGTTGAACCCAGGTTCGGCGCCTCGTGGGCCTGATCGATGATCAGCAGTTGCAGGATCGGGCACAGTGCAAAGGCGAAAGTCCCCCACAGCACAAGCGTGATCGCAGCCGGGATCATCGAGTGACTGGTTTGCGTGAATGCCGCCAGCACCACCAGCACCGCCAGCGCCATGCCCACCAGCGAAGGCAGCAAGCGGCTGTCCGCCAGACGACCACCGAGCATGCTGCCGGCGGTCAAGCCAACGCCGAACAACAGCAGCATGAGGGTGACGCCGTGGGGGCTGACGCCGGTGATGTCCTGCAGGATCGGCGCAATGTAAGTGAACACACTGAACAGGCTGGTCGAGGCCAGCACACTCATGCCCAGGGCCAGCAGTACATTGGCCTTGCCCAGTACCTTGAACTCGCTGGCCAGGTTGGCTTTATCCATCGCAATGTTTTTCGGCAGCCAGACCCATTGGGCAATCGCCGCCAGTACCCCGATCACCGACACCGCCCAGAAGGTCGAGCGCCAACCTGCGTATTGCCCGAGTGCAGTGCCCAGCGGTACACCGAGCACATTGGCCAGGGTCAGGCCGGTGAACATCATGGCAATCGCCTGAGCCCGTTTGTTGGGTGCCACCAGCCCGGCAGCCACCACCGAACCGATGCCGAAAAATGCGCCATGGCACAGTGCCGTGATCACGCGCGCGGCCATCAACGTGGCGTAGTTCGGCGCCAGCGCGCAGAGCATATTGCCGAGGATGAACATCAGCGTCATGCCCAACAGCGTGGCCTTGCGCGGCATGTTGGCGGTGCCGACCGCGAGGATCGGTGCACCGAACACCACGCCCAGGGCGTAGCCGGTGATCAGCAATCCGGCATCGGGAATGCTCACGCCGAGGTCGCGGGCGACATCGGGCAAAAGACCCATGATGACGAATTCAGTGGTGCCGATGCCGAAGGCGGCAACAGCGAGGGCAAGCAAAGCGAGTGGCATGCGCAAGGTCTCTGTCGGTAGTCTTGACGCTGTGATCAGGCATACGCAGGCCGACGACCGTTCTCGACGAGAGCGGGCCGGGCAGAATTTTTATAGGAGTTAGTCTGTGCGCAACTGAGTGCGGCGTGGTCGCTTGCAGTATAAACAGCCACTGACATATGGCGAATCAATTCTCTGCGCGGATTTTGCCGGATCGTGGAGACAACAAAAGGAGTAGGCCGTGCTTGCGACGGCGTTGGTGTTGGTGGCGGCGCTGTTGCATGCGGCGTGGAATACCCTGATCAAGTTCAGTGCGGAGCGGCTGTTGGTGGTGGCCTGCATGGACAGCGTGGCGCTGCTCTTTGTCGTGCTGATGTTGCCGTTCCTGAGCGTGCCGCCACTGGAGATCTGGCCGTGGATCCTGGCATCGGCGGCGTTCGAATTGCTCTATCGCTATTTGCTGATCCAGGCCTATCGGGTCGGCGACCTCGGGCTGGTCTATCCGTTGATGCGCGGCCTGTCACCGTTGGTGGTGCTGGCGCTAACGCTGATCTTTGCCGGGGAGGTGCTGACCCATCAGCAGATCTTCGGAATCCTGCTGATCCCGTTCGGCATGCTGTGCCTGCTCTGGCAGGGCGGCGGCGGAGCGCGCCTTCCATGGTCGATGCTACCGGTGGTGGCACTGATCGGCCTGTGCATCGGTTGCTACACCTACATCGACGGGCAGGCATTGCGGCGCTGGTCCCATCCACTGGATTACCTGATCTGGGTCACCTTGCTCAGTGCCTGGCCGTTTCCGTTGTTGGCGTTGGTGCGCAAACGACCCGCGTTCATGTTGTTCTGGCGCGAGCAGTGGCGGCTGGGTCTGGCCGTCGGGTTCTGCGTGTTGTTCAGCTACGCTTTGGTGCTGTGGGCAATGCAGCTGGGTTCGATTGCCGAGGCAGCGGCGCTGCGCGAGATCAGTGTGATTCTGGTGGTGCTGTTCGGTATGCGTTACCTCAAAGAACCTTTTGGCGGGCCGCGCCTCTTGGCCTGTGGGCTGGTGCTGATCGGTATATTGGTCATGAAATTTTGACTGTTCTGAAACGTGAAAAAGGGACTGCTTTATGACGGTTGCTCTGTGGTGCATTTTGATCGCGATTTTCCTGCCGTATGTGTGTACGTGGGTCGCCAAGATCAGTGGCGGGTTCAGGTTGAGAGACAACCATGACCCCCGGGATTTTCTCGATTCGCTGGAAGGCTTGGGCAGGCGCGCGAATGCGGCGCAACTGAACAGCTTTGAAGTGACCCCGGCGTTCGCTGCGGCAGTGATCGTAGCGCACCTGGCAGGCAATGCCGAACTGGTGACGATCAATGTGCTGTCGGTGTTGTTCATCACCAGCCGCCTGCTCTACATCATTTGCTACCTGGCGGACTGGGCGACGCTGCGGTCGCTGGTGTGGTTCGTGGGGATGGCGTTGATCGTGAGTTTTTTTGTGGTGTCGGTCTAAAAATCTTCAGGGTTTTTGCGGGCCTCATCGCGAGCAGGCTCGCACACAGGAGTGTGCGTTCCAATGTGGGAGCGAGCCTGCTCGCGATAGCTATCTGGCAGCCACCGCTGGTTTAGGGTTTTGTCTTCTCTGCATCCGCCACCTGCGGTACTTGTGGCAGCGCCGCACCTTTGGGCCAGAGCATCCAGATCTGCCCCTGCTGTTTCATGTCCCCGGCCAGTTGCCCGGCCGCATCGCCGGTGCCCCAGAACAGATCCGCCCGAACCTCGCCGGCAATGGCGCCGCCGGTGTCCTGTGCTGCCACGGGGCGAACCAGGGCTGTGCCGTCCGGTTTGGTGGTGGACAGCCATAACAGGCTGCCCAGCGGAATCACCTTGCGATCCACCGCCGCGCTGTAACCGGCGGTCAACGGTACGTTCAGCGAACCGCGCGGACCTTCGTTGCTGTCCGGGTTGCGGGTGAAGAACACATAGCTGGGGTTGCTGCCGAGCAGTTCGGGAATCCGCGACGGATTGGCCTTGGCCCAGGTGCTGATGGCGCCCATGGTCACGTCTTCTTTTTTCAGCTCGCCCTGTTCCACCAGCCAGCGGCCGATCGGTCGATACGGATGGCCGTTCTGATCGGCGTAGGCAATACGCAACTGGCGACCATTGTCGAGCTGGATACGACCCGAACCCTGGATTTGCAGGAACTGCAGGTTCATCGGATCGGTCAGCCAGGCCACGACCGGCGCCTTGACCCCTTTGGTTTCGATGGCTGCCGCATCGTCGTACGGCTTGAGCACGCGACCTTCGAGTCGACCGCGCAGGCGTTTGCCCTTGAGTTCCGGGTAAATGCTGTCGAGGGCGACGATGATCATGTCCTCGGGCACGCCATAGACCGGGACACTGGCAGCGCTGGTCTGGGTCAGGCTCCCGGGATAGACCGGTTCGTAGTAGCCGGTGATCAAGCCGTTGGGGCTGTCGTTGGCGGCGCGCAGACCATAGACATCGAGGTTCTGTTTGAGAAAACCGCGAATGTCGCTGGCGGTTTGCGGCACGTTGGTAGCCGCGGCGCAGGTGCCACCCCAGACCGGGTCGGCCTTGAGTCGGGTGCAGGCGCTGCGCCACGAACCGAAACCGGCGACCAGGTCACTGTCGGACACCGCCGGCAGCGCTTCCCATGTGGCACTGGAGTAGGTGGCCAGGGCGTGGGTTTTCGGTTGTTGGTTGTCGCCACCGGTGCAGCCTGCGAGCAGGGCCACCATCGGCAGGGTCCAGGCCAGGCTGTGACGCCATGCCTTGAAACGGCTGTTCATGGAGTGATTCCTTTGCCGGTTGCCTGAGCGCTCCATGCGTTCAAACAACCCTTGTTGATAATAGGGCTATTGGTCTTTGCCGATGACGCGAGGATACTGGCCGCCGTTTCCCGTGACCTGAAGCCACCATGACTCTTAAAAGACTTTCTGTTGTATTGCTGGCCTGCCTGACGTTGTCCGCTTGTGGCGGCATCGACCCCAACTCGCCGCTCGGCCAGCGCAAGGCCATTTTCAAGCAGATGCTCAATACTGGCGAAGACCTGGGCGGCATGTTGCGTGGACGCATTGCGTTCGATGGCCCGAAGTTCGCCGAAGGCGCGGTGAAACTCGATGCGCTGTCCCGTGAGCCGTGGCAACACTTTCCGCAGGTCCGCGAAGAAGATCACACCAGCGCCAAGAGCGATGTCTGGGAGCAGCAGGCGCGCTTCCAGTCCATGGCCCGTGACCTTGAAAGCGCCACCGGTGAATTGGTGATCGCCAGCCAGGTTCAACCCTACAAGGCCAGCAACCTGGGGCCGGCGGTGCAGAAAGTCGAAGATGCTTGCAGTGCGTGTCATAAGGCGTTTCGGGATCATTGATTCGGCGCTACGCATAACCTGTGGCGAGGGGGCTTGTCGGACCGCCGAACCGCCCCGTTCGACGACGTAGCCGTCGTTTGTTTGAGCAGTCAGGAATATCTGACTGAGTTCGATTCAGCGATTTTGGGACTGCTTCGCAGTCCAACGGGGCGGTGCGGCGGTCCGACAAGCCCCCTCGCCACAAAAAACTGCTGCGTTACTTATCCAGCTCATCGAGTGCGTTCTGCAATTCCTTGCGGGCATCGGCGAGTTTGTCTTTGCGCTTGTTGATTTTGTCAGGGTCGCCTTTGCTCATGGCCTTGTCGAGATCCGCCTGACGCTTGCTGACTTCGTGCCTGGCGTCGAGCACCTTGTTTTCCCGTTCCTTCTTCAGCGAGGCGTCGGTGCAGTTCGCTTCTACTTCGCTCAGGGCCTTTTCCAGGCCTGCCTGCTGGTCGGCGTTGCCGTGGACCTTGGCCAATTCGATCTGGTTGACGATACCTTGCTTCTTGGCGGCGCAACCGGTCAGCCCCGGCGCTTCCTCGTCCGCCATCAACGGGGTGGCCAGCACGCTGCAAAGGGTCAACAGGGCGAGCGGTGAAAGAAATTTCATAAAAGCTCCATGGAAGAAAGCAAGCGGGCCGGTGTGGCAATGGCTTGTTGGAGCCCAGCGGTCCCCTGGGGTTCCCGGTGGGCGCAGGGCCGACAGCTAAAAGCCGTCAATCCCCGCATCACGTAACGTTTCACTCAAGGCCAGGACCTGCGGATCGCGGAAAAAAGCGTTCAGTTGCGCCGCGCGCCCTGGCCCGATATCGGCCTCGGCCCGCCATTGTTCGAGGTCTCGCTGCGCCAGTGCCTGCCATGCATCGCCGAGATGCGCCTGACCTGTCGGCGGCAATCCCAGGGCTTTCAGCCAGTGCGCGAACGGGCGTTGCCGGGCTTGATTGAAACTGTCGGCAAGGCGAGCCGCACTGCGCTCGCCGAAACCGTCAATGGTAGCAAGCTCTTGGGCATCGAGGGTCAACCAATCCAGCAGACCGTTCAGGCGACCTGTTGCAAGAAGTTTTTCCCAGGTGCCCGGACCCACATTGGGCAGCGCCAGGCCCTGTTTGCTGCTGAGCCAGGTCAGGCGCGCGAGAAACTGGCTCTCGCAGCCCGGAGTCGGTTGCCAGCAACTCAATGAATGAAAGTCCTCTGCCACCGGCACGTTCAATTCGGCGCGTACGCTGCTGCGCAATACAACGCTATCGAGCCTGGGAATGGTCAGCCCGGCCAGGCTGATGGCGACCTGATCACCCGGGCGTATGTCCAGCGCCTGCCAGCGTTGCAACGAACTGACGCTGACGTGTTTGATCTGCCGGTCATCGAGCTTCACCGGGGTCAGTTCAAGAACCGGGGTGATCCGCCCGGTCCGGCCGATCCTGAAGTGAACCTGGCGGACTTCGGCCAGTGCCTGTGCGAAGGGGTATTTCCAGGCGATGGCCCAGTAGGGTGACTTGGCCTGCCAGCGTTCGGCGGCCGGGCGCTGGTTCTGGCGCAGGACCACGCCATCGCTGGCAAAGGGCAGGGGGGAGCGATACCAGTATTCGCGCCAGCGTTCGGCATCGACGACGGAGGCGATGGGCTGGCTGTATGCCGTGGTACTCGGGAAGCCCAGCGCAGTCAGCGCCGCGGCACGTGCGGACACGCTCGCCGGCCCTTGGGGCCAGTCCCAGACAAACAGGCCGATGCCGGCGGCCTGTTCGGCGCTCAACACCTTGCGCGCCATCAGGCCTGCCACCGAGGCACGAGCATTGAGGCTACCGGCCCGGGCCTGCACGTGATCGGTCAGGCGCCAATACAGTTCGCCTTGCACGATCAAGTCCCGGGCCTGCGATAGCCGTTGCGGGATGGCCGGAATCTGCCGCGCAGGAACCGTCCAGTCCTGACCGCTCTCGCCGTCGCCGCGGCTGATTGCCTGGGCCAACAGACCGTTGCGGTAAACCAGGGTCACCGCCACACCATCGATTTTAGGCTGGACCCAGACGTCCACCCGGTCACGCAGCCATTTTTCCACGGCGGGCCGATCGTGCAGTTTGTCCAGGCCGGTGTGGGAGATGGGGTGGGGCAGCGTGCCGCGCGCAGTGCGCAAGGGGTCTGCGGGCGGGCTCAGGTTGAAGCAGTGGCGCCATTGGATGAGTTGCGCGCGGGACTGGTCGTAGAGTTCATCGGCAACCAATGAGCGTCCCTGACGGTGATAGCTGTCGTCCCAGTAGTCGATTTGCTGTTGCAGTTTGCCGACTTCGTTCAGGGCGCGTTCGGATGGCCAGTCCGGGCACTCGGCGGCACTGGCGGTCAGGCAGGTAAAGGTCAGTAGAGCGGCAAAAAACAGGCGCAGGTCGGGAAGCATCTTGAGCATCCTTGCTCGGTGAGGTGCTTGAAGGCTAGGTCAGTATTGGGTGGCGCGGAGAGGGGGTATTTTGCCGGGTATTTCTGGTGGTTGTGCTGGCCTCTTCGCGGGCAAGCCCGCGAAGGCCGCGACGCGGTGTAAAGCGAATCCCAATAAAAAGCCCCGCAGGGCGCGAACCGTGCGGGGCTTCGGGTGTTGCGGGGGAATCTTACAGGCCGGCAGCAGAACGCAGAGCGTCGGCGCGGTCGGTTTTTTCCCAGGTGAACGTGGTGAAGGTGTCGTCACCAACGGTCTTGGTCGCCGGGGTGCGACCGAAGTGGCCGTACGCAGCGGTTTCCTGATACATCGGGTGCAGCAGGTCGAGCATGGTGGTGATCGCGTATGGACGCAGATCGAACACTTCGCGGACCAGTTTGACGATCTTGTCGTCACTGATCTTGCCGGTGCCGAAGGTGTTCAGCGAGATCGAAGTCGGCTGGGCAACGCCGATGGCGTAGGACACCTGAATCTCGCAGCGCTCGGCCAGGCCGGCGGCAACGATGTTCTTGGCCACGTAACGACCGGCGTAGGCCGCCGAACGGTCAACCTTCGATGGATCCTTGCCGGAGAACGCGCCGCCGCCGTGACGGGCCATGCCGCCGTAGCTGTCGACGATGATCTTGCGACCGGTCAGGCCGCAGTCACCCACCGGGCCGCCAATGATGAACTGGCCGGTCGGGTTGATGTGGAACTGGGTGTCCTTGCTCAGCAGTTCGGCAGGCAGCACGTGCTTGACGATCAGCTCCATCACGCCTTCGCGCAGGTCGTTGTACGACACTTCCGGGTTGTGCTGGGTCGACAGAACGACAGCATCGATACCGACAACCTTGCCGTTTTCGTAACGGCAGGTCACTTGCGACTTGGCGTCCGGACGCAGCCAAGGCAGCAGGCCGGATTTACGGGCTTCGGCCTGGCGCTGTACCAGCTGGTGCGAGAAGGTGATCGGTGCTGGCATCAGCACGTCGGTTTCATTGCTGGCGTAGCCGAACATCAGGCCCTGGTCGCCGGCGCCCTGATCTTCAGGCTTGGCACGGTCGACACCTTGGTTGATGTCCGGGGACTGCTTGCCGATGATGTTCATCACGCCGCAGGTCGCGCCGTCGAAGCCAACGTCGGAGCTGGTGTAGCCGATGTTGGTGATCACGTCACGAACGATCTGCTCCAGGTCAACCCAGGCGGAAGTGGTGACTTCGCCGGCGATGATCGCCACGCCCGTTTTCACCAGAGTCTCGCACGCCACACGGGCGAACTTGTCTTCAGCAATGATGGCGTCCAGCACCGCATCAGAAATCTGGTCGGCGATTTTGTCCGGATGCCCTTCAGACACGGACTCGGAGGTGAAAAGGGAGTATTCGCTCATCTCGATGTTTTCCTGAAATTACCGATGGTGAGTGTCGCCAGCCGGCCGCTGAAAATGGCGGACCTGGATCTGGAAACCATTACGTAAGCCTACATAGAGGCTTTCCCCGGGAACGAGTCCCGCAGCGGTGGCCCAACGGGCCAGATCGTCCTGTTCAAACCCCAACCAGAGATCACCGCAGGCCTCCTTGGCCCAACTCTGGTTGTGGCTACATAACTCTGTCACTAACAGGCTACCGCCTGGTTGCAGCAAATTGGCCATATGCTTGAGCGCATCGGCCGGCGCGGCAAAATGGTGCAGCACCATGTTCAGTACCACGCAATCGGCCTTGAGGCTGACGCCGTTCAATGCATCGGCCAATTGCAGGCTAACGTTAGTCAGCTTGTCGCGTTCGCAGACCTGGCGCGCCAGTTCGAGCATCGCGCTGCTGTTATCCAGCGCCGTGACTTGCGCGAAGCGGCGCGCCAGTTCCGGCAGGAATGCACCATCGCCGGGGCCGACTTCAATGGCCGTGGCGTCTTTGTCGAAGCTCAGCTTGTCGAGCAGGGCCACCACGCTTTCGCGGTATTGCGGCAGGCCGGCGATCAAGTCTTGCTGGGCGCGAAACTTCTCCGCAACCCGTGAGAAAAAGTCCTGGCTGGCGGCCGCCCGTTGCCCATGGACCTGGGTGATGCGCGACTGTACGTCAGTCGGCAGCGTCAGGTTGTCCACTTCTTCGAGCAGGGCTGCGTGCAATTTTCCGCCCAGCAGTTCGGTGTGGGGCAGGGCGCGACGGTAGAAAATCGCATTGCCTTCGCGGCGCGTCGCCACCAGGTCGGCCTGGGCCAGTACCTTGAGGTGGTGGCTCATGCCTGACTGGCCGATGCCGAAGATCTGTGCCAGTTCCAGTACGCCGAACGAGTCGTTGGCCAGTGCGCGCAAGACATTCAACCGCAGGGGATCGCCGCCAGCCTTGCACAAGGCTGCCAGCTCATCGCAATCGTCATGTTGAATGGAGGGCACGCGTAAATTCATAAGGCCGGCAGTCTAGTCACGGGTCGAAGGCATCGCAAGAGCAATATCAAAAAGTTTTGATATTGCTCGATAGATGGCACGTTTTTAACGTTAGCTTCAGTCAACAAACGGGCGGCGGAAAGGTTTCACCAAACGAAACCGCCGTTATCCATTGGAAAAACGCCTTCAGATGACTATCTGTCATTGCCCCGAGGTGTCCCGGTGAGGGAAAATGCTCGCCTTTTTTCCGTTTCGTTTTATTCAAGCCCCCAGGAGAACAGCGATGCCTAGCCGTCGTGAGCGTGCCAACGCCATTCGTGCCCTCAGCATGGATGCCGTGCAAAAAGCCAACAGCGGCCATCCCGGTGCCCCGATGGGTATGGCGGATATCGCCGAGGTACTTTGGCGCGACTACCTCAAGCACAACCCGAGCAATCCATCGTTCGCCGACCGTGACCGCTTCGTGCTGTCCAACGGCCATGGCTCGATGTTGATCTACTCGCTGCTGCACCTGACCGGCTACGACCTGTCGATCGACGACCTGAAGCAGTTCCGTCAACTGCACAGCCGTACCCCGGGCCACCCGGAACTCGGCTACACCCCGGGCGTGGAAACCACCACCGGTCCACTGGGCCAGGGCCTGGCCAACGCCGTGGGTTTTGCCCTGGCTGAAAAAGTCATGGCAGCGCAGTTCAACCGTCCTGGCCACAACATCGTCGACCACCACACCTATGTGTTCCTGGGTGATGGCTGCATGATGGAAGGCATTTCCCACGAAGTCGCTTCCCTGGCCGGTACCCTGGGCCTGGGCAAGCTGATCGCCTTCTACGATGACAACGGCATCTCCATCGATGGCGAAGTCGAAGGCTGGTTCACCGACGACACGCCGAAGCGTTTTGAGTCCTACAACTGGCAAGTGATCCGCAATGTCGACGGTCACGACCCGGAAGAGATCAAGACTGCGATCGAGACGGCCCGCAAGAGCGCGCAGCCAACCCTGATCTGCTGCAAGACCACCATCGGCTTCGGTTCGCCGAACAAGCAAGGCAAGGAAGACTGCCACGGCGCCCCGCTGGGTGACGCGGAAATCGCCCTGACCCGTGCGGCGCTGAAATGGAATCACGGCCCGTTCGAAATCCCGGCCGATATCTACGCCGAGTGGGACGCCAAGGAAACCGGTCGCGCCGTGGAAGCCGAGTGGGATCAGCGTTTCGCTGCCTACTCCGCAGCATTCCCTGCCGAAGCCAGCGAACTGGTACGTCGTCTGAGCGGCGATCTGCCGGCTGACTTCTCGGAAAAAGCCTCGGCCTACATCGCCGAAGTGGCCGCCAAGGGCGAAACCATTGCCAGCCGTAAAGCCAGTCAGAATGCCCTGAACGCATTCGGCCCGTTACTGCCTGAGTTCCTCGGCGGTTCGGCTGACCTGGCCGGTTCCAACCTGACCCTGTGGAAAGGTTGCAAAGGCGTCACCGCCGAAGACGCCAGCGGCAACTACATGTATTACGGCGTGCGCGAGTTCGGCATGACCGCGATCATGAACGGCGTTGCCCTGCACGGCGGCCTGGTGCCTTACGGCGCGACCTTCCTGATGTTCATGGAATACGCGCGCAACGCGGTGCGCATGTCAGCCCTGATGAAGCAGCGTGTGATCCACGTCTACACCCACGACTCCATCGGTCTGGGCGAAGACGGCCCGACTCACCAGCCAATCGAGCAACTGGCCAGCCTGCGCTGCACGCCGAACCTCGACACCTGGCGCCCAGCCGACGCCGTTGAATCGGCGGTTAGCTGGAAGTACGCGCTGGAGCGCAAGGACGGTCCTTCGGCCCTGATCTTCTCGCGTCAGAACCTGCAGCACCAAACCCGTGATGCCGGCCAGATCGCCGACATCAGCCGTGGTGGCTATGTGCTCAAGGACTGCGCGGGCGAGCCTGAGCTGATCCTGATCGCTACCGGTTCGGAAGTCGGCCTGGCTGTTCAAGCCTTCGACAAACTGACCGAGCAAGGCCGCAAGGTTCGCGTGGTTTCCATGCCATGCACCAGCGTGTTCGATGCCCAGGAAGCCGGCTACAAGCAATCGGTCCTGCCGTTGCAGGTCAGCGCCCGTATCGCCATCGAGGCTTCCCATGCGGACTACTGGTACAAGTACGTGGGCCTGGAAGGCCGCGTGATCGGCATGACCACCTACGGCGAGTCGGCGCCTGCGTCGGCCTTGTTCGAAGAGTTCGGCTTCACCCTGGAAAACATCCTGGGTCAGGCTGAAGAGCTGCTGGAAGACTAAGTCCGACAGTGATGTTGTCTTGGCTGATGCCTTCGCGAGCAGGCTCGCTCCTACAGGGTTCTACATCGCCCATGTAGGAGCGAGCCTGCTCGCGATAGCGTCGGTTCAAACGACACAAAACTGATGGATTCACCACGGTAATCGAGAACCCCATGCCTCAACCGCGTCCCTACAAAGTTGCACTCAACGGCTACGGCCGGATTGGTCGTTGCGTCTTGCGTGCGTTGTTCGAGCGAGGCGACAAGGCTGGGTTCGAGATTGTCGCGATCAACGATCTGGCGGACATGGCCAGCATCGAATACCTGACACGCTTCGACTCCACCCATGGCCGGTTCCCCGGTGAAGTGAAGGTCGACGGCGATTGTCTGCATATCAATGGCGACTGCGTGAAGGTCCTGCGCAGTGCCACCCCCGAAGGCATCGATTGGGCGTCCCTGGGCGTCGATCTGGTGCTGGAGTGCTCCGGCGCTTACCACACCCGCGAAGACGGCCAGCGTTTCCTCGACGCCGGCGCCCCGCGTGTACTGTTTTCCCAGCCGATGGCCAGCGAGACGGACGTCGACGCAACCATCGTCTATGGCGTGAACCAGGATTGCCTGACCGGTGACGAGTTGCTGGTGTCCAACGCGTCCTGCACCACCAACTGCGGCGTGCCGCTGTTGCGCCTGCTGAATCAGGCCATTGGCCTGGACTACGTGTCGATCACCACCATTCATTCGGCGATGAACGATCAGCCGGTCATCGATGCCTATCACCACGAAGACCTGCGCCGCACCCGTTCGGCGTTCCAGTCGGTGATTCCGGTGTCCACCGGTCTGGCGCGAGGTATCGAGCGCCTGTTGCCGGAACTTGCCGGGCGAATTCAGGCCAAAGCCGTGCGGGTGCCGACGGTCAACGTGTCCTGCCTCGATATCACGATGCAGACCGCCACAGCGACCGACGCCACCGAGGTCAACCGGATCCTGCGCGAAGCCGCCACCAGCGGCCCGCTCAAAGGCCTGCTGGCCTATACCGAGCTACCCCACGCAAGCTGTGATTTCAACCATGACCCACATTCGGCCATCGTCGATGCCAGTCAGACCCGCGTTTCCGGCCCTCGGCTGGTGAACATCCTGGCCTGGTTCGACAACGAATGGGGTTTTGCCAACCGAATGCTGGACGTTGCAGAACACTATCTGCAAACAGCAATTTCAAAAAAACCGTAGGAAGTGCGACCCATGACCGTGTTGAAGATGTCCGACCTCGATCTGCAAGGTAAGCGCGTATTGATCCGCGAAGACCTCAACGTCCCAGTCAAGGACGGTGTTGTCACCAGCGATGCGCGTATCCTGGCCTCGCTGCCGACCATCAAGCTGGCCCTGGAAAAAGGCGCGGCCGTGATGGTCTGCTCGCACCTTGGCCGTCCGACCGAAGGCGAGTTCTCGGCCGAGAACAGCCTCCAGCCAGTCGCCGACTACCTGAGCAAGGCTCTGGGGCGTGAAGTGCCGCTGGTGGCCGATTACCTGGGCGGTGTTGACGTGAAAGCGGGCGACATCGTGCTGTTCGAAAACGTGCGCTTCAACAAAGGCGAGAAAAAGAACGCTGACGAACTGGCCCAGCAATACGCCGCCCTGTGCGACGTGTTCGTGATGGACGCCTTCGGCACCGCTCACCGTGCCGAGGGTTCGACCCACGGCGTGGCCAAGTTCGCCAAAGTCGCTGCTGCCGGCCCGCTGCTGGCCGCTGAACTGGACGCACTGGGCAAAGCCCTGGGCGCCCCGGCCCAGCCAATGGCGGCCATTGTCGCCGGCTCCAAGGTGTCGACCAAACTCGACGTGCTGAACAGCCTGAGCCAGATCTGCAACCAGTTGATCGTTGGCGGCGGTATTGCCAACACCTTCCTGGCGGCGGCCGGTCACCCGGTCGGTAAATCCCTGTACGAGCCAGACCTGCTGGACACCGCTCGCGCCATCGCCGCCAAGGTCAGCGTACCGCTGCCAGTGGACGTGGTGGTTGCCAAGGAATTCGCTGAAAGCGCCGCCGCGACCGTCAAGCTGATCGCTGACGTCGCTGCCGACGACATGATCCTGGACATCGGCCCGCAGACCGCGGCGAATTTCGCCGAGCTGCTGAAGTCGTCGCAAACCATCCTGTGGAACGGTCCGGTCGGCGTGTTCGAATTCGATCAGTTCGGTAACGGTACCAAAGTGCTGGCCCAGGCCATCGCGGACAGCGCGGCGTTCTCCATCGCTGGCGGCGGCGACACTCTGGCGGCCATCGACAAATATGGCGTTGCCGAGCAGATCTCCTACATTTCTACCGGCGGTGGCGCGTTCCTCGAATTCGTCGAAGGCAAGGTCCTGCCAGCCGTTGAAGTCCTGGAAAGTCGGGCCAAGGCCTGAGGGTCGCCCGTTTGACCAGGCAAGGGAGTGTTGAAATGGTCAAGACGTTAGCGCTGTTGATCGTCGCAGGTTCGTTGGTGGCGTGCGGGAGTAACCCGAAGGCCACCCCGGAATCTGCGCCGTCCGAGTCGGACAAAGGCTGCTACCAGGCTGACTGGCAGGCCGAAACCAACCCGGTGCTCAACAAGCGTTCCGGGCCGGAAGGCCTGGACAAATACGAGACCCAGGCACCCGCCAAGGAACATGGCTGCCCTTGACGGGTCTGACTCATTACTCAGGGCTGGCGGCGTGCGCCGTCAGTCGAGGGGCACGGATGAAAGGTTTTATCGCAGTTGCGGCATTGGCGTTGTTGGCGGGTTGTGCTCAGTTGAACCTGTTCCAGTCGTCCGCGCCTGTGGATAACTGGACCACCTGGACCTGCGACAGCCAGGCCAAGGTGCTGTGGCGCTACACCGACGACAGCCGCAGGGAAGTCGACGTGCGCCTGGGTGGTGCCGATCAGGTCTACCGCTTGAAGCAGGAACCGGGTGCATCAGGTTCGCTGTACAGCAATGACATGCTGGCGTTTCACATAAAAGGTGAGGAAGGCCTGGTTTACTGGGTCGCCACCAATGATTTGATCGGCCGCGGTTGTAAAGCGCAGTAACACGATTTATCTGATACGCAGAGGTCAAAATGTGGGAGCGGGCTTGCTCGCGAAAGCGGTTGATCAGCTTGCATCACTGTTGAATGTGAAACCGCATTCGCGAGCAAGCCCGCTCCCACAGTGGTTCTGTGTAGTTCTTGAGATTTTTGCAACACCCGAATCCGCAGTCCGGGCCAACCCCCGATCTGCAAAAACTTGAATAGCCGCCGCCGCTACGGCAGGCTGGCACGATTAACGACCCTCAACCGGGAGAGATATACACAATGGCACTTATCAGCATGCGCCAGATGCTGGACCACGCAGCCGAGTTCGGCTACGGCGTTCCAGCCTTCAACGTCAACAACCTTGAGCAGATGCGCGCCATCATGGAAGCCGCTGACAAGACTGACTCCCCGGTGATCGTCCAGGCTTCGGCCGGTGCTCGCAAATACGCCGGCGCACCGTTCCTGCGTCACCTGATCCTGGCAGCCATCGAAGAATTCCCGCACATCCCGGTGTGCATGCACCAGGACCACGGCACCAGCCCTGACGTCTGCCAGCGCTCCATTCAACTGGGTTTCAGCTCGGTGATGATGGACGGTTCCCTGGGCGAAGACGGCAAGACCCCGACCGACTACGACTACAACGTGCGTGTTACCCAACAAACCGTGGCCATGGCTCACGCCTGCGGCGTTTCGGTAGAAGGCGAACTGGGCTGCCTGGGTTCGCTGGAAACCGGCATGGCCGGTGAAGAAGACGGCATCGGCGCCGAAGGCGTTCTGGATCACAGCCAGATGCTGACCGACCCGGAAGAAGCCGCTGACTTCGTAAAACGCACTCAGGTTGATGCCCTGGCAATCGCCATCGGTACCAGCCACGGCGCGTACAAGTTCACCAAACCGCCTACCGGCGACGTGCTGGCCATCGACCGCATCAAAGAGATCCACAAGCGCATTCCGAACACTCACCTGGTGATGCACGGTTCGTCTTCGGTTCCGCAAGAGTGGCTGGCGATCATCAACCAGTACGGCGGCGACATCAAGGAAACCTACGGCGTACCGGTTGAAGAAATCGTCGAAGGCATCAAGCACGGCGTGCGCAAGGTCAACATCGACACCGACCTGCGCCTGGCATCCACTGGCGCAATGCGTCGCCTGATGGCTACCAACCCGAGCGAGTTCGACCCACGTAAATTCTTCGGCGCCACAGTCACAGCCATGCGCGACGTGTGTATCGCTCGCTACGAAGCCTTCGGCACTGCCGGCAACGCTTCGAAGATCAAGGCGATCTCGCTGGAAGGCATGTATCAGCGTTACCTGAAAGGTGAGTTGAACGCCAAGGTCAACTAAGCCTGAGCGTTAAACTGCCTTGATGAAAAACCCGCCGAGAGGCGGGTTTTTTGTGGGCGAGAGAAATATATGACGCGGGCTTTTGTAGCGAGGGAGCTTGCTCCCGTTCGAGAGCGAAGCTCTCGCCTTCGGCGTTGGGGCTGCTTCGCCCGAACGCGGACCGGCCCAGCGGGAGCAAGCTCCCTCGCCACAAAGGGTTCGGGCTATTGATTGTGATCAATATCCAGCTTGCTGAACGTCACTTCCCCGCCTTCGCTTGTGTACCCCGTGTTGTCCTGCACATAGACGCCGGCCTTGAAGTACAGCGGCTTATCACGCCACATCGCGCTGATATCGGTATTCCACTGATAGCCCGCCGCACTGATGCCCAATGCACCGCCGGGGCTGAGGTGGATGAGGTAGGAGAATTCCTGATTGAGTTTCACGCCGGTGGCGATGGTGATGACTCGGGGGGTGTCGTCGGGGTGCATGCGGACTTTGGCGACGATGTTGCCGGTCGAGCTGTAGGTTTTGTATTGATACTCGACCTTCACCATGGGCTTCTGGCTGTTATAGGCGTGGATCTGGCCAATGACGATCTTGCCCGAGCTGGGTACCTGGCTGACCGAAAGGGTCGCATGCAGGGAGTTGTCAGCGTCGGGGTAGTACCAGTTTTTCAACGTGCCGTTGCTGTAGGTTTCACGCAATTCGGTGCGTGGGTAAATCGCGTTTTCGGTACGGGAGCCGGTCACGGGCGTCCAGAAAAACAACGTGCCGGTGTCGGAGTGGAAGTATTGATCCTTGAAGCCATCCACCAGTTTGGCGGTTTCGACGGTGTACGGCGGGTTGCCAACGGGAACGCTGAGGTTCCAGCTTGCGAGATCGATCATGTCGGTTCTTCCACTCGATTCATGCTGAACGGGCGTGCCAGAAGCTCTAGACCGCACCTTTGGGGCGGCCTTTATAAGCGTAGCGGGATATTTTGTTAACGCTTGTCTGACGGGTGGTTGACGTCAACATCCTGTCTAAGATGCCATCTTCCCGGTTTTCATGGAACTGAACCATCGACCGCTAGTCGGTAAAAAGACACAATGATTATATGATGGCTTACTGACACCTTCTGCTTTTGCAGAACCGGGTCTAGAGTGATGGCACCGTATTTGTCCGGTTTTCACGAGAAGCCGGCCTGACACCCCCGCAATTAGAGAGGCAGCATGGAATGCGCGCAACCCACGCCAGTAGAAGGCGGCTCGACCCTTTTAGTCGTCGACGATTACCCTGAAAACCTGATCAGCATGCGCGCGTTGTTACAGCGCCAGGACTGGCGGGTCATTACTGCCGCCTCGGGTTTCGAGGCCCTCGGCTTGTTACTTGAACACGACATCGACCTGGTGCTGCTGGATGTGCAGATGCCGGGCATGGACGGCTATGAAGTGGCGCGCCTGATGCGCGGTAGCCAGCGGACCCGTCTCACGCCGATCATTTTCCTGGCCGCCAACGAACAGTCCCGGGACGCCGTGATCAAGGGTTATGCCAGTGGTGCGGTGGATTACCTGTTCAAGCCGTTCGATCCACAGGTCTTCACGCCCAAGGTCCAGGCGTTACTCGAACACCAGCGTAACCGCCGAGTCTTGCAGCGCCTGAGTCATGATCTGGAAGCCGCTCGTGCCTTTAATGCGTCGGTGCTGGATAACGCTGCCGAAGGCATTCTGGTATTGGGTGAGGACGGTCTGATTCGTTTTGCCAATCCGGCGATGTCACGCTTGCTCAATGCCACGGTGCAGGAACTGCAAGGCAAGGAGTTTGTGGACTACCTGCAAAAACCGCATATCCCGATCTGGGCCGATTCCGAGTTGCTGGCCGGATACAAACGCGGTGAAACCCTGCGCCTGCACGATGCCCTGCTACGAACGGCGCCCGGCCAGCAGGTACCGGTGGCCTTGTCCTGCGCGCCATTGCCCGCCGAGCAACAGGCGATGGTAGTGACCGTGCTGGACATGTCGGTGGTGCGCCATCTGCATCAGCAACTGGAGTTTCAGGCGGTCACCGATCCGCTGACCGGATTGCTCAACCGCCGGGGGCTCTACCAGACCGTAGAGAACCTGCTGTTGCGCGGTGAGCGTTCCGACAGTTCCTGGGTCTTGATGTACCTGGACCTCGACGGCTTCAAGCGAGTCAATGATTCGCTCGGGCACGATGCCGGCGATCGGGTGCTGCGCTGGGTCTGCGAACAGTTGAAGGCTTGCCTGCGGCCCTTCGACATTCTGGCGCGGATGGGCGGCGACGAATTCATTGCGTTGCTGGATCTGGAGTTCCCCGAGCAGGCGGCGAAGATTGCCGAGAAGCTCATCGAGCGAGTGTCGATCTGTCAGCAGATCGACGGCTTCGATATCGCCCTGGGTGCCAGCATCGGCATCGCCACGTTCCCTGATTGTGGCGCCAACCTCGACGGGATGCTGCGGGCGGCCGACATCGCCATGTACGAAGCCAAGCGTGCCGGCCGCCAGCAATATCGCTTCTACGATCATGAAATGAACGGTCGGGCGCGCTCGCGACTGATGCTGGAAGAAAGTGTGCGCACGGCCATCGAGAACCGGGAATTCAATCTGGTGTATCAGCCTCAGGTTGCGATTGTCGACGGGCGGACTCGTGGCTTCGAGGCCCTGTTGCGCTGGCAGCATCCGAGCGTTGGCGATGTCCCCCCGGGGCTGTTTTTGCCATTGCTGGAGGAGGTGCGGTTGATCAGTCGCCTGGGCAGCTGGATTTACCATCGCGGCATCGGGCAACGCAAAGCCTGGGGGGCTCTGTTTACCGAGGACCTGGTGCTCGGCGTCAGCTTGAGCAGTACGCAGTTCGGCATGCCCAACCTGGTCACCGAGTTGCGCCAGGTGCTGGAGCGCCATGGCTTGCAACCGCGTCATCTGGAAGTCGAGGTCACGGAAGAGGCCTTGATGCTCAACCCCGAAGAAACCCGCAAGCAATTGCGCCTGCTGCACAATCTGGGCGTACGAGTGGCATTGGATGACTTCGGGGCCGGCCCCTGCTCCCTGACGCACTTGCGCGACCTGGAGCTGGATACCCTCAAGATCGATCGCCATTTGATTGCCCGGTTGCCAGAGTCGGTACGGGATGCGGCGCTGGTGCGCAGTGTGATCGACCTGTGCAAACAGTTCGGGATGCTGGTGATTGCCGAAGGGGTGGAAACCGCCGCGCAGTTTGAATGGCTGCAAGCCAATGGCTGTGAATATGTGCAAGGTTTTCTGGTGGCCCGGCCGATGATGGCCGAAGACACCGGGGTCTTTGTCCAGCCGTTTGACTGGAGCGCGCTGCCCCGCTGAATTCGCTACACTGGCGACCTTTTAGTGACCTGTATTGCCGCCCCGATGACCGTGTTGAAATATCTCCAGGCTTATCCCGCTACCTTGCAGGATCAGGTGCGCCAGCTGATCGCCGACGGTCGGCTGGGCGATTACCTGAGCCAGCGTTACCCGCAAAAGCACGGGGTGCAGAGCGACAAGGCGCTGTACACCTATGCCCTGGACCTCAAGCAGGAATTCCTGCGTAATGCCCCGGCCATCGACAAGGTGCTGTTCGACAACCGCCTGGACCTGACCCACCGTGCCCTTGGCCTGCACACCACGATTTCCCGGGTGCAGGGCGGCAAACTCAAGTCCAAGAAGGAAATCCGCATCGCGTCGCTGTTCAAGGAAGCGCCTTGCGAGTTCCTGAAAATGATCGTGGTGCATGAACTGGCGCACTTCAAGGAATCGGACCACAACAAGGCATTCTACAAACTGTGCGAACACATGCTGCCGGGTTATCACCAGGTGGAGTTTGATGTGCGGGTATACCTGACGTGGCGGGACATGCAATAGCTATCGCCGCCGAGAATCGCAACAAGGAGTGTGTGGATGGACGTGAGCAAGACCAAGAGCAGCTTCTATCGTCGGTTGTACGTGGCGTACCTGATCGACAGCGGGCTGGCCAGCAGTGTCCCGGCGCTGACCGAGGTCACCGGCATGCCCCGGCGCACGGCACAGGACACCATCGCGGCGTTGGCGGATCTGGATATCATTTGTGAGTTCGAGCAGGAAGAGGGCGCGCGCAACCATGCGGGGCGCTATCGGATTCGCGAGTGGGGGGCGATTGATCGCGGGTGGATCGAGCGTAATCTGCGGCAGATCAAGGCGGTGCTGGAGTATCCCTGACGCCAGTGGTGACTGAGCTGACGCCTTCGCGAGCAGGCTCGCTCCCACGGTTGATTTTGGTTGTGAACGCAATCCAGTGTGGGAGCGAGCCTGCTCGCGAAAGGGGCTTCAGGAACGACGCATCCCGATGTGTGGAATGCCATCCTCGACAAACTCCTCGCCCGTCACGACAAACCCGTACCGCCCGTAATACCCCTGCAAATGCGTCTGGGCCGAGAGGTAGATCGGCGTTTCCGGCCAGCGTTCTTCAATCTGTTTCAACGCCTGGTCCATCAACTCATGTCCAAGCCCGGCGCCTCGTGCGTGTGGAGCAATGATCACCCGACCGATCACTACGTCCCCGCCTTGCAGTTCCGGGTCGAGCAGCCGCAGATAGGCCACCAGTTGATTGCCGTCCCAGGCCATCAAGTGGCAAGTGTCACCTTCCAGGTCCTGGCCATCCACGTCTTGATAAGCGCATTGCTGCTCGACGACGAACACTTCTGCACGCAACTGCAAAATGGCGTACAGCTGCTCCTTGCCCAGGTCGCTGTGGTGTTTGCAGATCCAATCGACTGTCATGTTTTGATTCCCTGAAAACGTCGTTCCGATACTAAGCGCACTCACGTCAGAAGTCTTTATGGTGGAAGAATCTGTGACAAAGGCCAAAATGCCATCATTCATTTCTCGCGCAGATGTCTTCTTTGTGTAATCTGGATCGAAGCGCTGTGCTGTGGCGTCGATGAGCTAATGTTGAGTACCCGGGTCTTGCCGGTACAGGGGCCTTGGGGTTTTGGCTGAAAACACGTCGGGCAACCCGCCCGCTAAGGATTTTCTAGCATGCCGCGATTGCATCGAGCTTTGGCCTTGATTGGATTGCTGTTGCTGGTTCAGGGAGCGGCGGCAGAAAAACTGCGGTTGGTCGCTGATGCCTGGCCGCCCTTTACCGACGCCACGCTCGTCAATGGTGGTTTGGCCACGGACATTGTCAGTACCGCGCTCGCCAGGGCCGGCTATGCCAGTGAGTTCGAGCAGGTGCCCTGGGCACGGGCCTTGATGGGATTGGGTGAGGGCCGATACGACGTGCTGGTCAACGCCTGGTACACCGAGGAGCGGACCAGGCTTGGCCAGTTCTCCGGCGAGTACCTGCTCAATCGCGTGCGCTTTCTCAAGCGCAAAGACGAGCCCATCGAATTCAATAACCTGCAGCAATTGCACACTTATCCGATCGCTATCGTGCGTGGATACGCGTATTCGCCCGCGTTCGACAACGACGACTCGTTGCAGAAAATCCCTGTACACAGTTTCGCCATGGCGGTGCGCATGCTCGCGGCCGACCGGGTCAAGCTGACGCTGGAAGATGAATTCGTCGCCCGCTACTACCTGGCCCGTGAGTCACCCAAGGTGCGAAACGCCGTGGAATTCCTGCCCAAACCATTAAGCGAGAACAGCCTGCATATTATGGTCAGCCTGAAGAATCCCGAGCATGCACGGATCGTCGCCGGTTTCGACCGCGAGATCGCGGCGATGAAGGCGGACGGGAGTTATGACAAGTTGATGAGGCAGCATGGGATGTAGAGGGGCAGCTTCAAGCCGCAAGCATCAAGCTATAAGTTGATCTTTGGCGCGGCGAAGTTTCTTGTGGGAGCGGGCTTGCCCGCGAAGGGGCCCGCCCAGACACAAGAGATCTCAATCTTCACTGGTGTCCTTGATGAGATGCGCCGCCAACGTCCGCAACGGCCCCAACTGCCGACAAATCAACGCCAGTTGCGTCTGCACCAACCGCTGCCCCTCATCGATTTCATCAGGCATCTGTTCCAGTTCATTGGCCAGTGCTTCTTCTTCATCGCTCTGAATCGCAATCGAAGACTTGCTCGCCAGCCCTTGGGCGATCTCGTCGATACTGGCGGCCAGTTTCACCCCGGCCCCATCGATCAAATGCTCGCGCACGTCCGCCGGCAGTTGGGTTTCCCGGTGCGCGCCCAGGCCCGACAGGTAACTGAGCAGCGTGTGCGACAGCACCAGGAAGCGGAAGCCCACATCCGCTTCCTTACGAAAGTGTCCCGGCTCCATCAGCATGTTGGCCAGCGTGGTCGACAGCGCCGCGTCGGCGTTGTGCGCGTTGCGGCGGGCCAGGCGGTAAGCCAGGTCGTCGCTTTTGCCTGCCGCGTATTGCTGCATGATCTGACGCAAGTAAATGCTGTTGCAGGCCAGGGTGTTGGCCAGCACTTTGTTCAGGCGTCGGCCCTGCCAGTCCGGCAGGAACAGGAACACCGCCAGCCCGGCAATGAGGCTGCCGAGCAAGGTATCGAACAACCGTGGCAGGAACAGTCCGTACCCGTCGCCCACCTGGTTGAAGCAGAACAGCACCATCAAGGTGATTGCCGCCGTCGCCAGGGTGTAGCGGGTGGTGCGGTTGGTAAAGAACACCACGCCGGCGGCAATAGCGAAACACGACTGGATCAGCGGGTTCGGGAACAGGTCGAACAGCGCCCAGGCCAGGGTCAGGCCGATGGCGGTGCCGATGATTCGTTGACCAAGTTTGCGGCGGGTGGCGCCGTAGTTCGGTTGGCAGACGAACAGCGTAGTGAGAATGATCCAGTAGCCTTGGGACGGGTGAATCAAATGCACCATGGCGTAGCCGATGCTCAAGGCCAGGGGCAATCGCAGGGCATGGCGGAACAGCAGCGAGGTCGGCGTCAGCTGCGTGCGCAAGCGAAGCCACACGTCCTTGAGGCTGCGCGGCGAACGGTCGAGCAGGCTGCTGTCGGTGGCGTCGGCCAGGGCGTCGGGGTTACTGGCATCGCTGAGCAAGCGGTCGAGAGTGCCGAGGTTGGCCGCCAGTGCCCGCAGTGAACGCAGCAAACCGCGCCAGGCCGGGTTGCTCTGGATGCGCAGGTGTTCGAGAGAGGCATCGAGGTCGCTCAGGGCCTCGGCGAAACTGGCGTCATAGGTGAACGGCTGGCGCATCTGGATCGACTCGGCCAGGGCCCGGCAGGCCTTGCCTTGCTGGCGCAACAGGCGTTGGCAGCGGAACAGTACGTCGCTGTGGAAGAAGGCGTCGGCCAGGGCGTTATACGGGTAGTGCGATGAGCTAGCGCGTTCGTGGATGTCCTGGGCGAGGAAGTACAGCTTGAGGTAGCGGCTGACTTTCGACCCCGGGCGACCGTTGCCGACCCGGTGCAGGATGATCTCCTTGGCGGCGTTCAATGCCGCCACTACCCGGCCGTTCTGCTGGGCCAATTCCAGGCGCCGCGCCTCCACGTCCATCTGCCGGATCGGCTCGAACAGCGAGGATTTGAGCTTCAGGTAAAAGCCCAGCTCGCGGAACAGGCGCGCCAGGCTCTGCTGCACCGGCTGATTGGAAAACAGCGCCTGCCATAACACCGACAGCAACCCGTACCAGGCAGCACCGGCCACCAGCAGCAACGGCTCGTGCCAGACATCGGTGACCGCGCCGCCACGCTGGTCCACGCCGATCATGGTGTAGACCGACAGAATCAGCGTCGCCGAGGCAATCGCGCCGTAGCGCTCGCCGAGGGCGCCAAGCATGGTCAGGCAGAACGCGGCCAGGGCGAAGGCGATGATAAACAGCGAGGGGTAGGGGAAGAGCAGTTCGACAGACAGGGCGGCAACCGCGAAACACACCAGCGTCACGGCCAGCGCGTTGATACGGCCCTGCCAACTGTCGTCGGTTTCGGCCAGGGCACTGGCGATAATCCCCAGGAACAACGGGATCAGCAGGCCCATTTCATCCTGATACCAACACAGCGCCATGGTGCCGGTCAGGGCAATGAATACCCGCACGCTGTAGCTGAATTTATCCAGCGCCCAAAGGCGACGCAGAGACTGGCGGAACGAAGTCGATGACATGAAATGCGAAGGCCTTCCGAGGCAATGACGCTAAATTGAGCCACTAATGACGCCGACGCAATGGCGTCGATCACATCAGACAGCAAAATCTGTTCCTTCCTTGTGCGAATACAATCTGCAAATCATCACAGATCCAATGTGGGAGCGGCGGTGCGGCGATCCGACTTGCTCGCGAAAGCGTCCTTTCAATCAACATTGATGTTGAGTGTTATGGCCCCTTCGCGAGCAAGCCCGCTCCCACATTTTGATTTGTGTTTATCAGACGTACTGCGCGGCGGCGTAACCGGAAGCCCACGCCCACTGGAAATTGAACCCGCCCAGATGTCCGGTCACATCCAGCACTTCACCTATGAAGTACAGCCCCGGGCTTTTCAGCGATTCCATGGTCTTGGACGACACTTCATTGGTGTTGATGCCGCCCAGGGTCACCTCGGCGGTGCGATAGCCTTCGGTGCCGGCGGGCACGACTTTCCAGCTCGCCAGTTTCTCCGCGATATCGGCCAGTTCCGCGTGGGTGTACTGCTTCATCGGTTTGGAGACGAACCAGTTGTCCGCCAGCAGGTTGGCCATTTTCTTGGTGAAGATTTCACCGAGCAGGGTTTTCAGCTCGCTGTTGGGACGTTCGGCTTGCTGCTGTTGCAGCCAGTCCGGCACGTCGTGATCCGGCAGCAGGTTGATCTCGACGGTATCGCCGGACTCCCAGAACGACGAAATCTGCAAAATCGCCGGACCGCTGAGGCCGCGGTGGGTGAACAGGATGTTCTCGCGGAAGCTCTGGTCGTTGCAGCTCACCAGGCAATCCACCGACGTACCGGACAGCTCAGTGCACAAGGCCTTGAGCTGATCGGTGATGGTGAATGGCACCAGGCCGGCGCGGGTCGGCAGTAGCTCGTGGCCAAACTGCCTGGCCACCTGGTAACCGAAACCGGTGGCGCCCAGGGTCGGGATCGACAGGCCGCCGGTGGCGATCACCAGCGATTCGCACGTTATCTGGTCGAGCGTGGTGTCCAGCAAATAGCCTTTCTCAAGCTTCTCGATGGTCTGGATCGAGGTGTCCAGGTGCAGGCTGACGCCGACCTGATCGCACTCGTTGAGCAGCATTTCCAGGATGTCGCTGGATTTGTTATCGCAGAACAGCTGGCCGAGTTTTTTCTCGTGATATGGCACGCCGTGCTTGGCCACCATGCCGATGAAATCCCACTGGGTGTAACGAGCCAGGGCGGATTTGCAGAAGTGTGCATTCTGCGAGAGGAAATTGCTCGGTTCTGTGTACATGTTGGTGAAATTGCAGCGGCCACCGCCCGACATCAGGATTTTCTTGCCGGCCTTGTTGGCATGGTCGAGCAACAACACTTTGCGCCCACGCCCGGCGGCGGTCAGTGCACACATCAACCCTGCGGCGCCAGCGCCAATGATCACGACTTCGGTAGAGCGCAAAACGGTGTCCTCTTGATGTATCACCACAAAACCAATGTGGGAGCGGGCTTGCTCGCGAAAGGGCCATCACATTCAACATCAATGTCGACTGATAAGCCGCTTTCGCGAGCAAGCCCGCTCCCACAGGGGGATCTTCGTTGGGTCGAAGATCGCTTACAAAATGCGAACGCGCAACGAACGGCCTTTGATCTTGCCGTCGTTCAAGCGCTGCAAGGCCTGCTTGGCAACGCCGCGCTCCACGGCCACATAGGCCTGGAAGTCGAAAATCGCGATTTTGCCGACCTGGGCACCGGGGATGCCGGCGTCACCGGTCAGTGCGCCAAGAATGTCGCCCGGACGAACCTTGTCCTTACGGCCGGCAGCGATGCACAGGGTGCTCATCTGCGGCAACAGCGGGCCACCACCCTTGGAGGTGAGGTTGTCCACCTGGTCCCAGGTCAGTGGTGTCTTCTGCAATTGCTCGATAGCCTGGGCGCGCTGCGCTTCGGACGGCGCCACCAGGCTGATGGCGAGGCCTTTCTCACCGGCACGGCCAGTACGACCAACGCGGTGAATGTGGATTTCCGAATCACGGGCCAATTCGACGTTGATCACCATGTCCAGGGAATCGATATCGAGGCCGCGTGCTGCGACGTCGGTCGCCACCAGCACCGAAGTGCTGCGGTTGGCGAACATCGCCAGCACCTGGTCGCGGTCACGCTGTTCCAGATCGCCGTGCAGGCCGACGGCGGAAATGCCTTTGGTGGTCAGGTGGTCGACGGTTTCCTGAACCTGCTGCTTGGTGTAGCAGAAAGCCACGCAGGAGGCCGGGCGGAAGTGGCCAAGCACCTTGGTCACCGCACTCATGCGGTCATCCGGGGAAATCTCGTAGAAGCGCTGCTCGATCTGCGTGTCGTCGTGGAACGCCTCGGCCTTCACTTGCTGCGGGTTGCGCATGAACTTCGAGGCCAACTGCTTGATGCCTACCGGGTAGGTGGCGGAGAACAGCAGGGTCTGGCGACGTTCCGGGGCCTGCATGATGATTTCTTCGATGGAATCGTAGAAGCCCATGTCGAGCATACGGTCGGCTTCGTCGAGAATCAGCGTGTTGAGGCCGTGGAGTACCAGCGAACCCTTGCGCAGGTGCTGCTGGATGCGTCCAGGGGTGCCGACGATGATGTGCGCGCCGTGTTCCAGCGAAGCGATCTGCGGGCCGAGGGACACGCCGCCACACAGGGTCAGGACCTTGATGTTGTCTTCGGCACGGGCCAGGCGACGGATTTCCTTGGCGACCTGGTCAGCCAGTTCGCGGGTCGGGCACAGGATCAGCGCCTGGCAACCAAAGTAACGCGGATTGATCGGATTCAGCAGGCCGATGCCGAAGGCGGCGGTCTTGCCGCTGCCGGTCTTGGCCTGGGCGATCAGGTCCATCCCCTTGAGGATCACCGGCAAGCTTTGCGCCTGGATCGGCGTCATCTGGGCATAACCGAGGGAGTCGAGGTTAGCCAGCATGGCGGCGGACAGCGGCAAAGTATTAAATTCGGTGGCGATGGTGGTCACGGGACTGGCCTGCAAAACAAAATGTCGCGCAGTGTACCAGTCCGGTGGCCATTCGCCCTAAGGCTCTATGTGTTCTTCCGGACGCTTAACTCGCCGTCCGTCATTTTTTGACAGTTGCGAGAAGATCGTAGCGGCCAGCATCGCCATGATTCCTACGGTCACGAAGGTCAATTGGAATGCCCCCAGAACCGTGTCCACGCCATCATTGCCAATCTCCGCCGTAAAGCCACCGAGCAATGCACCGGCACACGCAACCCCCAGGCTCAGGGACAATTGCGCGACCACCGACAGCAGGCTGTTGCCGCTACTGGCGCTGGCGTCATCGAGGTCGATCAGGGTCACGGTGTTCATCGCGGTGAACTGCAAGGAGTTGATCGCGCCAAGGATCGCCAGCAGGCACAGCAACAGCCAGTACGGCGTCTGCTCGCTGACCAGGCCCATGCTCGCCAGCATGATCCCCAGCGCCAGGGTATTGCCGGTGAGCACGATGCGGTAACCCAGACGTTCGATCAGCGGCCGCGCCACCCACTTGGCGATCATCGCCGCCGCCGCCAGTGGCAGCATGCTCATCCCGGCCTGGGACGGCGAATAGCCCAGCGCCACTTGCAGCAGCAATGGCACGAGGAACGGCAGGGCGCCGCTGCCGAGGCGGGCGAACAGGTTGCCGAGAATGCCCACGGCAAAGGTCCGGGTCTTGAATAGCGACGGCGCAAACAACGGGTTCTCGATGTGACCGGCGCGTAGCCAGTACGCCGCCAGGCACGCCATGCCACCGAACAGCAACAACATCACCCGCAGGTGCGGCAGGTGCAATTCGCCCAAGCCTTCCATGGCGATGGTGATCAGAATCATCGCCGCGCCGAACAGCACGAAGCCCAGGCTATCGAAACGCGTGCGTTCGGTTCCACGCAGGTCCGGGATGTATTTCCACACGGCGTAGCAACCGACCAGCCCCACCGGCAGGTTGATCAGGAAGATCCAGTGCCAGGTCAGGTATTGCACCATCCAGCCGCCCATGGTCGGGCCGATCAAGGGGCCGAGCAGCCCGGGAATGGTGATGAAGCCCATGATCCGCACCAGCTCTGAACGCGGGTAGGCGCGCAACACCACCAGCCGCCCGACCGGCAACATCAACGCGCCGCCCAGGCCCTGGATCACCCGGGCGCCGATCAGCATGCTCAGGCTGCTCGACAATGCGCAGAGCAGCGAGCCGAGGCTGAACAGCAAAATCGCACTGAAGAAGATTTTCCGGGTGCCGAAGCGATCGGCGATCCAGCCCGAAGCGGGAATCAGCAACGCGACGGTGAGCATGTAGGCGATGATCACGCCCTGCATGCGCAATGGGTCTTCGGCCAGGTCGCGGGCCATGGCCGGCAGGGCAGTGTTGAGAATCGTCCCGTCGAGGGACTGCATGAAGAAGGCAATGGCGACAACCCACGGTATCCAGCGGGCTGTTACAGCGTCGAGAGGTGGGCGGTTGGGCATGGGACCTCTAGATTGATGAAGTTAATGCAAGGTCATGGCGGGTCGAGATTCATGTGGGAGCGGGCTTGCTCGCGAAGGCGGTGTATCAGTCACCAAATAGATCAGCTGAAAGATTGCATTCGCGAGCAAGCCCGCTCCCACAGGTTTGCTGTGCTCTTGAGACTTGTGTTTACAGCGTCAGGGTCAATCGGCTGACCAATGCCCCCGGCAACAACGCCGAAGCCGTCGCCCGCTGGCTGTAGGTACTCGCCGACAACAACAACTCCCGCTCCTCGGTCAACGCTTCCAGTTGCGAACCGAGCAGGCTGAAAGCGCTGTCATCAAAACGCATGGTGCTGACCGGTGCCTGAATCTCGCCGTTCTCGACCCAGAACGTGGCAAACCGGGTCATGCCGGTCAGGCGTGCGGCCGGTTGATCCGAGAAGTTCAGGTACCACAGGTTGCTGATGTACAGCCCCGTGCCCAGTTGCTTGAGGATGTCCGCGTCAGGCAATGCCCCGGCTTTCATGTTCAGCGCGCTCGGCGATTCACCGCCGCTGGCGCCATTGGCGGTCAAACCGTATTCCGCGGCGCTGCGCGAGCTGACCAGCTGTGCCCCGGCCTTGCCATCGACGATCAACCCCAGATCGCTGCGTGGATAACCCTCATCGGAAAATGCCGGGCTCAGCGAGCCGCTGACTTTTTCATCCAGCGAGACCAGCGGGCTGAACGCGCTGTCGCCACCGTAGAGCTTCTGCAGCGGGCTGCTTTTGCTGGCAATCGACTGTGCCGAGAATCCACCCCAACACAGCATGCCCATGATTTCTTCCAGCGCCGCCGGTGCCAGGTAGGCGCGGTACTGGCCGGGCGGCAAAGTGCGCAGCGGCCGGCCCAAAAGCTCAAGCTGCTCGCGGGCTTGCTGGAAGCGTCTGGCAAAGCCTTCGCTGTTCCAGTCGTGCCCGGCGTAGCTGGCTTTCACGGCCTGGCCGTTCTCGTGGAACAGGCTGAAGTCAAAATTGAAACTGTTGGCCTGATGCCAACCGAAGGCGCCCGAAGAACTGGCAAAGCCACGACTGATCGGGCCGGCAGCGTAGAAGCCGACAAGATCCAGGCCTTCGGCGGCCTGGGTGATTTGTGCGACCACCTGTTCGGTGTCCGGCAGCGGATGCGACTGCACGTTGTTGCTCTGCCAGCCGTTGTGGTTGAGCAACAGGTACGGGTCCGGAGGCAGCAGCGGCAGGGTTTCGCGCAACTGTTGCAGGCCTTCGCTCAGGCGCTGCGCATCCACCTGCGGATCGCCGGCCAGGGTGATGTGCAGGTCGGCATGGCGGCCTTCGTTGATCAGTTTCAGGCCGATGCTCGCCTGCTGCACCTGACCGGCCTGACGCACCTTGGCGTGGTTGAAACGCACGAAGGCCGACGATTCGGCGGCGTAGCTGAGGGTGAACTGCTCGGGCTCGTGAAGCGCTGCACGAAGGCTGTTGACCAGCGCCCTGAACGACGTGGACTGACTGTTTGAAGGATTCATCAGGCGTCTCCTCCGAATACATCAATGTTGCTGAACACGCAGGCCGGTGACGCGTGGCCGACGCGGATCACCTGGTTCGGTTCGCCCTTGCCGCAGTTCGGTGTGCCGAGGACCCTGAAGGTACTGGCATCGCCGACGGCGCTGAGGCTCTTCCAGAACTGCGCTGAGATGCCCCTGTAATTGGGATTCTTCACCACGCCCTTGAGTTCGCCGTTTTCGATCAGTTGGCCCCATTCGCAGCCGAACTGGAATTTATTGCGCGCATCGTCGATCGACCAGGAACGGTTGGTCGACATCAGCACTCCGTGTTCGATACTGCCGATCAACTGTTCGATGGACTGATCGCCTGGCTCGATGTTGAGGTTGGCCATGCGGTCGATCGGCGGGCGGTTCCAGCCGCAGGCGCGGCTGTTGGCGACGCCGTCCATGCCGGCACGGAATTGCGACAACGCACCGCCCAGCGGACGTAGCAGCAGGCCTTCGCGGATCAGGAACTGCTTGCTGGCGGGCGTGCCGTCGTCGTCATGGCCGTAGCTGGCGAGCTCCTCGGGGATGTCCGGGTCGAAGGTCACGTTGAGCAGGCCGGAACCGTATTGCAGACGGCCGAAATCACTGGCTTTGACGAAACTGGTGCCCGCGTAATTGCGCTCGTCGCCGAGGATGCGGTCCAGCTCCAGCGGATGGCCGATGGACTCGTGGATTTGCAGCATCATCTGGTCGGGCATCAGCAGCAGGTCGCGCTTGCCTTGCGGGGTGTTTGGCGCCAGGAGCAATTGCAGGGCCTGATCGGCCACCTGGGCACCGGCACCGATCAGGCCGCAGCGGCTGATGACGTCCGCCGCGCCTTGCTGGCCGAAGTTCTCGCGGCCAAGGCTGCGGGTCTGGCTGTCGTTACCGTCGTAGGCCGTGACGTCCAGGCCAGGGTACACAAAACGTTGGGCCTGGCGCAGTTCGGCTCCGGCGCTGTTGAGGTAGATCTGCTCGGCGTGGGTGATGCCGAGGCTGACCTGCCAGTTCACCAGGCGCTCGTCCTTGGGCACGGCGGCCGACTCGGTGCCAAGCAGTTGGAAGCAGTCGCTCAGGGACGGGAAGGCCTGGTCGAGGTTGGGCGAAAAGTAATCGGCGCGGTCGCTGGAAACAGCCTGCTCGCGCAGGTCCAGCAAGGCGTGGGGCTTGAGTCGACGGGCCTGGAGTTCGGCGCGTTCGAGGGCGGCCTGCAGGCCTTGTTGCGACAGATCGTTGGTGGCCGCATAGGCCTCGACGCCATTGACCCGTACGGTCAGCATCGCCCCTTCGTCTCGGCTCAGGCTTGGCGGTTCGGCGACGTTCTTGCGCACCGACAGGTACTGCCCGGATTCGCGCACATAACGCAGGGAAAAGAATTCGGCACCCGTGCGCAAGGCAGCGAAGCGCTGCTTGAGCTGGGGGTAGAAATCGAACATTCGTGAACCTCCTGGGTATGGAGTGGCGGTGGAGCGGTGCTGCGAGGGGAGGGGTGAAACGATTGCGTGGCGCTAGATTAGGCCTGCAAGGGGGGAGGGATCAAGGATGGAGCGGTCTAGAGCGGTGGATACTTTGGGAGGGGTGGTGGCTGACAGGGCCCCTTCGCGAGCAAGCCCGCACACATTTAATCCCGGGTGTTCACAAAATCTGTGTCCACTGGAGATCAAGTGTGGGAGCGGGCTTGCTCCGGGCGGCGTTCCGACGAAGGCCGCACCGCGGTGTAACGGTTGTTAAGCGATCTGGCTCACTTCCCGCACCGGCTTGCCCTTCACCGGCGCTTCACCCGCCACATAGTAAGTGGCAGTGCTACGCGGCAACGGCTTGCGGCCACGGATCTTGTCGGCGATTTTCTCGGCCATCATGATCGTTGGTGCGTTGAGGTTGCCGGTGGTGATGATCGGCATGATCGACGCATCGACCACCCGCAGGCCTTGCATGCCATGCACGCGACCTTCGCCATCGACCACAGCCATCTTGTCGGTGCCCATCTTGCACGAGCAGGACGGATGGAACGCGGTTTCCGCGTGTTCGCGGATGAACTTGTCCAGTTGCGCGTCGCTCTGCACGTCGATACCCGGGCTGATTTCGCGACCACGGAAGGCGTCCAGTGCAGGCTGCTGCATGATTTCACGGGTCAGGCGGATGCCGTCGCGGAATTCCTGCCAGTCCTGTTCGGTGGCCATGTAGTTGAACAGGATGCTCGGGTGCTGGCGCGGGTCCTTGGACTTGGCCTGGATGCGCCCGCGGCTTGGCGAACGCATGGAGCCCATGTGCGCCTGGAAGCCGTGCTCTTTCACGCCGTTGCTGCCGTTGTAGTTAATCGCCACCGGCAGGAAGTGGTACTGGATGTTCGGCCATTCGAATTCCGGACGGGTACGGATGAAACCGCCGGCTTCGAACTGGTTGCTGGCGCCGATGCCGGTGCCGTTGAACAGCCACTCGGCACCGATGGCCGGCTGGTTGTACCAGAGCAGCGACGGGTACAGCGAGACCGGTTGGGTGCAAGCATATTGCAGGTACAGCTCAAGGTGATCCTGCAGGTTTTCACCGACGCCCGGCAGGTTGTGGACCACCGGAATGTCGAGCTTGTTCAGCAGCTCGGCCGGGCCGACGCCGGAACGTTGCAGGATCTGCGGCGAAGCGATGGCGCCGGAGCACAGCAGCACTTCCTTGCGCGCTTTGACTTCAACACGCTCTTCGGCAGCGCCGACCAGGTAACGCACACCGACCGCACGCTTGCCTTCGAACAGGATCTTGTCAGTCAGGGCGTGGGTGACGATGGTCAGGGTCGAGCGCTTCTTGGCCACGTCCAGGTAACCGCGGGCGGTGGAGGCACGACGGCCCTTCGGCGTCACGGTGCGGTCCATGGGGCCGAAGCCTTCCTGCTGGTAGCCGTTCAAGTCTTCTGTGCGCGGGTAACCGGCCTGCACGCCGGCTTCAACCATGGCGTGGAACAGCGGGTTGTTGCCGGCTTTCGGCGTGGTCACGCTGACCGGACCTTCGCCACCGTGGTAGTCATTCGGGCCGATGTCGCGGGTTTCCGCTTTACGGAAATACGGCAGGCAGTCGAGGTACGACCAGTCCTCAAGGCCTGGCAGTTTCGCCCAGCCGTCGTAGTCCATGGCGTTGCCGCGGATGTAGCACATGCCGTTGATCAGCGAGGAACCGCCCAGGCCCTTGCCGCGCCCGCATTCCATGCGACGACCGTCCATGTGTGGCTCAGGATCGGTTTCGTAGGCCCAGTTGTAGCGACGGCCTTGCAGCGGGAACGCCAAAGCGGCCGGCATCTGCGTGCGGAAGTCGAAACGGTAGTCCGGGCCGCCCGCTTCGAGCAACAGGACGGTGACGCCTGCGTCTTCGGTCAGACGGGTCGCCAGGGTGTTACCGGCCGAGCCGGCACCGATGATGATGTAGTCGAATTCTTGGGACATAGGCCCTCCGGGGGGATTCAAGCTGCAAGCTTCAAGCTGCGAGTAAGAGCAGCGAGCGGTGCATAGAAGAAGGGGGGGCGGCAAACCAAACTGCTTTTAACTTGCAGCTTGAAGCTTGCCGCTAGAGGCTTCTCAGAATACTGAGACGTACTCGCCCAGCTCGACCTGTACCGATTTGATGCGGGTGAAGTTGTTCAGCGAGCTGATCCCGTTCTCACGGCCGACACCCGACTGCTTGTAGCCGCCAACCGGCATCTTCGCGTCGGACTCGCCCCAGGCGTTGATCCAGCAGATACCGGCTTCCAGTTGATGGATCACGCGGTGGGCGCGGTTCAGGTCCTTGGTGACGATACCGGCGGCCAGGCCGAAGTCGGTGTCGTTGGCGCGACGGATCACTTCTTCTTCGGTTTCGTAGGACAGGATCGCCATCACCGGGCCAAAGATTTCTTCGCGGACGATGGTCATGTCGTCGGTGCAGTCGGTGAACACGGTCGGCGCCACGAACGCACCCTTGGCGAATTCGCCGTCGGTCAGGCGCTCACCGCCACACAGCAGGCGGGCACCTTCTTCCTTGCCCTTGGCGATGTAGCCCAGCACGCTTTCCATGTGCGCAAAGCTGACCAGCGGACCGAAGTTGGTGTTTTCGTCTTGCGGGTTGCCGATGCGGATGCGTGCAACGCGCTCAGCGATCTTGGCTTCGAAAGCGGCCTTCAGGTGAGCCGGTACGAACACGCGAGTGCCGTTGGTGCAAACCTGACCGGAGCTGTAGAAGTTGGCCATCATCGCGGTGTCGGCAGCGCGATCGAGGTCGGCGTCGTCGCAGATGATCAGCGGCGACTTGCCGCCCAGTTCCATGGTCACGTCCTTGAGCGAAGAGCTCGAAGCGCTGGCCATGACTTTCTTGCCGGTGTCGGTGCCGCCGGTGAACGAGACTTTCTCGATGCGCGGGTGTTCGGTCAGCCAGGTGCCGACTTCACGGCCGCTGCCGGTCAGGACGTTGAACACGCCGTTTGGCACGCCGGCTTCGGTGTAGATCTCGGCCAGTTTCAGGGTGGTCAGCGAGGTGACTTCACTTGGCTTGAAGATCATCGCGTTACCGGCCGCCAGGGCTGGCGCGGATTTCCACAGGGCGATCTGGATCGGGTAGTTCCACGCGCCGATACCGGCCACGACGCCCAGCGGCTCGCGACGGGTGTAGACGAACGAAGTGGTGCGCAGCGGGATCTGCTCGCCTTCGATGGCCGGTACCAAGCCTGCGTAGTACTCCAGCACGTCGGCGCCGGTGACGATGTCGACGTAGCGGGTTTCGGAGTAGGCCTTGCCGGTGTCCAGGGTTTCCAGGGCGGCCAGTTCGTCGTTGCGCTCACGCAGGATTTCCACGGCGCGACGCAGGATGCGCGAACGCTCCATGGCGGTCATGGCGGCCCAGATCTTCTGGCCCTTTTCGGCGCTGACGACGGCGCGTTCGACGTCTTCCTTGGTCGCACGTTGCACTTTTGCGAGGACTTCACCGTTAGCCGGGTTGATGGCTTCGAAAGTGGCGTCGCTGCTGGCGTCGCTGTACGCGCCATCGATGTAGAGTTTTTGCAGTTCGAAACGGGCCATAAAGTCCTCGCAAGAGCATTAAGTGGCTGGCGCGGTTCGGTGGTTGAGCGTTTATGTGTGCTCTAACTCACCCGCTTGGCCAGTTGGGTATCCATGTATTCGTAAGCAATCTGTTGCGCCTGCCCGGTGTCGAAAGCGTCTCCCGACAGCGCACCGCGCAACCACAAGCCGTCGATCAACGCTGCCAGGCCTCGGGCGGCACTGCGCGCATCATTGAGCGGCAGCACGCGGCGGAACTGGCAGCACAGGTTGGAATACAGGCGGTGATCGTTGATCCGCTGCAACCTGTGCAAAGACGGCTGGTGCATGCTGGTGGCCCAGAAGGCCAGCCAGGTTTTCATTGCCGGGCCATTGACCTGGCTGGCGTCGAAGTTGCCCTCGATGATCACCTGCAGATGTGCCCGCGGGCTGCCATCTGTCAGCGCCTGTCGGCGCAGGGTGACGTTCTCGCTGAGGACGGTCATCAGGTACCCCATGGTGGCGGCAATCAGGCCGTTCTTGTCCTGAAAGTAGTGACTGATGATGCCATTCGAGACACCGGCCAAACGGGCGATCAGCGCAATGCTGGCGTCTCCCATTCCGACTTGATCGACTGCCTGCAAAGTGGCTTCGATCAATTGCTGGCGGCGGATGGGTTGCATACCGACCTTGGGCATCTTGCACATCTCCTTAGGCCTTCCGGTGGGCGTGGAACGGCTACCGGGTTGAAGGCCAGTCTATTTTGTTTTGATTGAACGTTCAATCAACAAAGAATAAGATCTGCGACAAATCGTCGCTGCCTACAGATTTTTCCTACATGTAGCTGCGGAAAAAACGACTTCCGAAACTGCTCGAAACCTACGCGCTGCGGCGCTCCAGGGGTTTCGGGCTTTTTTCGGGCTGTCTTTATATCACCCGCCGGTCGGCTGCCCACTAACCGATTGGTCGGGTAACTCGTTTGTCTTGCGTTCTTCTCTCGCACTGCCCGGAGCATCTGTGCCATGAGTTCTGCCTCGCTAATAAAGACCCCACCCGAGAAGGTGACGGTCAACGGTTGGGTGTTCTACACCTCTACCGCGTTGATTCTGTTGTTGACCGCCATTCTGATCATCGCCCCGCAAGAGGCCGGCAGAATGCTGGGTACGGCGCAAGCCTGGTTGTCCCGCAGCTTCGGCTGGTACTACATGGTGGTGATTGCCGCCTACCTGATTTTTGTCGTCGGCCTGGCGTTTTCGTCCTACGGCAAACTGAAACTGGGCAGCAAGGACGACACCCCGGACTTCAGCTACGGCGCTTGGGCGGGGATGCTGTTCTCGTCGGGTATCGGCATTTCGCTGCTGTACTTCGGCGCGTCCGAGCCGCTGGACCACTACTTCAACCCGCCGGAAGGCGTATCCGCCAGCAACCTTGCCGCCCGTCAGGCGGTGCAGCTGACGTTCCTGCACTGGGGCCTGCATGGCTGGGCGATCTATGCGCTGGTGGGGTTGGCCGTGGCGTACTTTGCCTACCGGCATAACCAGCCGCTGGCGTTGCGTTCGGCGTTGTATCCGCTGGTGGGCGAGCGTTGGGTCAAGGGCGCGGCCGGGCATGCGGTGGACGGCTTCGGCATGTTCGTCACCCTGCTGGGGCTGGTGACGAACCTGGGGATCGGTTCGCTGCAAGTGTCGTCGGGGCTGGAAAACCTGTTCGGCATGGAGCACAGCAACACCAACCTGCTGATCGTGATCATCGTGATGAGCACCGTGGCGACCATCGCCGCTGTGTCGGGCGTGGAAAACGGCATCCGTCGTTTGTCCAACCTCAACATCGTGCTGTTCAGCGGCCTGCTGATTTTCGTCCTGTTGTTCGGCCCGACCTTGCACCTGCTCAACGGCTTCGTACAGAACGTCGGTGACTACCTGAACGGCGTGGTGCTGAAGACTTTCGATCTGTATGTGTACGAAGGCGACAGCGAGAAGTCCGACCGCTGGCTGGGCCTGTGGACCCTGTTCTACTGGGCCTGGTGGATTTCCTGGGCGCCATTCGTGGGCATGTTCATCGCGCGTATTTCCCGTGGTCGCACCGTGCGTGAGCTGGTGGCCGGCGTGCTCCTGATTCCGCTGGGCTTCACCCTGGCGTGGTTGTCGATCTTCGGTAACTCGGCTTTGGACCTGGTGATGAACCATGGGGCGGTGGCGCTCGGGAAGACGGCGCTGGAACAGCCGTCCATGGCGATCTACCAGTTGCTTGAGCATTACCCGGCGTCGAAGGTTGTGATCGGCGTGTCGATCTTTGTCGGTTTCGTGCTGTTCCTGACCCCGGCGGACTCCGGCGCGGTGATGATGGCCAACCTTTCGTGCAAGGGCGGCAACGTCGACGAAGACGCGCCGCACTGGCTGCGGATCTTCTGGTCGGCAGTGATCACCCTGGTGACCATCGGCCTGCTGTTTGCCGGCAACTTCGAAGCCATGCAAACCATGGTGGTGCTGGCCGGCCTGCCGTTCTCGGTGGTGCTGGTGTTCTTCATGTTCGGCTTGCACAAGGCCATGCGCCAGGACGTGCAGATCGAACAGGAGCAAGCGGAACTGGCGGCACGCGGTCGTCGTGGTTTCAGTGAGCGCTTGACCCAACTGGACCTGCAACCAAGCCAGTCGGTGGTGCAGCGCTTCATGGACAAGCACGTGAGCCCGGCGCTGGAAGATGCGACGGCGCAAATGCGTGCTCAAGGCCTGCAAGTGCAGACGCTGCTGGGCAAGTCCAAGCGTTGCATGGGCGTACGGGTGGAGATGGAAGAGGGCAACCCTTTCGTCTACGAAGTGAGCCTGGATGGCTACCTGGCCACGCCGACCGAGTCGGCGCAGATCGATGAGGTGCGGGCCGATGAAGCGCGTCAGCGTTTCTATCGCGCCGAGGTGTACCTGCACAACGGCAGCCAGGACTACGACTTGATGGGTTTCACCCAGGATCAGATCACCCGTGACGTGCTCGATCAGTTTGAAAGCCATCGGCAGCTCCTTGGCCGGGTTTATAGCTGAGTTGTGAGGTCTGCGGTGGCGTCAGTTGCACCGCAGATCTTATGTGGCGAGGGAGCTTGCTCCCGTTGGGCTGCGAAGCGGCCCCAAAACCAGAGACTGCGGTAGTTCAGGCAGAACGCACTATCCGGATCTACGACTGCTTCGCAGCCGAACGGGAGCAAGCTCCCTCGCCACAGTTGTCAGTATTCCAAGTCTTATATCTGCACTAACAAAAACGCCGCGATTCTCTCGCGGCGTTTTTGCATCTGTTGCCTTACCCCAGGTTCTTGCCGAGCAGTGCGTGATACAGCTCGCTGTCGCCAAGAATCCCCACCACATGGTTGTTATCGTGCAGCACCAGTTTGTTGCCGGTCTGATAACGAATCTGCAGCGCATCGCGCATGCCGATGTTCGAGTCCACCAGGGTTGGTCGACGACCCAGGCCTTCAACGGCCTGACCCGGTACCCAGTTCTGCAAGTCCAGCGCAGACCCGTTCTGGCGAGCGCCCTTGATGGTGTTGCCCTCGGCCAGGTCCAGCCACGAATCGCCACCTGGATCCAGGCATACCGAACCGTTGATGCGTTTGCAGTTGTCCAGGCTGCGCATCAGGCTGCGGCCGCACAGCACGTTCAGCGGGTTGGTGTGGGCTACGAAGGTCCGCACGTAGTCGTCCGCCGGGTTGAGGACGATTTCTTCCGGCTTGCTGTACTGGATGATCCGGCCGTCTTTCATGATCGCGATACGACTGCCGAGTTTCAGCGCTTCATCAAGGTCGTGGCTCACGAAGACGATGGTCTTGTGCAACTTGCGTTGCAGTTCCAGCAGCTCGTCCTGCAAGCCCTGGCGGATCAGCGGGTCGAGTGCCGAGAACGGTTCGTCCATCAGCAGAATGTCGGCGTCCATCGCCAGGGCACGGGCCAGGCCCACGCGTTGTTGCATACCACCGGACAGCTCGTTGGGTTTCTTGTTGCGCCACTGGGTCAGGCCCACCAGCTCAAGCTTGTCGTCCACCAGCTTGCGGCGTTCTTTCTCGGGACGACCCTGCATTTCCAGGCCGAAGCTGATGTTTTCGCGAACGGTCAACCAGGGCATCAGGGCGAACTTCTGGAACACCATCGCGATGCGCTTGGTGCGCATCATTTTCAGTTCTGCCGGCGTACACGAGGCAATGTCGATCTGCTTGCCTTCGTGCTCGACGAACAGCTTGCCGCGACTGACGGTGTTGAGGCCGTTGATGCAGCGCAGCAGGCTGGACTTGCCGGAGCCGGACAGGCCCATCAGTACGCAGATTTCACCTTTTTCGATATCCAGGCTGGCCTTTTCGACCCCCACGATCTGCCCGGTCTTTTTCAGGATCTCGTTACGGGTCATGCCTTGATCCAGCAGCTTGAGCGCCTCGCGTGGATCCTTGGAGAAGATAACGTCAACGTTCTCGAAGCGAATAATGCTCATGCGTCACCCCCTACTTTGGCGTCGGGTTGTTTGCAGATACGGTCGAGCATGATCGCCAGCAGTACGATCGCCAGGCCTGCTTCGAAGCCCAGGGCGATATCAGCAGTGTTCAGTGCGTTGACCACCGGTTTGCCCAGGCCATCGGCGCCCACCAGTGCCGCAATCACCACCATCGAAAGGGACAGCATGATGCACTGGGTGATACCGGCCGCGATGCTTGGCATGGCGTGGGGCAGTTCGATTCGCGAGAGCAGCTGACGTCGCGAGCAGCCAAAGGCTTTGCCTGCGTCCATCAATTCTTCCGGAACATCGCGGATACCCAGGTAGGTCAGGCGGATAGGCGCGGCAATCGCGAACACCACCGTGGAGATCAGGCCCGGGACCACACCCAGCCCGAAGAGGGTGAGGGTAGGAATGAGGTACACGAAGGTCGGTACGGTCTGCATCAGATCGAGTACCGGACGCATTAAAGTATAGAACATCGGCTTGTGCGCGGCGACGATGCCCAGCGGCACGCCGATGACCACGCAGACCAGGGTGGCGAACAGCACCTGGGCGAGGGTTTCCATGGTTTCCTGCCAGTACCCCAGATTGAGGATCAGCAGAAAGGAGGCAACGACAAACGCGGTCAGACCCCATTTGCGTTGAATGAAGTGTGCCAGTAGTGCGATTAGGCCGATCAGTGCCAGCGGGTTGAACCAGGTCAGCGCAAACGTCACGCCGTGGATCATCGTTTCCAGTGTCACGGCGATTGCGTCGAAGGTGCTGGCGCCGTGTTGCGTCAACCATTCAACGAAGCTCGCGATGTACTGGCCTAAAGGGATTTTCTGATCAATCAGCATGGTAGTGAACGTCCGCATGCAAGGAAATAAACAGCCCGGACGGCCGAGGCCGCCCGGCATAAGCGATTACTTGGCCAGTTTGGCTTTCACGGCCTCCAGGCCTGGTTTACCGTCAATGGTGGTCACGCCAGCGAGCCAGGTATCGAGCACCTGTGGATTGTTTTTCAGCCAGGCCTTGGCAGCCGCGTCAGGCTTCATCTTGTCGTCCAGGATGTTGCCCATCAGCGAGCTTTCCATGTCGACGGTGAACTCCAGGTTCTTGAGCAACTGGCCGACGTTGCTGCATTCCTGCGCATAGCCCTTGCGGGTGTTGGTCGCCACGGTGGCGGCACCGAAGTCCGGGCCGAAGAAGTCATCACCACCGGTCAGGTATTGAATTTTGAAACGCTTGTTCATCGGGTGCGGCGCCCAGCCGAGGAACACCACGGCGGTGTCGCGTTTCTGCGCGCGGTCGACCTGCGACAGCATGCCTGCTTCGGAGGATTCGACGACTTTGAAACCGGCGGTCTTCAGGCCGAAGGCATCCTTGTCGATCATGCTCTGGATCAGACGATTGCCGTCGTTGCCAGGTTCGATGCCGTAGATCTTGCCGTCGAGCTCTTTCTTGAATTTGGCGATGTCGGCGAAGTCATGCAGCCCCTTGTCGTACAGCGCTTGAGGGACGGCGAGGGTGTACTTGGCGCCCTTGAGGTTGGTACGCACGGTTTCCACGGTGCCGGCATCGCGATAGGCCTTGATGTCGTTTTCCATGGTCGGCATCCAGTTGCCCAGGAACACGTCCATGTTCTTGCCGTCGGCCAGGGACTTGTAGGTCACAGGCACGGAAATCATGGTGGTCTTGGTCTTGTAGCCGAGGGCGTTGAGCACGACGCTGGTAGTCGCGGTTGTCGCGGTGATGTCGGTCCAGCCGACATCGGAGAAGTTTACGGTGCTGCACTGCGCCGGTTCTGCGGCTTGCGCCAGAACCGGCAGACTAAGCATGGCGGCCAACAACAACGACGGGGAACCTTTCATGGATGGACTCCTTGGTGTTTTTTTTGGCAGTGTTCCGACTGGACCACCGCACTTATAGGTTGCGGTTGGATGGCGTTCTGGAGACAGCTCTACCACTGCGCCTTGCAATCGAGTCGATATGATCATGTACCAGTGAAAATCTGACGCCTACAGGGTGCGTCGTATCCAGTACAGGGATGGTCGCATCCAGTGTCGGTGACGTCGTTTACAGATTTTTTCAGCCCGTTTTCCCCCTCTGAACCGCAAAAAAACGGTGAAAACACGGCGTAAAAGACACGCGGCGCTGGTGGGCATGAGTGCGTCGGTTAGAGACGTCGAACAACTGGATAAAAGCTTGATGATGCGGTCATCTCGGCGGATTGCAGCTTGAGCGTAGCAGCTCCGTCACCGTGCGTTTTTGCGTGCGCAGTGGGCCCATTCAGGAGTTCGGCAGTAATGGCTATCAGTGTTTTCGACCTGTTCAAAATCGGCATCGGCCCTTCCAGTTCTCACACCGTGGGGCCCATGCGGGCGGCGGCGTTGTTCGTGCAGGGCTTGCGCGAGCGCGGATTGCTGGAGCAGGTGCGGCGTGTCGAAGTCCAGCTGTTCGGCTCGTTGTCGGCCACCGGTATCGGCCACGGCAGCGACAATGCCGTGATCATGGGCCTGATGGGCGAGTGGCCGGATGCGATCGATCCGTCGCAAATCGGCATTCGTATCGCCACCCTGCGTGAGACCGATACGCTGCTGCTCGACGGTCGCTTGCCGGTGCCCTTCATCTGGGCCCGGGACATGCGCCTGATCGATGAGAACCTGCCATTCCATCCCAACGCCATGACCCTGATTGTCGAGGGTGATGACGGCGAGTTGTATCGCGACACCTACTATTCGGTCGGCGGCGGTTTTGTCGTCGATGAGGCTCAGGCCTCCAGCGGTGTCGTCGACCTCGACCGCACTGTGTTGCCATATGACTTTTCCAGTGCGGCCGAGCTGCTGGAACTGTGCAAAAAACACAAGCTGCGCGTGGCTGAGTTAATGATGGCTAACGAGAGGGTGTGGCGCAGCGAGGACGAAATCCGCAGCGGCCTGATGAAGCTCTGGCGCGCCATGCAGGATTGCGTTGAACAGGGCCTGAAACACGAAGGCATCCTGCCCGGCGGGCTGAACGTGCGCCGGCGTGCGGCGAAACTGCATCGCAGCCTGCAGGAGCTGAACAAACCCAACGTGATCGGCTCGACCTTGAGCGCCATGGAATGGGTCAACCTGTTCGCCCTGGCGGTCAACGAAGAAAACGCCGCCGGCGGGCGCATGGTTACGGCACCGACCAACGGCGCGGCGGGGATCATTCCGGCGGTGCTGCACTACTTCATGAAATTCAGCGAGGTCGTGACCGACGCCAATGTCGTCGACTACTTCCTCGGCGCGGCGTCAGTGGGAATCCTGTGCAAGAAGAACGCCTCGATCTCCGGTGCCGAAGTCGGTTGCCAGGGCGAAGTAGGTTCGGCCTGCGCCATGGCGGCGGCCGGGCTGGCGGAAATCCTTGGTGCTACACCAGAGCAACTGTGCAACGCGGCGGAGATCGGTCTGGAACACAACCTCGGCCTGACCTGCGACCCGGTGGGTGGGCTGGTCCAGGTGCCGTGCATCGAGCGCAACGCGATTGCCGCGGTGAAAGCGATCAACGCTGCGCAAATGGCATTGCGCGGTGATGGCCAGCACTTTATTTCGCTGGATCGGGTGATCCGCACCATGCGCGATACCGGTGCCGACATGCATGACAAATATAAGGAGACATCGCGGGGTGGGTTGGCGGTGAGTGCGGTGGAGTGTTGAGTCAGTAGTACCGAGTCGCATTCTTCGCGATCAGGCTCGCTCCCACAGGTGGAGCGCATTCCAAATGTGGGAGCGAGCCTGCTCGCGATAGCGCCAGACCAGTCAAAACTGCGCGCTAAGTGAACACCAGCTCGAAAACGCGCCACCTTTTAGCGCGTCGCTCACAGATAAATTGTCTTGCCACTGATCGAGAGCCAACCAGCCTTCGACCGCCCGTCACCCGTGCCTGCGGTGACACTCTTTTCCATCGCGGCGCAACGCCGTTCCCACAAGTGCTACCGAATTGCTCACAGCTTGTGGGCCGGGGTGCTTGCCAGTCCTGATGGCCATTTAAATCCCCACGCCTTGCAAGACATATATAGACACATTCCGACGTCGTTTTTAGGAGTTATTGAACGCGCATTCAAATTTAGGCATGGCAATTGCTCTGTCATTACAAAGCCCGTCTCCCACGCGAGAACGATGGCAATAAAAAGAGCCTCCGCCTGAGGCCATCACCCGCTTTGTGTGAGGAGATACCGCGATGACGACGTTCAACTCCGGGGCCCAACCCCAGAACCGTGCGCCTCAATCCATCGGCTTTCTGCTGCTGGACAATTTCACGCTGATTTCTCTGGCCTCCGCAGTGGAACCCCTGCGCATGGCCAACCAGTTGTCCGGTCGCGAGCTGTATCGCTGGACCACCCTCACCGTCGATGGCGGCCAGGTCTGGGCCAGTGACGGCCTGCAGATCACCCCCGACGCCTCCATGCACAAAGCCCCGCCAATGGACACCGTCATCGTGTGCGGCGGCATCGGCATCCAGCGCACTGTTACCCGCGAACACGTGTCATGGCTGCAAAGCCAGGCCCGCCAGTCCCGCCGCCTCGGCGCGGTGTGCACCGGCAGTTGGGCCCTGGCCTGCGCCGGCCTGCTCGACGGTTTTGATTGCAGCGTGCACTGGGAATGCCTGGCGGCGATGCAGGAAGCTTTCCCGCGTGTAGCGATGAGCACCCGCTTGTTCACCCTCGACCGTAACCGGTTCACCAGCTCCGGCGGTACCGCGCCGCTGGACATGATGCTGCACTTGATCAGCCGCGATCACGGCCGTGAGCTGTCGGCGGCCATTTCGGAAATGTTCGTCTACGAGCGCATCCGCAACGAGCAGGATCACCAGCGTGTGCCGCTCAAGCACATGCTCGGCACCAACCAGCCGAAGTTGCAGGAAATCGTCGCGTTGATGGAAGCCAACCTCGAAGAGCCGATCGACCTCGACGAACTGGCGGTGTATGTCGCGGTGTCCCGTCGTCAGCTCGAGCGGTTGTTCCAGAAATACTTGCACTGTTCGCCGTCGCGTTACTACCTGAAGCTGCGCTTGATCCGCGCGCGCCAGCTGCTCAAGCAAACGCCGATGTCGATCATCGAAGTGGCGTCGGTCTGTGGCTTCGTGTCCACGCCGCACTTCTCCAAGTGCTACCGCGAATACTTCGGCATTCCGCCGCGTGACGAACGCGTAGGGTCCAACACCACCCAACAAGTGGCGATGATGCCTTTGCCGCAAGCGCTGGTGCTGTCACCGTTGTCCGGGCCGTTGTCGGCGCTGAGCCAGGCGCGCAATGAGTCGACGTTTGCCAGTGTAAGGCTCTAGTCAGAGCTGGCGTTTGAAAAATACGACGCGCTCGGTTTCCTCGAAACCGAGCGCCTTGTGCGTCTTCTGGCTCAGCAGATTGTCGAGCTCGGTGTCGGAGGCCATTTGTACGCAGCCCTGTTCTCGTCCCCATTGCGCCACAATGTCGATTAGCTGTGCGGCCAAGCCTTGGCGGCGCTGCTGGGGCACTACGTAGATACCTTCCAGGAACACCACCGGAGAGTTGTCGGTGCCATTTACGTAGTCGCGACGCAATGAGGCTTCGACCAATCCAACGGGTTGCTCCCGACAGTCGTAAGCAATGAAGTTGATGTAGCGTTGCGGCTCGCTCAGCTGGTGGCCGATCTCATCCCGATGCTCCTGTTCGGAAGCATCCGGCCAGAGGGCCTGACGCAAAAGCAGCCAGCCCGCTTGTTCGCTGGACTGGCAGTGTTGGATTCGAAACATCAGCGTTTGCTCGCAGTTGCCAAACAGGCCGACACTCTAGCAAACGCTCAAGTGCGATGGCTTTGCTGGTACTCCGACAACGCCGGCAGCAATTGTTTGTCGATGGCCTGGCGCACTGCTGGCAGGATCGTCGCGCTACTGGTGTACATCTCCTTGACCATCTTGCGAAGTTCATACGCCCGGGCATCGTCCAAGCCCCTTACCACGCACTCGCAAGCCTGCTCGGCGGTGGCTCCACTGGGCACGTTGAACCCCAACGACTTGAGCTGGCCCAACAGGTCTTCCTGGTCTATCAAATCGGCGTGCATCATGACGCAATCCTTCTTCAGGGAACGGTGTCGTGGTTCGATTCTGGTAGGGGTGCCGGGTGTCGGCAAGGACGAATTGTCGCAATGGCTCAATTGGTTATGAACATGTCGTTTTCGGCTAACCTGGCCCGCGGGGGAGTGGGCACACTGGACTCAGCTCGCTTCACGAAGGTTTGGTCACCCTCGCACGGCAGCTCCTCAACAGTACCCTCTGCCTCGATCCTGTCACGGCTTGATCGGGGCTTTTTTTGTCTGTGATTCAGTGGGTTTTGTGTTGATTGATATACCGCCTTCGCGAGCAAGCCCGCTCCCACAGTTGAGCGAGTTCTCCCAGAGGAATGCGATCGAATGTGGGAGCGGGCTTGCTCGCGAAGAACGATGACGCGGTCTAGCGCTGTAACACCAGAATCCGCGACAACAACTCATCCCGGTCGACATAGCAGCCCTGGAAATGCCGGGCGCCTGTGGTGGGGTCGAAGGCGTTGCGGGCATGCAGGGTGCGGCGGTTGTCGAAGCACCACAGCTCACCGGGATTGAGCCGCTGCATCAACCTGAATCGAGGCTCGCGGGTCATCGCGATAAAGCGCCGGTAGGCCTGATACAGCTTGGGCATCTGCTCCACCGAGGCATCGAACGGTCCGCGCAAAAAGTTCGCCATGCGGATTTCCGACACCTGCCCCAACGCATCCAGGGCAATGATCGGTGCCAGGCAGCGGTAGTCGCTGTGACGGTCCTTGTTGCGAAACTCCACGGGGATTTCGCAGAGGCTTTTGAAAGCCTCCGGATCTTCCCGGCGCAAGGCGTCGGCAATGGCAAAACCATCGACAAAAATGCTCTCGCCACCCTCGGCGTCATTGACCAGGCAATGCAAAAACTGCAGCCCCGGTTGCAGCTCCCGGGTCGGCAAATCGCTGTGCAGTGGCAGGTTGAAGGCGGTGTAGGCGTTGCTGTCGGCGTCGGCCTTGGATTGCACGTTGAACAGCACGCCGAAATTGCTCTCGCGGATGAAGGAAATCCGTTGGGCGATCAGCTTCAGGGAACCGGGCTCGGTAGGCACGCCACGGACCTGGGTCAATCCGACATCTCGCACCGCCAACAACCATTGCAACAAGGCATCGGAGTCGTTCATCAGCGCTTGATACTCGAACACCGGCAACTGCAAATCGCTGTGCCAGAGCCTGGCTTTAGGCTTGCGTGCCTGACGCTCGGCGCGGGATTCGTCGTCATAGGCATGGGCGCGCAGCCAGCCAGGGTCGAAACGGCTTGAGTGGCCGTCCTGCCAATCAACCGACAAACAGCCATCGCCGTCGATACTGGCGTTATCGGGCATCAGATCTTGAGCCACATCGACGATTTCCAGCACTTGCTCGCGGGTCACGGTGTAGACGCACTGCGGGCACGGGCAGTTATCCCGCAGCCATTGATGGTGGAAAGGGCTGACGCGATTGTCGGCCCATTTCACGAGAACACGGTCCGCCAGGGTCTGCACGCCAGTCAGCGCGCTGATCAACGGATAGGTACGAAAGTCGGCAAATGCTGCGGCGGTGTTCATGGCGATCTCCTTGTTATTTTTTTGGGGGTAATGCGATCACTCGGCCAATGTAGTCGGGCGTTGGCAGGTCCGCCTGTTCGGCGACGATGGCTTGCAGCCGGCTCAAGGACTGTTCGCTGAACGGCGCCGAACGCGGCCCGGCGAGATCCACGTGCAGCAGCATCTGTTCGTTGCCAGCAAGTTCCTGGGCATCACCGACCAGATGCAGGCTGTGATAGAGGTGCACGCGCTTGCTGTCGTGGGCAATGATTTGGGTGTGCACTTCGACTTGGGCGTCGAGCTTCACTTCGTGCAGGTAGTTCAGGTGCAGTTCGAGGGTGAACAGTGAGTTGCCGCTGGCGTCGCGGCTGTTGCTGTCCAGGCCCAGGCGATCCATCAGGGCATCGGTGGCGTAGCTGAAAATCAGCAGGTAGAAGGCGTCGCGCAGGTGGCCGTTGTAGTCGACCCAGTCGGGGATGATGGTGGTTTGGTAGGTGGTGAGGGTGGGCATGGTTTTGATCCAATTTTTAGAGTGACTGGACTGCCGCTTTCGCGAGCAGGCTCGCTCCCACAAGGACCGCGCATAAGCTGTGGGAGCGAGCCTGCTCGCGAAGGGGCCGGGCCTGCTGACTGATTACTCGCTGAAGGCCATCCCATGCTTCTCTTTGGTGGTCTTCACCGCCTCCAGCACTGCCAGCAGGCAATCATCACGATAGCGCTCCAGCGCCGAAATGCTGTGTTTGCCCAGTTGATCGCTGGTGCCATCGACCACGTCGTCGATCAGCTTGTCGGTCAGCTCCGGCGCCGGCAGGTAGGTCCACGGCAATTGCAATGCCGGGCCGAACTGCGCCATGAAGTGGCGCATGCCGGCATCGCCACCGGCCAGGGTGTAGGTCAGGAAGGTGCCCATGAACGACCAGCGCAAGCCGGCGCCGAAACGGATTGCATCGTCGATTTCGCCGGTGGTCGCCACGCCGTCGTTGACCAGGTGCAGCGCCTCACGCCACAGCGCTTCGAGCAGGCGGTCGGCGATGAAACCCGGCACTTCCTTGCGCACGTGCAGCGGGCGCATCCCCAGGGATTCATAGACCTTCATGGCCGCTTGCACCGCTTCAGGGGCGGTGTTTTTGCCGCCGACCACTTCCACCAACGGCAGTAGGTAAACCGGGTTGAACGGGTGACCGACCACGCAACGCTCAGGGTGCGTGGCACTCTCGTAGAACTCGCTCGGCAGCAGGCCGGAGGTGCTGGAACCGATCAAGGCATTGGGCTTGGCTGCGGCGCTGATTTTGCTGTGCAGGTCCAGTTTCAGCTCCAGTCGCTCCGGGGCGCTTTCCTGGATGAAATCGGCATCGCGCACGCACTCTTCGATGGTCGCGACAAAACGCAGGCGATCCTGCGATGCACCCGGCGCCAGGCCTTGTTTCTCCAGCGCGCCCCAGGCATTGGCGACGCGTTTGCGCAAGGCGGCTTCGGCGCCGGGGGCCGGGTCCCAGGCCACTACATCCAGACCATGGGCGAGGGCACGGGACACCCAACCGCTGCCGATGACACCACTGCCCAGCGCTGCGAAGGTTTTGATTTCGGTGATAAAGCTCATGGCGACTTCCTGAATTTGGCTCGGAAAAAACTGTGGGAGCGAGCCTGCTCGCGATGGCGTCGGTACATCCGATGCATCAATTGAGGCAGGTAAACCGCTATCGCGAGCAGGCTCGCTCCCACAGGGGGAAAGTGTGTAAGGGTCAACCGCGCTTGGTCAGGCCCATTTTTGCCCGGCCTTCAGCAGGGGTCAGGACGCGGGCGCCGAGGCGGCTGAGGATTTCGCCGGCGCGCTCGACCAGTTGGCCGTTGGTCGCCAGCACGCCCTTGTCCAGCCACAGGTTGTCTTCCAGCCCGACCCGCACGTTGCCGCCGAGCAACACCGCTTGCGCCGCCATCGGCATCTGCATGCGACCGATACCGAAGCCGGCCCAGACCGCGTCCGCCGGCAGGTTGTCGACCATGGCTTTCATGGTGGTGGTGTCCGCCGGCGCGCCCCACGGGATGCCCAGGCACAGCTGGAACAACGGGTTGTCGAGCAGGCCTTCCTTGATCATCTGCTTGGCGAACCACAGGTGGCCGGTGTCGAAGATTTCCAGCTCGGCTTTAACGCCCAACTCTTGAATGCGTTTGGCACCGGCACGCAGTTGCGCCGGGGTGGAGACGTAAATGGTGTCGCCGTCGCCGAAGTTCAGGGTGCCGCAGTCGAGGGTGCAGATTTCCGGCAGCAGTTCTTCGACGTGGGCCAGGCGGGTCAGCGGGCCGACCAGGTCGGTATTCGGGCCGAACTCCATCGGGTTCTCGCCGGCACCGATCTCCAGGTCGCCGCCCATGCCGGCGGTGAGGTTAACGATGATGTCCACGTCCGCCTCGCGGATGCGCTCCATCACTTCGCGGTACAGCGCCACGTCACGGCTGAACTTGCCGGTTTGCGGGTCACGCACATGGCAGTGAACCACGGTGGCGCCGGCCTTGGCGGCTTCCACGGCGGCAGCGGCGATCTGTTTCGGGGTGACCGGCACGTGTGGGCTCTTGGCGGTCGTGTCGCCAGCACCGGTGAGTGCGCAGGTGATGATGACGTCGTGGTTCATGAGGCAGTTCCTTACAGGCGAGTTTTTGGTTTTGGCCGGGCGTGGTGGTCCCGTTCGCAGCCCGTTGGGGCTGCGAGTCGGTGGTTCTATCGGGTTTATTTACTGGTCAGTTGCAGGTTTTCAGCGGCCGGTTTGCCATCGAAGGTGGTGACGCCTTCAAGCCAGCGCTTTTTGTCCTGCGGGTGATCCTTGATCCATTGTTTGGCCGACTCGAAAGCGTCCTTGTGATCCAGCAGTGGCTGCATCATCCGACTCTCGTCTTCGGCGGTGAACGTCAGGTTGCTCAGCAGGCGACCGATGTTCGGGCATTGCTCGGCGTATGTCGGCGCAGTGACGGTCCACACCGTGGCCTTGCCTTCGTCCGGCCCAAGGGCGTTTTCACTGCCGGTGAGGTAGGCCATTTTCACGTTGACGTTCATCGGGTGCGGCGCCCAGCCGAAGAACACCACAGCTTCGTTGCGACGCACGGCACGATCCACGGCAGCGAGCATGCCGGCTTCGCTGGACTCGACCAACTGGAACTTGCCGAGGCCGAACTGGTTCTTGGAGATCATCGCCTTGATCTGGGTGTTGGCGCCCGAGCCAGGCTCGATGCCGTAGATCTTGCCACCCAGTTCTTTTTCGAATTTGGCGATGTCAGCGAAGGTTTTCAGGCCCTTGTCGGCGAGGTAGGTCGGCACGGCGAGGGTCGCGCGGGCGTCCTGCAGGCTTGGCGCTTCAAGCACCTTGACCTGTTTGGCGTCGACGAACGGGGTGATGGTCTGGGTCATCAGCGGGTTCCAGTAGCCGAGGAACAGGTCCAGACGCTGGTCGCGGATCCCGGCGAAGATGATTTGCTGGGAGGCGCTGGTTTGTTTGGTGCTGTAGCCGAGGCCATCGAGCAATACCTGGGTCATGGCACTGGTGGCGATCACGTCGGTCCAGTTCACTACACCCATGCGCACGTTCTGGCACGCGGCAGGTTCGGCGGCCATGACACTGGCGCTCAGCAAAGCGGTACCACTGAGTGCAAGAACACAGCTGCTGATCAGTCGTTTCATCTCAGGTTCCTCGGCAGTTCGTTTATTGTGAGTTCCGGTGTCTGATGCGCCGGTGATGCCAAGTTACGCAGCAAAGCACCGATGAAAGCGCACTGCGGCGACCAGCTCTTGCACTGCAGCGACCTGTGCTCTTGAATGCCGCTCGCAACTGGCGTATCAACATCCCTACGCTGCCCGCCCTCTCGTTACCTGGCCTCTTGTTACCTGCTAAGCGAGTGCGCTCCATGTCCCAGGATTTCTACTTCTTGTTGATGCCGGGTTTCTCGGCCATCGGATTTATCTCGGCCATCGAGCCGTTGCGGGTCGCCAATCGCTTTCGCGGCGAGCTCTATCGCTGGCATGTGCTGAGCGCCGATGGCGGGGCGGTGCTGGCCAGTAATGGCATGTCGGTCAACGCCGATGCGGCGCTGGAGCCGCTCAAGAAAGGCGCGACACTGCTGGTGGTCGCCGGGTTCGAACCCCTGAAGTTCACCACCCCGGCGCTGGAACACTGGCTGCGCCGCCTGGACAACGAAGGCGTGACCCTCGGCGCCATCGACACCGGCAGTTTCATCCTCGCCGAAGCCGGCCTGCTCGACGGCCATCGCCTGACCCTGCACTGGGAAGCCATCGACGCCTTCAAGGAATCCTATCCACAACTCAGCGTCACCCAGGAGCTGTTCGAGATCGACCGCCGCCGCATCACCTCCGCCGGCGGTACCGCTTCCATTGACCTGATGCTGGATCTGATCGCCCAGGCCCACGGCCCGGAACTGGCGATCCAGGTCAGCGAACAATTCGTGCTCGGCCGCATCCGCCCGCGCAAAGACCACCAGCGCATGGAAGTCGCCACGCGCTATGGCATCAGCAACAAGAAACTGGTGCACGTAATCGGCGAGATGGAACAGCACAGCGAACCGCCCCTGAGCACGCTGGAACTGGCGGAATCGATCAAGGTGACGCGGCGGCAGCTGGAGCGTTTATTCCGTTTGCACCTGAACGACACGCCGAGCAATTTCTACCTGCGACTGAGGCTGGAAAAAGCCCGGCAGTTGCTGCGCCAGACCGACATGAGCGTGCTGGAGGTGAGCATTGCCTGCGGGTTTGAATCGCCGTCGTACTTCACCCGCAGTTATCGGGCGAAGTATGAGCGCTGTCCGCGGGAGGATCGGCGCAGTGTTGGCGGTCGGCAAGGTGCCGATGTGCCGCAACCCCCTCCCACAGAGGCGCCGGTTGTTTAGTGCAACTGCGGGGACCTGAACTGGAGGGCTAGAGCGGTCAGACTGTCAGCGTTGTGAGTGGTGATTGCTATTTGTGCATTCCATGCCTGACTTTCTAGTGACCGGGATTCTATTTGTTCCCGTTCGATGAGCTTCGCCGCTACATGGCGGCTCTTTTGTTTGATTTTTGATAAATCGGGACCGTTTGTGGCAATCGTTAAAGATCTCCGAAGTGCCGCATTGATATTTGCATCAATCATCTCTCCTGTATCGCCAGGTGATGAGTCGGAAAACAAGTACCAGAAGTCTTTTGTCTTGGCATGAACATGGCTGAGCTCGTGAAAAATTGTCGCAGCGTTAAGTGGTGGTGATTGTTCACGGCCATTGAGGTTCAAATAGATAGCGTTAATCCCTTGAGACGTTGATTTTTCCCAATGCGCCCGCTGTTCAGGTTTTAGCGGATTGTTATCGGTAAAGACAAATCGAACACCTTTAGCTTGATCCTTTAATGCACCACGAAGGTTTTTCTTAAGTTTTTTCCTGGCTGCATCTGCCGCGATGTTCAGGTGTTCCTCATCCATGCTGGGGCCGAAAATATTTCTTAATTTTTCTTGAGTCGAAGGTGTCCGATCTGGACCTGCGAGCGCTGAAATCGCATTTTTTGTAAAGTCGACCATGGCTGAAAAGTCGTTCTGGAATTCGCGTCGCTGGTCCTCGGGCAAGTCGTTGGCACGCCGATAAAGTATCGCCTGCCCAGCAGCGACCATTTTCCTTTCGTATTCATTGACGGGCTCAACCGGCGCAAGGCCTTGGCTGTCCTTGAATCGCAGCGGATTGTTTCGAACCATCCTGTAGTGGTTGAGCCCATCGATGTCACCCGCCGGATCCGGGTTGATCCAGCGCTGTAACCAGGGTGCGTAATAACGAAGTCCATAGTAATAAAGTCCGGTGGCATCCCGTTCTTTTCCGGAGTACCTGATTGTCTTGTAATTGGCCTCGGCGTCACTTCGAGCGAGCCACCAAGCGGTGCCACCAAAAGCGTAGTAACCCTCCTGGCTTATCAGCGCGGCATCCTCGTCCAGTTCCAGCGTGCAGGATCCAAAGTGATCGCCCAGGCTGTAACGGATCTGGCCGTTGGCAATGCCTTCGGGCGGATCGTCGTGCCAATGCAAAGCCCGCGCGTTGCAATCTCCAGCGTCAACATTCACGACATACCGTACTTCTTCGCGACCGTTGTAATGGATCTCCAGCCCGGGCAGATAACGTACTTCGCTGGCCAAGGTCACAGATTTTGCTTTGCGATGGAGCACCTTGCGTAGCCGCTGGCCGTGAGCATCGTAGCGATTGCATTCATCGTCATTCGGTACCCCATCTCTGATGACTTGGATGACCTGGCTCAATTGGTTGCGGCTATCCCAATGCATGGCCTGTGAGCCGGGTGACAGGACCAGCAAGTTGCCGTTGCTGTCGAAGCTCCTGATGAAGTCCGGCTCACCTGCCGGCGGTTTGGGCAAGCTGCGGTTACTTGAAGACTTGGTCACCATCTCACGGGTGTAACCTCGAAGACCTTCATGGACGAGGGTTTGTAGATTTCCTGCGGGATCATATGAGAATGTCTGTTTGTAGCTACTTGTCACTGTCGATTGCGACGGGCGCGTTAAGGGACCCTGGCTCGCGGCAACGGATTCGCGACCGCTTGCCTCTACCAATTGAGAAAGCGTGTCATATCGATAGTGGTTGGCGGGGTCAGTACGCTGGTTCCTGAAGTAGCGTATAGCTGTGGCCGAGTCCCGGATCCGGGTGATATTGCCGACAGGATCGTAGGTGTAGGCAAGGTCCTGGAGCGCATGGCCTGGACGACTTGCGGTGAGTTGCAACAGGCGATCGCTTTGAACGTCATAACGGCGGGTTGTCGTCACACCATTACCCGCGATTTCTTGTTTGATCTGACCACTGACGCTGTAGCGCCTGTTCCTGAGTAGCGTTTTGACCGGCAGATGTCTGCGTTTGAGGATTACCTGTGTGAGCTGGCCTGCGACGTCATAGCCCAATTGTCTTTGGTTCTCCCGTGCATCGGTCTGGGTCAACAGGTCGCCCAGGGTGTTGAAGCGCCATTGGGTGGTTTCACTTTCGGCTTCGAGTTTGCTGTCGCGGTCAGTCAAGCGCTCTGGCCAACTGGCAACTGACAGGTCGTTCATGAATTGCCGGGATTCGCTTAGCCGGGTGCCCGCAAGGCTGTATTCATTGAGATGCAGGCAGCCAGCCGTGTCGTCGTGGCGAATCAGGCGTCCGCACTGATTATGTGAGCTGTACTCGGCGTGGCTATCGGCATAGACCATCCGCTCAGTCGTGGCAGAGGCAGCGTTGACAGCTTGCTCTGAGATGGCGATCGGGCGTAACAGGTTGTCGTACTCGATCTGACGTTGATTTTGTCGACCATCCCACTCGAATCGAATCTCGCCTCTGGCCCCCGGCAGTCTTGCTCTCCAGCCGGCATCAACGCTGCTGTTCAGTAATGGCTCGCCGGAGAGGCCGTACACCATGGTCAGATTAGGCTGGCCTTGCGTTGGCCATAGTCGTGGGTCCCAGCCGGCGCTCAGGTGCCCGTTCGGGTTGTAAGCCTGGCGATTGATATGCGGTTCAGGCGTTTGTTCCAGGTGGGCCCGGTAGTAGGCCACGCTACGAATCGACTGGCGGCGCGGGTCCTGTGCCATCAGGGTTGGGGTGGCATGGTGAATGTTGGTCTGCAGGAGGTCGGTCATGTGATTGTCGAGCGCTTAAGGAAAGTTCCAATGTATGCGCTTGGTTTTTAGCCTGCTAACTCTCATAAATGACAGGGTTGTGTCTGTTTAAGAGCAGCGGTGGGGGAAGGTACAAAAGGGCGCCAGCGTGGATCTGGCGCCGGATGGATCTTTTTGAATCTGCTTACTTCTTCATCAAAGCCGAACACGCCGCCTTGAACGCCTCATGCTGATACTTGTTCAGCGTCCCCGGCAGCTCAAAATTGTGCTTCTTGGCCTGGGCATTGATGGTCTGCGGCGACAGCAAGGTCACCTCGCAATTCTCCAGCAACTGGAAAACCCCTTCGATCTTGAACGTGGTCGGCCCGCCAGCGAACTCGCCTTTCTTGCTGCGCTTCTTGATCGCAATGCGGTCGATGGAATTCTCACGGACAAACGAAGCGACCTGAGCGGCGAACACTTTGACGTTGGCGGCTTCGTCGTCATCGTCCAAGGCGATTTTCTTGGTGGCCAGGGCCACGTGGCCGAGCGCCAGGCAGTCGAGTGAGGCGAGGGCGATGATCGCTTCGCTGCCTTTGATTTCGATGCCGCAGACTTTCATGTTGAATCCCTTTACTGGCTGATGGCATGCAGCTTACAGCTCGAGTTGACTGGCGGTGATGCCAAATGCCGAGGCGATTTTTTCGCGAGTGGCTTTACGGGGCTTGGCGACTGTTTCCTGTTGGGCGAATGCGGGTTGAGAAATACCCATGCGTTTGGCCACTTCATCCTGGGTAAGGTTCAAGTGTTCGCGCCAGGCGCGGATGGGCGTGGCTCCATCGACGATACGGCTGACCACCTCGTGGGGGATCAGGTCTGGCTCAATCCTTTGCGCGACATATTGCGCATAGGGGATGACCACGAATGCGGGGTTGCCGTTTTCGTCGTTGATGATTTGAACGTCAGTAGGTGCGTTCATCGCGTTTTTTGACCTCTTGAATACTGACCACTTTGATCGCGCCATCCCAGTTGAACATGACCCTGTAGTTACCGACGCGCAGTCGATAAGCGAAGTCATGACCAACGAGTGCCTTGACCTGACTCACGTCAGGCATGTCAGCGAGCGCCGTGATGGCATCACGAACCTGAATTTGGTGAACGGAATGCAATCTCAAGAGTTGCTTAACGGCCTTTCGAGTCCAGTGAATGCTGTTCATGGAATAATATAAGTCTTTTATAAGATTTGCGAATATTTACTTATATTTTTATGGTTGGCCATCAACAACATTTGTCGGCATGTTGCGTGAAAAGTCCGCAGAGCAGCGGCCTTGGACAGGAGCTGTAGGTCAGATCAGAGTGCTTTGTAGGAAAAGGGTTTTTTGGCGATTGGAAGCTGGTGGTAGTGCCAGCTTTCAGCGGGACATTCAGGACTATTCCTGCCCAATCGACTCCAAAAACTCCGACCGCTCGTCGCTCATTCGCGCAATGCAATCGTTCTGGGCAATGGTGAATGCCTTGCTGCCAGAGGTGGCCGGGAAGGCTTCGACGGCGCAGTCTGCGTCGCGGGTCTTCAGCCATTGCTGTTGGGCGGCCTTGAGTTTGGCGGTGATGTCGGCCAGTTGCGACGGGTTTTTGCCGTACTGCGACTGCATGCGCTCGGTCAGGCCCTGGAGGTTTTCCTTGAGCAGGTCTTCGGCGGTGGTTTTGCTGAAGACCGAGCATTCCAGGGTCTGGACGTCGTTTTCGACTTTGTCGCACGGGTTGTCGTCGGACACCTCGGCTGCGTGTACGCCGGTCGCAATCAGTGCCAAAGCCAGAAGGATGGATTTCATTCAGGTCGCCGCTCTATTCCATTGATTCGGCGAATTCTGGCCCAAGCCGAAGGCCTTGAACAGGTCGGTGATTGTGCCTGGCGACGACCCTTTGTCGCGGATTGACGCTTTCGGCAATTCCCCTGTCGTTTTTGCACCCGGCTGCTTAGGCACCTAGGCATATGCTGGCCCCAAAGCGCCGGCAGACGATTCGGCGCATGAATCGCTAATAAGGGGACAGCCTGATGAGCCCAGCCGAATTGCACGCCGACAGCATCGTTATCGACGGGCTGATTATTGCCAAGTGGAACCGTGAACTGTTCGAAGACATGCACAAGGGCGGTTTGACCGCGGCCAACTGCACCGTGTCGGTGTGGGAGGGCTTTCAGGCCACCGTTAACAACATCGCCGCGAGCCAGAAGCTGATCCGCGAGAACAGCGACCTGGTGATTCCGGTCCGCACCACCGCCGACATCCGTAAAGCCAAGGAGCAGGGCAAGACCGGCATCCTTTTCGGCTTCCAGAATGCCCACGCCTTTGAAGACCAGATCGGCTATGTCGAAGTCTTCAAGCAGCTTGGCGTCGGTATCGTGCAGATGTGCTACAACACCCAGAACCTGGTGGGCACCGGTTGCTACGAGCGTGACGGCGGCCTGTCGGGCTTCGGTCGCGAAATCGTTGCCGAGATGAACCGGGCTGGCGTGATGTGCGACCTGTCCCACGTCGGCTCCAAGACTTCCGAAGAAGTCATCCTCGAATCGAAGAAGCCGGTCTGCTACTCCCACTGCCTGCCGTCGGGGCTCAAGGAGCACCCGCGCAACAAGTCCGATGAAGAACTCAAGTTCATTGCCGACCACGGCGGCTTTGTCGGCGTGACCATGTTCGCGCCGTTCCTGGCCAAGGGCATCGATTCGACCATCGACGACTACGCCGAAGCCATCGAGTACGTAATGAACATCGTCGGCGAAGACGCCATTGGCATCGGCACCGACTTCACCCAGGGCCATGGCCAGGACTTCTTCGAATACCTGACCCACGACAAGGGCTACGCCCGCCGTCTGACCAGCTTCGGCAAGATCATCAACCCGCTGGGCATCCGCACCGTGGGCGAGTTCCCGAACCTGACCGAGACCCTGCTCAAGCGCGGCCACTCCGAGCGTGTGGTACGCAAGATCATGGGCGAGAACTGGGTGAACGTCTTGAAAGATGTCTGGGGCGAATAAGCCGCCGCACTTCTGAATCATTTCCCGCTGCCGTCCGTGCAGCGGGCAACACAACGAATTTTCTGGAGTTAAGTTTCCATGGCCAAGATCGCCCCGCAATTGCCAATCGAAGTCGACAGCGAAACCGGTGTCTGGACCTCCGACGCCCTGCCGATGCTGTATGTGCCACGGCATTTCTTCGTCAACAACCACATGGGCATCGAGGAAGTGCTGGGCGCTGAAGCCTACGCCGAAATCCTCTACAAGGCCGGCTACAAGTCCGCCTGGCACTGGTGTGAAAAAGAAGCCGAATGCCACGGCCTGGAAGGCGTCGCGGTGTTCGAGCACTACATGAAGCGCCTGTCGCAGCGCGGCTGGGGCCTGTTCAAGATCCAGGACATCGACCTCGACAAAGGCACCGCCAGCGTCAAGCTCGAACACTCGGCATTCGTCTATGTGTACGGCAAGGTCGGGCGCAAGGTCGACTACATGTTCACCGGCTGGTTTGCAGGGGCCATGGACCAGATCCTCGCCGCTCGCGGCAGCAAGATCCGCACCGTGGCCGAACAAGTCTACGGTGGCTCCGAAGAGGGCCACGAAGACGGCTTGTTCACCGTCAAGCCGTTGTAAGTCGAGGAACCCGCCATGGCTTTCGAAGCAATGTTCCAGCCAATTCAAATTGGCAAACTGACCATCCGCAACCGCGTGCTCAGCACCGCGCACGCTGAGGTCTATGCCACCGACGGCGGCATGACCACCGACCGGTACGTCAAGTATTACGAAGAGAAAGCCAAGGGCGGGATCGGCCTGGCGATTTGCGGCGGCTCCTCCAGCGTGGCCATCGACAGCCCGCAAGGCTGGTGGAAGTCGGTGAACCTGGCGGACGACCGGATCATTCCGCACTTCCAGAACCTGGCCGATGCCATGCACAAGCATGGCGCCAAGATCATGATCCAGATTACCCACATGGGCCGTCGTTCCCGTTGGGACGGCGAGCACTGGCCAACCCTGCTGTCGCCGTCGGGCATCCGTGAGCCGGTGCACCGTGCGACCTGCAAGACCATCGAGCCGGAAGAAATCTGGCGGGTGATCGGCAACTACGCCAGTGCTGCGGCGCGGGCCAAGGCCGGTGGCCTGGACGGCGTCGAATTGTCGGCCGTGCACCAGCACATGATCGACCAGTTCTGGAGCCCGCGGGTCAACAAGCGTACCGACGAATGGGGCGGCAGCTTCGAGAACCGCATGCGTTTCGGCCTGGAAGTGATCAAGGCTGTGCGCAAGGAAGTGGGTCCGGACTTCTGCGTCGGCATCCGTCTGTGCGGTGATGAATTCCACCCGGATGGCTTGTCCCATGAGGACATGAAGCAGATCGCCAAGTACTACGACGACACCGGCATGATCGACTTCATCGGTGTGGTCGGCTCGGGTTGCGACACCCACAACACCCTGGCCAACGTTATCCCCAACATGAGTTATCCACCGGAGCCGTTCCTGCATCTGGCGGCCGGTATCAAGGAAGTGGTCAAGGCACCTGTGCTGCACGCGCAGAACATCAAGGACCCGAACCAGGCGACCCGTATTCTGGAGGGCGGCTACGTCGACATGGTCGGCATGACCCGCGCCCACATCGCTGACCCGCATTTGATCGCCAAGATCAAAATGGGCCAGGTCGACCAGATCAAACAGTGTGTCGGCGCCAACTACTGCATCGACCGTCAGTACCAGGGCCTGGACGTCTTGTGCATCCAGAACGCCGCGACTTCCCGTGAATACATGGGCGTGCCGCACATCATCGAGAAATCGACCGGTGTGAAGCGCAAAGTCGTGGTGGTCGGTGCCGGTCCTGCCGGGATGGAAGCGGCTCGCGTGTCGGCCGAACGTGGCCACGACGTGACCCTGTTTGAGAAGAAAGAATTCATCGGTGGGCAGATCACTACCGCGTCGAAAGCTCCACAGCGGGATCAGATCGCCGGTATCACCCGCTGGTTCCAACTGGAACTGGCGCGCTTGAAAGTCGATCTGCGCCTGGGCGTGGCGGCGGATGCGGCGACCATTCTCGACCTGCGTCCGGACGTGGTGGTACTCGCCGTCGGCGGTCATCCGTTCCTGGAGCAGAACGAACACTGGGGCGCGGCTGAAGGCCTGGTGGTCAGCAGCTGGGACATCCTTGACGGTAAGGTTGCGCCGGGCAAGAACGTGCTGGTCTACGACACCATCTGCGAGTTCACCGGGATGTCGACGGCCGACTTCCTCGCCGACAAGGGCAGCCAGGTCGAGATCGTCACCGACGACATCAAACCGGGCGTGGCCATCGGCGGTACGTCGTTCCCGACTTACTACCGCAGCATGTACCCCAAAGAAGTGATCATGACCGGCGACATGATGCTGGAGAAGGTCTACCGCGAAGGCGACAAGCTGGTGGCGGTGCTGGAAAACGAATACACCGGCGCCAAAGAGGAGCGGGTGGTCGACCAGGTGGTGGTGGAAAACGGCGTGCGTCCGGACGAAGAAATCTACTACGCGTTGAAGGAAGGCTCGCGCAACAAAGGCCAGATGGACATCGAAGCCTTGTTCGCGATCAAGCCGCAACCATCGTTGAGCACCACGGGCGACGGCTACTTGCTGTTCCGTATCGGCGATTGCGTGGCTCAGCGTAATACACACGCCGCGATCTACGACGCGCTGCGGTTGTGCAAGGATTTCTAACAGTATCACCACCATCACTGTGGCGAGGGGGCTTGCCCCCGTTGGGCTGCGAAGCGGCCCCAAAATCAGTCAATGCGGTCTGTCAGTAAAAAATGCATTTGACCGATTTACGACTGCTTCGCAGCCGAACGGGGGCAAGCCCCCTCGCCACAGGTCGGTGTCAGGCCTTTAACGGCAAGCACATGAACCCTTGCAAGACCCGAGGTCTTTGGGAGCTTCACCATGTTGAACACCCTTCTTCCAATCCTGTTGTTCGCAGCCCTGGGCCTTGGTGTCCTGGGCGCGTTGCGGCGGGTGGCCATGTGGCGCCGGGGCCGGGCTTCGAAAGTCGACCTGATCGGCGGCCTGTTCGCCATGCCCAAGCGCTACATGGTCGACTTGCACCATGTGGTCGCGCGGGACAAATACATTGCCAACACCCACGTCGCCACGGCCGGCGGTGCGGTGGCGTCCATCGTGCTGGCGATTCTGGTGCATGGTTTCGGCCTGCATAACCGCTTCCTCGGCTATGCGCTGCTGCTGATGACGGCAGTGATGTTCGTTGGCGCGATCTTTGTTTACCTGCGTCGACGCAACCCACCGTCGCGTCTGTCGAAAGGCCCGTGGATGCGCCTGCCGAAAAGCCTGCTGGCGTTCTCGGCCTCGTTCTTCCTGTTGACCCTGCCGGTGGCCGGGATCCTCCCGGAAAACTTCGGTGGCTGGCTGTTGGCGGCGGTTCTCGGGGTTGGCGTGTTGTGGGGCGTGTCGGAGCTGTTCTTCGGCATGACCTGGGGCGGGCCGATGAAGCACGCCTTCGCCGGTGCGCTGCACCTGGCCTGGCACCGTCGCGCCGAGCGCTTCGGTGGCGGTCGTTCCACGGGCCTCAAGCCTCTAGACTTGAGCGACCCGACCGCGCCACTAGGCGTGGAAAAACCCAAGGATTTCACCTGGAACCAATTGCTCGGCTTCGACGCCTGCGTGCAGTGCGGTAAATGCGAAGCAGCGTGCCCGGCCTTCGCTGCCGGCCAGCCGCTGAACCCGAAAAAACTGATTCAGGACATGGTCGTCGGCCTGGCCGGTGGCACCGACGCCAAGTTCGCCGGCAGCCCGTACCCAGGCAAACCCATCGGTGAACACGCCGGTAATCCGCATCAGCCGATCGTCAACGGTCTGGTGGATGCCGAGACCCTGTGGTCGTGCACCACCTGCCGTGCCTGCGTCGAGGAATGCCCGATGATGATCGAGCACGTCGATGCCATCGTCGACATGCGCCGTCATCTGACCCTGGAAAAAGGCGCGACCCCGAACAAGGGTGCCGAAGTCCTGGAAAACCTGATCGCTACCGACAACCCGGGCGGCTTCGCGCCGGGCGGGCGGATGAACTGGGCGGCTGACCTGAACCTCAACCTGCTCAGCGAAAAGAAATCCACCGACGTGCTGTTCTGGGTCGGCGACGGCGCCTTCGACATGCGCAACCAGCGCACCCTGCGCGCCTTCGTCAAAGTGCTCAAGGCGGCGAAAATCGACTTCGCCGTGCTCGGCCTCGAAGAACGCGACAGCGGTGACGTGGCTCGGCGCCTGGGCGACGAAGCGACCTTCCAGCTGTTGGCCAAGCGCAACATCCAGACTCTGGCCAAATACAGTTTCAACCGCATCGTCACCTGCGATCCGCACAGTTTCCACGTGCTGAAAAACGAGTATGGCGCTTTCGATGGCAACTACCTGGTGCAGCACCACAGCACCTACATGGCGGAAATCATCGATGCTGGCGCACTCAATCTCGGACAGCACAAAGGCGACAGCGTGACCTACCACGATCCGTGCTACCTCGGTCGCTACAACGGCGAATACGAGGCGCCGCGTCAGGTGTTGCGCGCCCTCGGGATCGAAGTGAAAGAGATGCAACGTTCCGGCTTCCGCTCGCGCTGCTGCGGCGGTGGTGGCGGCGCGCCGATCACCGACATTCCCGGCAAGCAACGCATTCCCGACATGCGCATGGAAGACATCCGCGAAACCGGCGCCGAACTGGTGGCCGTGGGTTGCCCACAATGCACCGCGATGCTCGAAGGCGTGGTCGAACCCCGGCCGATGATCAAGGACATTGCCGAGCTGGTGGCCGACGCGTTGCTGGAAGAAGCCGCCTCCAAACCCTCTACGCCGGCCCAACGTGAACCAGCGGAGGCCCACTGATGAGCGACATTATCCGCCGCGACCCGCGGGCCGAATGGATTGCCCGCAACCGTCTGCACCCGCTGCACGCAGCCATGCAGCCGGCGCAGCACAGCTGGATGGGGCCTAACGGCGTCATTCGCAAGAATCCCCATGGCATCGGTTTCATTGGTCCCAACGGCATCAAACGCATCGACCGCAGCGGCGCCCAGCAGGGCGGGGCGACCAAACGCTCGGCCGCCGTCGAAGTGCAATTGCCGCTGCATCAAGTGGCCGCGCCGGCGTTTTACATCAGCGTGGTGCCGGACATGGTCGGCGGTCGCTTGAGCAGTCACGACCGCGACCTGCTGGGCCTGGCCCATCAACTGGCCGGCAAGGACGGCGCGGTGCTGGCCGTGGTGTTCGGTGAACACAAGGAAAACGCTTTCGCCACGGCGGGTGTCGACCGTCTGCTGGTGCTGGAAGGTGAAGAATTCAACGGTTATGCACCGGAGCAACGGGTCCAGGGCCTGCGGGCTGTGGATAACCAGTTCAGCCCGCGTCACTGGTTACTGCCGGACAGCCGCAGTGGCGGTGGCGAACTCGGCCGACGTTTTGCTGCGGCACTGGGCGAGCGCCCGGCCACGCGGGTCTGGCAGGTCAAGGATCAGGAGTGCATCGGCCGTGCTGGCGCGGGTCTGCAAGACCTTGCCCGTCCGCTGGCGCGATTGATTCTGGCGGCAGTCGAGTGCGCCGAACCGGTCAGCGAAACCCGTCACGAAGCCTTGGCCGTGGAGTTATCCACAACTGTGGCGCGCAGCCTGTCGCGGATCGAAGATCTGGGCGCGGTGGCCGTCGATCCGGCGGCAATTCCAATGGCCGAAGCCGAGTTCATTTTCTCCGGTGGCAACGGGGTCAAGGACTGGGGACTTTTCCACAGGACCGCCGAAGCCCTCGGCGCGACCGAAGGCGCATCGCGGGTGGCGGTGGACGACGGCTTCATGGCCCGCGACCGCCAGGTCGGCGCGTCCGGCACCTGGGTCACTGCACGGGTCTATGTGGCGGTGGGGATTTCCGGGGCGATCCAGCACCTGCAAGGCATTGGTGCCTGCGACAAGGTGGTGGCGATCAACCTCGACCCTGGCTGCGACATGATCAAGCGCGCAGACCTCTCGGTGATCGGCGAGAGCGCGGAGATTCTTCAAGCCTTGATCGAGGCGGTAGAGGCTTACCGCAACGACGCCAAGCGCGATGCGGCTTAAGGGAAGGAAAGGGTTATGAGCACGAAAATCATCAGCCTGGTGTCCATCGGCGCCCACCCGACATCCGGTCGGCCGCGTCGCGCGGAGCAGGATGCGCGGGCGGTTGAACTGGGCCTGCAATTGGCTGGGGATAACTTGCAGGTGCTGCATGCCGGCGACATTTCCGAGCCTGCATTGCGCGCTTACCTGGGCATGGGGCTTGAGCAACTGCATGTGCTGGAACAACCGCAAGGCGCCGACGCGCTACCGGCGCTGACCGACTATTTGCGCGATGCCGGGGCGCAGGTGGTGTTGACCGGTAGCCAGGCGGAAACCGGTGAAGGCTCGGGCATGTTGCCCTTCCTGCTGGCCGAAAGCCTGGGCTGGCCGCTGGTGGTGGGGCTCGCGCAGGTCGAGTCCATCGATGGCGGTTCGGCGCTGGTGCTGCAAGCCTTGCCCCGCGGTCAACGTCGTCGGCTGAAGGTACGCCTGCCGTTTCTGGCGACGGTGGATAACGCTGCACCCAAGCCTCGGCAGAGCGCTTACGGCCCGGCCCGGCGCGGCGTGCTGCAAGCGCAGGACGTCGAGGTCATCGACGATGAATTGCTCGCGGTCGCCACCCTGCAACCGGCCAAGCCACGGCCAAAGCGTCTGAAGGTGATCAAGGCCAAGAGCGGTGCCGACCGCATGAAAGCCGCGACGGCCAAGGCCAGTGGTGGAGGCGGGCAGGTACTCAAGGGCGTGACGGCGCAAGCCGGGGCCGAGGCCATCCTCAAATTGCTGATTGAAGAAGGTGTGGTTCGATAACAAACACTGTGGGGGCGGCTTGTTCGCGAAAGCGTGGTATCAGGCGGCATTGATGTTGACTGATACTCCGTCATCGCGAGCAAGCTCGCTCCCACAGGATCTCTTCGTCCCGCACCACACCCGTCAGCCCGGTGAGCTAATGTTTTCCATGCGCTGATCAAGGGTGCGGCACGTTTTCGGGAGCTTTCAGACATTCAGCGCTGACTCATAAAACCCTGTTTTTATGACTGGCCTGAATATGAAGACTTTCGCTCTTCTGGCGCTCTGTGCATCGGCCATGTGGTTATCCACAGGCTTGATCTCTGCCGCCCAGACAAAGGCGTCCGAGGCTGATCAGGATTTTTACCGCTGGATAGACTCCGAACAAGGCCGCAACGCGTCCCTGGCGCAACTGCGGCAACAGTGCGACAAGGTACTGGATGCCGACAGACACCTCAGCTGCTCGGTGACGGTCTTCGCCAGATTGCTCGAAGCCAAGGCCGCCAATCAAATCCCCGAGTACTACCTGGCGATCAAGGCCAGGCATGCCCGGGCGATTGCGGCCAGCGCCGATCTGAAGCCGCTGTTCTCCACGTTTGGCAGCAAATCACTGGCTGTCCTGGCGGCGACCGGCGATTTCACGGTCAACGGTTCGACGCGGTATGAGGTGCTGCCGCTCTATCCGTATGCCGACGACTTCTACAACGCTGAACAAGTGCTGCCATTTATCGAGGTCGGCGCGGCCAATGGTGTCTCGGCGCGTTTTGTTCTGGACACGGGTGCACCGCAAACCCGGGTCAACATCGACACTGCGAAACAGATGGGCATCAGGTTGTTGCCCGATGCTTTTTATCGCTATAGCACGTTTTATGGCGAAAAAGGCTTGGCCGCGAGGCTGGGAGTTCTCGGGTCGCTGAAAGTCGGCACCCGCGAGTTCAGGAATGTCCTGGTCTTTGTCAGCGACCGGGACAATCTGTTGGGGCTGGATCTGATCAGCAAGCTGGGGCGCTTGAAGATCACCAGCAGAACACTGGAGCTGAATCCGCCGCCGGCCACACGCTGTGATGCGCCGATTGCCATTAGCCGCCTGGATCTCAATCAACGGTTGGTGGTGGCCGCACAGCTGGATCGCCGGGCAACGCAGGCCATCATCGATACCGGAAATGTCGACTACTTGACGGCCTCGTCGCCCGGCAGGCAAGTCAGCGTTGTGCAGGCGCTGACACCGGGAGGCTCGAACGTTTACACCGGCAACAACAAACGCTTCCAACGCTTCGACGGCGTATTGGCCCTGCAAGGCAACACCATGGCGGTCACCTACAAATACTACCCGGGCTTTACCATCCCGCCGTCGCTGATCGGCGGGCAATACGTCCCGTCGATATTGCTCGGATGGCACGCGTTCAAAGACTTTGAATTGAACCTGGATCTGGATTCAGGTCGCTCATGTCTCAATAAAATCTGAACAACTTCGGTGTTTACCCACAATCCCTGTTGGTTGTTCTGTGGATAACATGTTCGCCCATCGCTACACCCCATATAAATCAGGCCCTGCAAGCCTTAGGTCAAAAAACAACCAGTCCTGTCCGTGGTTTTTCCAAGCTTTTTCAACGGGATAAGTGCTGCTGTGGGGGCAGACTTGCCCCCAATCTCTGTTGGCGCTTCTGTGGATAAGATGTTTGCTTTCGGCTGTAGGCCTTATAAACAGCGGCTTTCATGGTTGCGATCAAAAAATGATCAATTGATGGTTGTGAGCCGTAGAATTCCACGCAAACACCGGTTTCTTGCGGGTTATAGCGGTTTTCCACAGTGTCTTCGAAGTTAACCCCAAAGTCTGTTGGCGCTTCTGTGGATAAGGTGTTCGCCATCCTCTGAAAGCTACGCAGTCCGTGCCTTTCAGGCTTCTGATCAAAAAATGATCAGACCGCTCGTGGAAGCATGCTTCTGGATAAGTCACGATTTTTCTTTGGGTTTTGTGGAGAAATTTTGCGGTCTTTCCACAGTTGTCCCCAATAGCTGTGGGTGGAGGTGTGGATAACTTGTTCGCGGAAGGCTGGGAGGTGCGGCGGGCATAGGCCTGAACGAGATAGGTCATATTTCGTACAGTTCTAATAGGGAGAGGAATTACCGTGAGGACTGTGTTGATGCTGAGGGCGCCATCGCGAGCAGGCTCTCTCCTACATTCGATTGGTGTCGTTCACAGAGTTTGTGTACACCACCGATCCACTGTAGGAGCGAGCCTGCTCGCGATGCTTTTGATGTTTAGCCGCTAACCGGGACACCCTTGAGGTACGGCGCAGGCTCGGCCCCCAGGTTGCTCAGCAGACGCTCGCTGTACCAGTCCACGAAGTTCACCACGCCGAACTCATAGGTCTTGGAGTACGGACCAGGCTGGTACGCGGTGGAGTTGATGCCGCGCTGGTTCTCTTCGGCCAGGCGACGGTCCTGGTCGTTGGTGGCGTCCCAGACCTGGCGCATGCGCTCCACGTCGTAGTCCACGCCTTCGACCGCGTCCTTGTGCACGATCCATTTGGTGGTGACCATGGTTTCCTGGGCGCTGATCGGCCACACGGTGAACACGATGATGTGGTCGCCCATGCAGTGGTTCCAGGAGTGCGGCAGGTGCAGGATGCGCATCGAGCCCAGGTCCGGGTTCTGGATGCGGCCCATCAGCTTGGCGCAGCCCTGCTTGCCGTCCATGGTCATCGACACGGTGCCCTTGAGCAGCGGCATGCGCACGATGCGGTTACGCAGGCCGAAGCTGGCGTGGGCGTAAGGGATCTTCTCGGCTTCCCAGGCAGCGGCGGAGGCGGCTACGTGGTCCTTGAAGGCCTGGTCGGCGCGCGGGTCGGTGACGTCGTCCCACTCCAGCAGGGTTTTCAGCAGTTCCGGGTGCGACGCGTTGCAGTGGTAGCACTCGCGGTTGTTTTCCAGCACCAGTTTCCAGTTGGCCTTTTCCATCAAGGTGGTTTGCACCGCCACCTTGGTGTTCTCCATGTCGTACGGTTCCATGTAGTGGTTGAGCGTCGACAGGAAGTCATCGATGGCCGGCGGGTTTTCCGCCAGGCTGATGAAGATGTAGCCGCCGGCGGTCTTCACGTTCACCGGCTTGAGGCCGTACTCTTTCATGTCGAAGTCGGCGCCCATTTCGGTGCCGGCGAATAGCAGGCGGCCGTCGAGTTCGTAGGTCCACTGGTGGTAGTGGCAAACCAGCTTGGCGACCTTGCCCTTGTCGCTGGTGCACAGGCGCGAGCCACGGTGGCGGCAGACGTTGTGGAACGCATGCACCACGCCTTCGGCGCCACGGATCACGATGATCGGGTTCTTGCCGATCTGCAGGGTCAGGTAGTTGCCCTTGGTAGGGATTTCGCAGGTCATGCCGGCGATCAACCACTCTTTCTGAAAGATTTCCTGCATGTCGATATCAAACAGGCGCTCGTCGGAGTAAAACGGCTGCGGCAGCGAGAACGTGCGCTCGCGCTCTTGCAGCATCTGTGCGGTGGCCTTGCGTGCGGGTTCCAGCGGATCGCCCAGGCTCAGGGTAGTAGTGACGTCCATCATTTAATCCTCAAGGCCATTCTGTGTGGCCGGCGAAAGTGGCTGATCAGGGTTGCTACGCAAGGTGTAATGGTTGTGTCTTGGTATGGGGCGAGTGTGGGGCCGGCGCTGGCCAGAACCTTATCCATGGGCGACATGGTGCAATCTGTTCCCGACGCGCAAGCCCCGGTCGTTGGGGGCTGGTCGCGATAAGCATGTCAATGTCGCAGATAGGTAAATGGGTGGTTCGCGCTATACGCAGAATCGCCAACATGAAGGCCGACAGTCGGCCGTGGAGATCAGCATGTCCAATAGTTTCCTGAATCCGGTAACCACCCAGACCTGGGCCAATGGTCGACACATCGTCCGTTGCGTCAAAGTCATCCAGGAAACCTGGGATGTGCGCACCTTTTGCTTCATGGCCGACCAGCCGATCCTGTTTTTCTTCAAACCGGGGCAGTTTGTCACCCTGGAGCTGGAGATTGAAGGCCAGCCGATCATGCGTTCGTACACCATTTCCAGCTCACCATCGGTGCCGTACAGCTTTTCGGTGACCATCAAGCGTGTGCCGGGCGGCAAGGTGTCCAATTGGCTGCACGACACCCTGCACGAAGGCCAGGAGCTGGCAGTGCACGGGCCGGTCGGGCTGTTCAATGCCATGGACTTCACCGCGCCGAAGGTACTCTACTTAAGCGGCGGCGTTGGTATCACGCCGGTCATGTCCATGGCGCGCTGGTTCTACGACACCAACGGCAATGTCGACATGGTGTTTATCCACAGCGCCCGTTCGCCTAAAGACATCATTTACCACCGTGAGCTGGAACACATGGCGTCGCGGATCGACAACTTCAGCCTGCACCTGATCTGCGAGAAGCACGGTATGGGTGAGCCCTGGGCCGGTTATCGCGGTTACCTGAACCACAGAATGCTTGAATTGATGGCGCCTGACTTCCTTGAGCGCGAAGTATTCTGCTGCGGCCCGACACCGTATATGAATGCGGTCAAGCGCTTGCTGGAAGCCGCTGGCTTCGACATGTCGCGTTATCACGAAGAATCCTTCGGTGCGACCCCGCCAGAGGCGCGCGCTGACGCCGTGGAACACGCCGAACAAGCGGCCGAGGCACCGGAAGTCGACGCCGCGGATTTGCATCAAGTGGAATTCACCACCTCCGGCAAGAGCATCCGCGTGGCCCCGGGTGAGACCGTGCATGCAGCGGCGGCCAAGGTCGGCCTGATGATTCCCAAAGCCTGCGGCATGGGGATTTGTGGGACGTGCAAGGTGTTGAAGCTGGGTGGTGAAGTGGAGATGGATCACAACGGCGGGATCACTGAAGAAGACGAAGCGGATGGGTTCATTCTGTCGTGCTGCAGCGTGCCGAAAGGCGATGTGCGGATCGAATATTGATTCGGGATCCCTTGTAGGAGCGAGCTTGCTCGCGAAAGCGGTATGTCAGACGCAAAGATGTCGATTGACCTGACGCTTTCGCGGGCAAGCCCGCTCCTACAATGATTGGTGTTTCAATCCACAAACAGATCCGTCATCAGCTTGTCGCTGCTGTCGGGCGCGAACCGATAGTGTTCGAACTCCGTCACACCGCTTTCCCGCAGTATCTCCTCATCAATCAGCAAACGCCCGGTCAAGCTGCGGTTTGCGCTGATCAGAATCACATGCGCGGCATCGGCCATGATCGCAGGCAGGCGCGCATGCTTGAACGATTCCCTCGACCCCAGCTGAAACTCGATGGCAGCGGTGGCGATCATCGTCTGTGGCCACAGCGAGTTGACGCTGATGCCATAGTTCTTGAATTCCTCACTCATGCCCAGGGTCAGCATGCTCATGCCGTACTTGGTGACGGTGTAGGGGCTGTACTGGGCGAACCACTTGGTGGCCAGGTTCAACGGCGGGGACAGGTTGAGGATGTGGCCGCTGGACTTCTTCAGGTACGGCAACGCAGCCTGGCTGCACAGCAATACGGCGCGGGTGTTGATCTGGTGCATCAGGTCAAAGCGCTTGAGTTCAAGGTGCTGGACCCCGGTCAGCTTGATCGCCCCGGCGTTGTTGATCAGTGCATCAATGCTGCCGAAATGTTCGTTGGCCTGGGCCAGCGCCTCACGGACGGTATCCTCCTCACGTACATCTACCTGCAAGGCCAAAGCCTTGCCGCCCGCGGCTTCCACTTCCTGGGCCACGCTGAAAATCGTGCCTGGCAGCTTGGGGTGGGGTTCGGCACTTTTGGCGGCGATCACAATGTTGGCCCCATCGCGTGCGGCCCGCAGCGCGATCTCGCGGCCAATACCGCGGCTGGCGCCGGTGATGAACAGGGTTTTGCCTTGCAATGACATGTACACGCTCCTGATTGTTGTTATATGAGCGGACGAGCTCGACAGAGAATGTAGACGAAGCCTGATGGCGCGAGCGGACAAAAGTGACCTTCACCCTTTGGCGGAGGTCGTTTCGGGATCCGCGAAGTGTTGTAGTGGGTAAGGTGAAACGGAGGGGTCTACTGTAGAAGACGTTTGATGGGCTCCGCGTCTAGAGGGCTTTGACGCGGAGCATTGGAGCGATAATTTACGGCCTTTCTGAGGAGACCTCGATTTTGTAATTATTTGACATCTGTTGCACGAAAACCTTTTTTACAACAATGGATTCTGAATTGTCGTGATGTTTAATTGTGTCGCCGATGTTCACAATCTTTAAAAATTCATCTCTTTCAACTTCTGTAGCAGTACTTGTCAGAAGCACACCCTGTGATTGATCGTTCATTTTGATCGCTCTCTACTGGAACAGCGTTTGCGCCGAATGTTCGACGGGCCTTGTTCCTGAAAGACTGCGTAACCTTTTCAGGTGTTCCGACGATACGCCAGCATTGCAGAGTAGTTGAACTGTCAGAAATAACAGTTCTGATGAGCGGCGCGACGCAATCCGGATGCGCCTGCCGCTGCTGGTGCCAGATTCAGGCGCTCATCACTTCACGAATATCTTTCGCCAATTCACGCACCCGCTCTTCCTCGGTGTCCCACGAGCACATGAAGCGTGCGCCGCCGTTGCCGATGAAGGTGTAGAAGCGCCAGCCCTTGGCGGTCAGTGCGGCGATGGCCGGTTCCGACAGTTGCAGGAACACGCCGTTGGCCTGTACCGGGAACATCAGTTCCACGCCGGGAATGTCGCTGACCAGTTCGGCCAGCAATTGCGCGCAGTGGTTAGCGTGGCGGGCGTATTTGAGCCAGGTGTCGTTTTTCAGGATGCCGACCCAGGGTGCTGACAGAAAGCGCATCTTCGATGCCAGTTGCCCGGCCTGCTTGCAGCGGTAGTCGAAGTCTTCAGCCAGTTTTTGGTTGAAGAACAGGATCGCCTCGCCCACGGCCATGCCGTTTTTCGTGCCGCCAAAGCACAGCACGTCGACGCCGGCCTTCCAGGTCAGGTCAGCCGGGGTGCAGCCGAGGAAGGCGCAGGCGTTGGAGAACCGTGCGCCGTCCATGTGCAGGTTCAAGCCCAGCTCTTTGCAGGTGGCGCTGATGGCGCGGATTTCGTCCGGGGTGTAGACGCTGCCGACTTCGGTGGCCTGGGTCAGGGTCACGACGCGAGGTTTCGGGTAGTGGATGTCCTGGCGCTTGAGCGCGACCTCGCGGATCGATTCCGGGGTCAGCTTGCCGTTTTCAGTGCGGGCGATCAGCAGTTTGGAGCCGTTGGAGAAGAATTCCGGTGCGCCGCATTCGTCGGTTTCGACGTGGGCGGTTTCCGAGCAGATCACGCTGTGGTAACTCTGGCACAGCGACGACAGCGCCAGCGAGTTGGCGGCGGTGCCGTTGAAGGCGAAAAACACTTCGCAGTCGGTTGCAAACAGTTTGCGGAAATCATCGGACGCGCGGGCGGTCCACTCGTCGTCGCCGTATGCGCGCTGGTGGCCGTGGTTGGCCTGTTCCATGGCCGCCCAGGCTTCAGGGCAGATGCCGGAATAGTTGTCGCTGGCGAATTGTTGGCTCTTGTCGGTCATGGCCTGCTTCCGTGGTCGAGATGCCTATGGTGAAGCGTCCCGTGGTCAATGAGGGTGCGCACTGTACCCAAGATCGTCAGGTGGAGCGCACAGGATGTCGCTGTCAGGAACATACACAGTCGAAGGGCAATTATGCACGTGACTATGCACTTAAAGCAGCGCGACGGGGCACTGGATCTGCTCAAGTGGCTGGCGCTGCTCTGCATGGTGATCGATCACCTGCGATATGTCGGTTATTCCGCCGATCTGTTGTATGTGCCGGGGCGTTTGGCGTTTCCGTGGTTCTGCCTGGCGATGGCGGCCAATCTGGCGCGCGTGCGGACGACGACCGGCGGCCAATGGCGCTATCTGGGCTGGTTGTTGCTGTTTAGCGCGGTGAGTGAAATTCCTTACCGGATGTACATTCCCAATCCGGACACCTTGAACGTGCTGCCCACCCTTGCCCTGGGCTTGCTGGTGGTTCGTGGCTGGCAGCAGCCGGTGCTTGTGTCGCGCCTGTTGGCGGTGGGCGCGGTGCTGCTGGCAGGGTTTTTCTCCCAGCGATTGATGTTCGGTTTCTTTGGCGTTCTGTTACCGCTGGCGATGCTGCTGGTACTGCAACGGCCCTGGTACTTCGCGCTGATGGCGGGGTTGGTGTGCCTGGCGGGCAATCAGTGGCAGGTGCTGTATTACGCGGCTCGCCTGGGCAATGTCGCGGCGATTCCGGCCATGGTCACGTGCCTGATTGCGCCATGGCTCGGGCTGTTCTTGTTGCGACATGCAACAGGCGTAAAACCACCGCCGATGCGGCGCTGGGCGTATGCGCTGTATCCGGTGCATTTCCTGTTGTTGCTAGCCCTGCGCCAACTCATTGCCTGACTCTGCTTTTGTGGCGAGGGGGCTTGCCCCCGTTGGGCTGCGTAGCGGCCCCGAATGCTGAAACAGCGTTTTTTTCAGGTACACCACGCCTGCCGGATTTGCGACTGCTTCGCAGCCGAACGGGGGCAAGCCCCCTCGCCACAGAGATATCCTCAGCCCAGCCATTTCCCGCCATGTCGTAAACGCACCTTTGCGTGGCGTCCATAGGCATTTGACGACTCCAAGCCAGTCATACCATCGCATTCAAAGGGCACTGCCGAAAAACCAGTGCCTCACCGAGACGAATGGCGCACCGCCGCCGCTGGGAGAGACGCGATGTTCAGCAAGCAAGACCAGATCCAGGGTTACGACGATGCACTGCTGGCGGCGATGAATGCCGAGGAGCAACGTCAGGAAGATCACATCGAGCTGATCGCGTCGGAGAACTACACCAGCAAGCGCGTGATGGAAGCGCAAGGCAGCGGCCTGACCAACAAATACGCCGAAGGCTATCCGGGCAAGCGCTACTATGGCGGTTGCGAGCACGTCGACAAGGTTGAGGCGCTGGCCATCGAGCGCGCCAAGCAACTGTTCGGCGCCGATTACGCCAACGTGCAGCCGCACTCCGGTTCCTCAGCCAATAGCGCCGTATACCTGGCCCTGCTGCAAGCCGGCGACACCATCCTCGGCATGAGCCTGGCCCACGGCGGTCACCTGACCCACGGCGCCAAAGTGTCGTCCTCGGGCAAGCTGTACAACGCCGTGCAGTACGGTATCGACACCAAAACCGGTCTGATCGATTACGACGAAGTCGAGCGCCTGGCCGTCGAGTGCAAGCCGAAGATGATCGTCGCCGGCTTCTCGGCCTACTCCAAGACCCTCGACTTCCCGCGCTTCCGCCAGATCGCCGACAAGGTCGGTGCCCTGCTGTTCGTCGACATGGCCCACGTTGCCGGTCTGGTCGCTGCCGGCCTGTACCCGAACCCGCTGCCTTACGCCGATGTGGTCACCACCACTACCCACAAGACCCTGCGCGGTCCGCGTGGCGGCCTGATCCTGGCCAAGTCCAACGAAGAAATCGAGAAGAAGCTCAACGCGGCAGTTTTCCCGGGTGCCCAGGGCGGCCCGCTGATGCACGTGATCGCCGGTAAGGCAGTGTGCTTCAAGGAAGCGCTGGAGCCTGGCTTCAAGGTTTACCAGCAACAAGTGATCGACAACGCCCAGGCCATGGCCGGCGTGTTTATCAAACGCGGCTACGATGTAGTGTCCGGCGGTACCGACAACCACCTGTTCCTGGTCAGCCTGATCCGTCAGGGTCTGACCGGCAAAGAGGCGGATGCCGCCCTCGGTCGCGCCCACATCACTGTGAACAAGAACGCTGTCCCGAACGATCCACAGTCGCCGTTCGTGACCTCCGGCCTGCGCATCGGCACCCCGGCGGTCACCACGCGCGGCTTCAAGGTGACCCAGTGCGTCACGCTGGCCGGCTGGATCTGCGACATCCTCGACAACCTCGGCGACGCCGATGTCGAGGCCAATGTCGCCGGGCAAGTGGCAGCCCTGTGCGCGGACTTCCCGGTTTATCGCTGAGTGCGGTTTTGGAGTAAATGACTATGCAACGCTACTCGGGCTTCGGCCTCTTCAAACACTCTCTCAGCCATCATGAAAACTGGCAGAAAATGTGGCGCACGCCGACCCCTAAAAAGGTCTACGACGTGGTCATCGTCGGTGGTGGCGGGCATGGTCTCGCAACGGCCTACTACCTGGCCAAGGAACACGGCATCACCAACGTGGCCGTGGTCGAGAAAGGCTGGCTGGGCGGCGGTAACACCGCGCGCAACACCACCATCGTTCGTTCCAACTACCTGTGGGACGAATCGGCGCACCTGTACGAACACGCGATGAAACTGTGGGAAGGCCTGTCCCAGGACCTGAACTACAACGTGATGTTCTCCCAGCGCGGCGTCTACAACCTGTGCCACACCCTGCAGGACATCCGTGATTCCGAGCGTCGGGTCAGCGCCAACCGCCTCAACGGCGTGGACGGTGAACTGCTCGATGCCAAGCAGGTTGCCGACGAGATTCCGTACCTCGACTGCTCCAAGAACACCCGCTACCCGGTGATGGGTGCCACCGTCCAGCGTCGCGGCGGCGTGGCCCGTCACGATGCCGTGGCCTGGGGCTTTGCCCGGGCCGCTGACGCCCTCGGCGTGGACCTGATCCAGCAGACCGAAGTGATCGGTTTCCGCAAGGAAAACGGCGTGTGCATCGGCGTTGAAACCAACAAGGGCTTCATCGGCGCCAAGCGCGTCGGCGTAGTGACCGCCGGTAACTCCGGGCACATGGCCAAGCTCGCCGGTTTCCGCCTGCCGATCGAATCCCACCCGCTGCAAGCGCTGGTGTCCGAGCCGATCAAACCGATTATCGACAGCGTGATCATGTCCAACGCCGTACACGGTTACATCAGCCAGTCCGACAAGGGCGACCTGGTGATCGGCGCCGGTATCGACGGCTACAACGGCTATGGCCAGCGTGGTTCGTACCCGGTGATCGAGCACACCATCCAGGCCATCGTCGAGATGTTCCCGGTGCTGTCGCGCGTACGCATGAACCGTCAGTGGGGCGGCATCGTCGACACCACGCCGGATGCCTGCCCGATCATTTCGAAAACCCCGGTACCGAACATGTTCTTCAACTGCGGTTGGGGCACCGGTGGCTTCAAGGCTACACCTGGCTCGGGCAACGTGTTTGCTGCGAGCCTGGCCAAGGGTGAAATGCACCCACTGGCCGCACCTTTCTCCATCGACCGTTTCCACAACGGTGCGTTGATCGATGAACACGGCGCTGCTGCGGTTGCCCACTAACAGGAGAAATCCCCATGTTGCATATCTTCTGTCCTCACTGCGGCGAACTGCGCTCCGAAGAGGAATTCCATGCATCCGGCCAGGCGCACATCCCGCGTCCACTGGATCCGAACACCTGCACCGACGAGGAGTGGGGCGACTACATGTTCTTCCGCGATAACCCGCGCGGTCTGCACCACGAGCTGTGGGATCACGTCGCCGGTTGCCGTCAGTACTTCAACGTCACCCGCGACACCGTGACCTACGAGATTCTCGAAACCTACAAGATCGGCACCAAGCCACAATTCACCGACAAGACCGATAGCCCGAAAGCGGCCAGCACGGCTCTGGGAGAGAAGGTATGAGCCAGATCAATCGCCTGTCCAATGGCGGACGGATCGACCGCAACAAAGTCTTGACCTTCACCTTCAACGGCCAGAACTACAAAGGCTTCGAAGGCGATTCCCTGGCCGCTGCACTGCTGGCCAACGGCGTCGATATCATCGGTCGCAGTTTCAAGTATTCCCGTCCGCGCGGCATCTTCGCTGCGGGCGCTGAAGAGCCGAACGCGGTGCTGCAGATCGGCGCCACCGAAGCCACGCAGATCCCGAACGTGCGCGCCACGCAACAGGCGCTGTATCAGGGCCTGGTCGCCACCAGCACCAACGGCTGGCCGAGCGTGAACAACGACATGATGGGGATTCTCGGCAAGGTCGGCGGCAAGCTGATGCCACCGGGCTTCTACTACAAAACTTTCATGTACCCGCAATCGTTCTGGATGACCTACGAGAAGTACATCCGCAAGGCTGCCGGCCTTGGCCGCTCGCCGACCGAGAACGATCCGGACACCTACGACTACATGAACCAGCACTGCGACGTGCTGATCGTCGGTGCCGGCCCTGCAGGTCTGGCCGCTGCACTGGCCGCTGCGCGCAGCGGTGCCCGTGTAATTCTGGCTGACGAACAGGAAGAGTTCGGCGGCAGCTTGCTCGACTCCCGCGAAAGCCTCGACGGCAAGCCTGCGATGGAGTGGGTGGCCAGCGTCATCGACGAGCTGAAGAACACCCCGGACGTGCTGCTGTTGCCGCGCGCCACAGTAAACGGCTACCACGACCACAACTTCCTGACCATTCACGAGCGCCTGACCGATCACCTCGGCGACCGCGCACCGATTGGCCAGGTGCGTCAGCGCATTCACCGGGTCCGCGCCAATCGCGTGGTACTGGCAACCGGCGCTCACGAGCGTCCACTGGTCTACGGCAACAACGACGTGCCGGGCAACATGCTCGCCGGCGCCATCTCGACTTATGTGCGTCGTTACGGCGTGGCACCGGGCAAGAAGCTGGTGCTGTCGACCAACAACGACCACGCCTACCGCGTTGCCCTGGATTGGCTCGATGCCAGCCTGCAAGTGGTGGCCATCGCCGACGCCCGCAGCAATCCGCGTGGTGCGCTGGTGGAAGAAGCCCGTGCCAAAGGCATCCGTATCCTCACCGGCAGCGCCGTGATCGAGGCCCGTGGCAGCAAACGCGTGACCGCTGCCCGTGTGGCCGCCATCGATGTCAAAGCCCACACGGTGACCAGCCCAGGCGAATGGCTTGAATGCGACGTGGTGGCCAGCTCCGGCGGCTACAGCCCGGTGGTTCACCTGGCTTCGCACTTGGGCGGCAAGCCGACCTGGCGCGAAGACATCCTCGGTTTCGTACCGGGCGAAGCACCGCAGAAACGCGTGTGCGTCGGTGGCATCAACGGCGTCTACGGCCTCGGCGATTCCCTGGCCGACGGTTTTGAAGGTGGCGTTCGCGCTGCTGCCGAAGCTGGCTTCCAGTCGGTTGAAGGCGTGCTGCCCAAAGCCCTGAGCCGTCTCGAAGAGCCGACCCTGGCGCTGTTCCAGGTGCCCCATGAAAAGAACACCGCACGGGCGCCGAAGCAATTCGTCGACCTGCAAAACGACGTCACCGCCGCCGCCATCGAACTGGCGACCCGCGAGGGCTTCGAGTCGGTCGAGCACGTCAAGCGTTACACCGCGCTGGGCTTCGGCACCGATCAGGGCAAGCTCGGTAACGTCAACGGCCTGGCCATCGCTGCCCGCTCGCTGAACGTGACCATCCCGCAGATGGGCACCACCATGTTCCGCCCGAACTACACGCCGGTGACTTTCGGCGCCGTAGCCGGTCGCCACTGTGGGCACATCTTCGAGCCAGTGCGTTACACCGCACTGCATCAATGGCACCTGAAAAACGGCGCCGAGTTCGAAGACGTGGGCCAGTGGAAACGTCCATGGTACTTCCCTAAATCCGGTGAAGACCTGCATGCCGCCGTGAAGCGCGAATGCAAAGCTGTGCGCGACAGCGTCGGCCTGCTGGATGCTTCGACCCTCGGCAAAATCGACATCCAGGGCCCGGATACGCGTGAGTTCCTCAACCGCGTCTACACCAACGCCTGGACCAAGCTCGATGTGGGCAAGGCGCGTTACGGCCTGATGTGCAAAGAAGACGGCATGGTCTTCGACGACGGCGTGACGGCTTGCCTGGCCGACAACCATTTCGTCATGACCACCACCACTGGCGGCGCGGCTCGCGTGCTTCAGTGGCTGGAGCTGTACCACCAGACCGAATGGCCGGACATGAAGGTGTACTTCACCTCCGTCACCGACCACTGGGCGACCATGACCCTGTCCGGGCCGAACAGCCGCAAGCTGCTCGCTGAAGTCACCGACATCGATCTGAGCAACGAAGCCTTCCCGTTCATGACCTGGAAAGAAGGTCTGGTGGGTGGTGTGCCGGCGCGGGTATTCCGGATTTCGTTTACCGGTGAACTGTCGTACGAAGTCAACGTGCAAGCCGACTACGCCATGGGTGTGCTGGAAAAAATCGTCGATGCCGGCAAGAAGTACAACCTGACCCCGTACGGCACTGAAACCATGCACGTGCTGCGGGCCGAGAAGGGCTTCATCATCGTCGGTCAGGACACTGACAGCTCGATGACCCCGGACGACCTGAATATGGGCTGGTGTGTCGGTCGCACCAAACCGTTCTCGTGGATCGGCTGGCGTGGCATGAACCGTGAAGACTGTGTGCGTGATCAGCGCAAACAGCTGGTTGGCCTGAAGCCGATCGATCCGAACAAATGGCTGCCGGAAGGCGCGCAACTGGTGTTCAACACCAAGCAAGCCATCCCGATGACCATGGTTGGTCACGTGACTTCCAGTTACCTGCACAACTCCCTGGGCTATTCGTTCGCCATGGGCGTGGTCAAGGGCGGGTTGCAGCGGATGGGCGAGCGAGTGTTCGCTCCGCTGGCCGACGGCAGCGTGATCGAGGCGGAAATCGTTTCTTCGGTGTTCTTCGATCCGAAGGGCGAACGCCAGAACGTTTGATGGCTTCAAGGCTTGTGAGTGGGCAATGACACCGAGTCGGCCCATTCGCGAGCAAGCCCGCTCCCACAGGGGAATGCGGTCAAATGTGGGAGCGGCGGTGCGACGATTCGCCTTGCTCGCGAAGGCGGTAGTGCAGCCACCACAAGGCCGGAACCAACAGAATTCAGGAAAGGTGCTTTATGACCGCAGCCAATGTTTACCAACAACGCCCAACCTCCGGGGCCAAGGCCGAGTCGTCGCTGCATCACGCCGACCTCGCCAGCCTGGTGGGCAAGGGCCGCAAGAACGCCGGCGTGACCGTGCGTGAGAAAAAACTCCTCGGCCACCTGACCATCCGGGGCGATGGCCACGATGCCGCGTTTGCCGCCGGTGTGCACAAGGCCCTCGGCATCGAATTGCCGGGTGCGCTGACCGTCATCGTCAAAGGTGAAACCAGCCTGCAATGGATGGGGCCGGATGAGTGGCTGCTGATTGTGCCGACCGGTGAGGAACTTGCCGCTGAGCAAAAACTGCGCAAAGCGCTGGGCGATTTGCACATTGCAATCGTCAACGTCAGCGGCGGCCAGCAACTCCTCGAACTGAGCGGCCCGAACGTACGCCAGGTGCTGATGAAGTCCACCAGCTACGACGTGCACCCGAACAACTTCCCGGTGGGCAAAGCCGTCGGCACGGTATTCGCCAAGTCGCAACTGATGATCCGTCACACCGCCGAAGACACCTGGGAACTGCTTATTCGTCGCAGCTTCTCGGATTACTGGTGGCTGTGGTTGCAGGATGCTTCTGCCGAGTATGGCCTGAGCGTACAGGCGTAACTCAGTGTCGTGTCATGACTGCTTTTGTGGCGAGGGAGCTTGTCGGATCGCCGCACCGTCCCGCTCAGCTGCGAAGCAGTCGTAAACCTGAGTCCGCATTCTTCCTGAAGGAATGCGATTTTGGGGTCGCTTCGCAACCCAGCGGGAGCAAGCTCCCTCGCCACAGGTCTTCGCAGTCGCGTAGGTATTTTCGAACAGGAGTCACCGCACTATGAGCCGCGCCCCAGACACATGGATTCTGACCGCCGACTGCCCCAGCGTGCTCGGCACCGTGGACGCGGTGACCCGCTTTCTGTTCGAGCAGGGCTGCTACGTCACCGAGCACCATTCCTTCGATGACCGGCTCTCGGGCCGTTTTTTCATTCGTGTGGAATTCCGCCAGCCTGACGGTTTCGACGAGCAGTCGTTCCGCGCGGGCCTGGCCGAGCGCGGTGAAGCCTTCGGCATGATCTTCGAACTGACCGCGCCGAACTATCGGCCGAAAGTGGTGATCATGGTCTCCAAGGCCGATCACTGCCTCAACGATTTGCTCTATCGCCAGCGCATCGGCCAGTTGTCGATGGACGTCGCCGCCGTGGTCTCCAACCATCCGGACCTCAAGCCACTGGCCGACTGGCACCAGATTCCGTACTACCACTTCCCGCTGGATCCGAACGACAAGCCGTCCCAGGAACGTCAGGTATGGCAGGTCATTGAAGAGTCCGGTGCGGAACTGGTGATCCTTGCGCGCTACATGCAAGTGCTGTCGCCGGAGCTGTGCCGCAAGCTCGATGGCAAGGCGATCAACATTCACCACTCCCTACTGCCCGGGTTCAAGGGCGCCAAGCCCTATCACCAGGCCTACAACAAGGGCGTGAAACTGGTGGGTGCCACCGCGCATTACATCAACAACGACCTGGATGAAGGCCCGATCATTGCCCAGGGCGTGGAGGCGGTGGACCACAGCCATTACCCGGAAGACCTGATCGCCAAGGGGCGGGATATCGAAGGGCTGACGCTGGCGCGGGCGGTGGGGTATCACATTGAAAGACGCGTGTTTTTGAACGCGAACAGAACAGTCGTTCTCTAGATAGCTTTCGCGAGCAGGCTCGCTCCCACAAGGGATTTGTGTCAGCACACAAATCTCATTCACACCAAAGATCAACTGTGGGAGCGAGCCTGCTCGTGATGGCGGCATAACAGACAACACAAGACACACAGGCAATAACCCGAGTACTTAACGCGCTGCCTGCCTGGGCAACGCGGTTCCATAAAAACAACAGCGAGGTGAAAGCATGTCTGGCAATCGTGGTGTGGTGTATCTCGGCGCTGGCAAGGTCGAAGTGCAGAGTATTGACTATCCGAAAATGCAGGACCCGCGCGGCAGGAAGATTGAACACGCTGTCATCCTGCGTGTGGTATCCACCAACATCTGTGGTTCCGACCAGCACATGGTGCGCGGGCGTACCACGGCGCAAACCGGCCTGGTGCTGGGCCATGAGATCACCGGTGAAGTGATCGAGAAGGGCAGCGACGTCGAGAACCTGAATATCGGCGACCTGGTGTCCGTACCGTTCAACGTGGCTTGCGGGCGCTGCCGTTCCTGCAAAGAAATGCACACCGGTGTCTGCCTGAGCGTCAACCCGGCGCGTCCGGGCGGTGCTTATGGTTATGTCGACATGGGCGACTGGACCGGTGGCCAGGCCGAATACGCCATGGTGCCGTACGCCGACTTCAACCTGCTGAAACTCCCGGATCGCGACCGGGCCATGGAGAAAATCCGCGACCTGACCTGCCTCTCCGACATCCTGCCGACCGGCTATCATGGCGCAGTGACCGCTGGTGTCGGCCCGGGTAGCACCGTGTACATCGCCGGTGCCGGTCCGGTCGGTCTGGCGGCGGCCGCATCCGCTCGCCTGCTGGGTGCGGCGGTGGTGATCATCGGTGACGTCAACACCGTTCGCCTGGCCCACGCCAAGGCGCAGGGTTTCGAAATCGCCGACCTGTCACTCGATACCCCGCTGCACGAACAGATCGCCGCACTGCTGGGCGAACCGGAAGTGGATTGCGCCATCGACGCCGTAGGCTTCGAAGCCCGTGGCCATGGCCATGACGGCGTGAAACACGAAGCCCCGGCCACCGTGCTCAACTCGCTGATGGGCGTGGTGCGTGTGGCAGGCAAGATCGGCATCCCCGGCCTCTACGTGACCGAAGACCCGGGCGCCGTCGACGCTGCCGCGAAAATGGGCAGCCTGAGCATCCGCTTCGGTCTGGGCTGGGCCAAATCCCACAGCTTCCACACCGGCCAGACCCCGGTGATGAAGTACAACCGCCAGTTGATGCAGGCGATCATGTGGGACCGCATCAACATCGCCGAAGTGGTGGGTGTTCAGGTGATCAGCCTGGATCAGGCGCCGCAGGGCTATGGCGAGTTCGATGCCGGCGTGCCGAAGAAGTTTGTGATCGATCCGCACAAGATGTTCAGCGCGGCGTAAGACTGCAGGCCAAACAAAACGGCGACCTTCGGGTCGCCGTTTTTGTTTGGATATCTTTTCCAACCGGCTGCCCGGTCGTGCCATTCATCGTGTGGCATCCAGGGATTCACGTTTCTTATACGTGGCCTGTGTAAAAACGGATGCGCGGCAAGGAACATGATTGAGGATGCCCGGTCGAATCGGGAGTTTTACCGCCGGTTTTCGGATGGTTTCATGGCACAAGAGGATGTCTGGATGAAGATTTCACGCGGTATTGCACTGGCTTCGCTGTTGGCACTGTCCGCCAGCCCGGCCTTTGCACAGTTCAGCCTGAACGACGCGGCCAATGCGATTTCGGGCATGAAGGGCGGTGACGCGACCGCGACTGCCGCACCGGCGCCGCAGACAGCCGACCTGCTAAGCACCCTCAGTGAATTGAACATCACGCCACAACAAGCCATCGGCGGCGCCGGGGCGATGCTGGGGCTGGCGAAGAACCAGTTGAGTCCGACAGACTACTCGGAACTGGCCAAAAGCGTACCGGGCATCGACATGCTCTCGGGCGGCGGTGAGTTGGGTGCACTGGCCGGTCTGCTCGGCTCCAGCGGCAAAGCTGCAGGACTGGGCAATGCCTTGGGTAACGTCAAGAACACCAACGACCTGAACAACGCCTTCAGCGCCCTGGGCATGGACAGCGGCATGATCGGCCTGTTTACCCCGGTGCTCCTGCAATACCTCGGCCAGCAGGGCGTCGGCGGTTCGCTGCTGAGCAGCCTGGGCGGGATCTGGGGTGCCGGCACCGGCAGTTGATTCAGCGGCGCCCGGCGCGCAGGGCGTCGATGCGCTGATCCTTTTCGATCCAGAGCTGGTTGACCCAGTTCTGGGTTTTTTCACGAAACAGCGGATCGTTTTCGTAATCGCCCTGCCACAGCGCCGGGTCGAGTTCGCGGGTCTGGATATCGATGATGACCCTCGGCACATTGCCGCTGATCAAGTCCCAGAACCCCGGAATCTTCTGCTGCGGGTAAACCACCGTCACATCGAGAATCGCGTCCAGCTGTTCACCCATCGCCGCCAGCACAAAGGCCACCCCGCCGGCCTTGGGCTTGTGCAGGCGATTGAACGGTGACTGTTGCTGGGAAGATTTAGCTGCCGTGAAGCGAGTGCCTTCGAGGTAATTGACCACCGTCACCGGTTGGCGCTTGAACAGTTCGCAGGCTTGCCTGGTGATTTCCAGATCCTTGCCGGCCAGTTCCGGATGCCTGGCCAGGAACGCCTTGCTGTAGCGTTTCATGAACGGGTAATCCAGCGCCCACCACGCCAGGCCCAGGAAGGGCACCCAGATCAGTTCTTTCTTGAGGAAAAATTTGAAGAACGGCGTGCGCCGGTTCAGCGTCTGGATCAGCGCCGGGATGTCGACCCAGGATTGATGGTTGCTGATCACCAGATACGAGGTATCACGACGCAGATCGTCACAGCCGCGGATGTCCCATCGGGTGGGGATACACCAGCGGAAAATCAGCTTGTCGATTTCCGACCAGGTCTCGGCGATCCACATCACCGACCATGAGGCGTAATCGCGAAAACGGCCGGGCAGGACCAGTTTGAGCAGGGCAAACACCATCAACGGCCCGATCAGGACCAGGGTATTGAGCACAAGCAGCAGGGTCACGAAACAGCCGGTGAGCAGGCGGCGCATAAGTCACTCGTGGAAGCGTTTGGGCGCGCCATGATAAGCAGCTTCGGGCGGCAGGCCAAATCGGTGCTGACGAATGTTTCACTTTTGGGTCGGTAACCTTGTGGGAACGATCAAGCGAACGACGGTCTAAAATCCGACTGCTCACTCTCATGGAAACCCATCACGTGAAATCCCTCCTTGCAGTGCTCTCCCTCATCGCCCTGCCGGTCATGGCCGCCGAGCCGACCCTGTACGGGCGTTATGAATACATCGCCCTGCCGGAAATCGGCGGGCAGGTCCTCAAGGCCAAAATGGATACCGGCGCCCTGACTGCGTCGCTGTCGGCCAAGGACATCGAAACTTTCAAGCGTGACGGCGAAGACTGGGTGCGTTTCCGCCTCGGCACCAAGGACGCGGGCAATCAGGTCTACGAACACAAGATCGCGCGCATCAGCAAGATCAAGACCCGCTCCGAAGAGGAAGAGGAAGACAGCGAAGTGATCGCACCCACCAAGCGTCCGGTGGTCGATCTGGAACTGTGTCTGGGTAACGTCAAGCGCACGGTCGAGGTCAACCTGACTGACCGCAGCAGCTTCAATTATCCGTTGCTGATCGGCGCGAAGGCGCTGCGTGAGTTTGGCGCGGCGGTGAATCCGGCTCGGCGGTTTACGGCCGACAAGCCGGATTGCTGATCTTTTGAAGGCTTAAATCTTCGGCATCGTCGCAATCATCGAAGGCCGCTGACTCACCTCGAAATACCACGCCGCAAGTTGCGGATTCGCTGTGCGCCAATCCAGATCCGGATGGCGCAGGTCCAGGTAACCCAGTGCGCAGGCCACGCTGATCGCGGCCACGTCGAAGTGGCAGGTCAGCTCGGCAATCGCGTCCTTTTCCAGCAATGCCAGGGCACGACGGATCTTGTCGCGCTGGCCGTCGAGCCACTCGTCCCAGTGTTTCTCCGGGGCGCGCAGGGCGACTTCGTAGCGCACCAGCACGGCCGCGTCCATGATCCCGTCGGCCAGCGACGCCAGGGTCAGGCGCCGCCAGCGGGCCGAACCTTCGCGGGGGATCAGCGGGTTGCCGACGTGCTGGTGGTCGAGGTAGTCGAGGATGACCCGGCTGTCGTGGATGATGTTGCCGTCGGCCAGGCGCAGGGCCGGGATTTTGCTCAGCGGGTTATCTTCGATCAGAGTCAAGTCCGGGTTGACCGGGGTGAGCACACTGGTCTGCAACGCCACGCGGTTCTGTTGACCGGTTTCGTGCAACAGCACCATGACTTTGCGAACGAAGGGGGAGAGCGGGTTGTGGTACAGGGTCATGCTCGGGGCGGACATGGCAGCGTCTCGATCGGTGGCAGTGTCGGGCAGCATAGCGTGTTGGAGCGATAGCTCAAGATGGCAAACACCCCTGTAGGAGTGAGCCTGCTCGCGATGGCGGTGTGTCAGTCAATTCAATATCGACTGATACGGCCCCATCGCGAGCAGGCTCGCTCCTACAGGGGTCAGCGGCGTTGCAGGAGGCCGCGTAGGGCTAGCACAGCCGGGATGCCCAACCCCACCCAGCTCAACGAATCCCACACACCATCCCCGAGCAACGCGGCAAACAACCCTGCCGCGCTGAGCACCGCGATGACGGTCGGAATGGCAAACACTTTCCAGTAATTCGATTGCCGGGGCTTCATGCCACGCTCTCCGCTTTTTCCAGCACCGGCCTGGCAGCCTTGCGCCGTACCACCCACAGGTAGACCCCGCTGCCGAGCACGATGATGGTCAGCACATCGAGGGTCGCCCAGAGGATCTTCATCGGCATGCCGCCGTAGTCACCGAAGTGCAGTGGCTGCGACATGCCCATGGCGTCCATGTACCACGGTCGTTCGGCCACGGCGGTGACTTGCAGGGTGCGGGCGTCGATCAACACGGGTGTCAGTAGATGTGAGGTCAGGTGCGTGCTGCCTTTCATGAACACCGCGTAATGGTGCTCGCTGGAAAACCGCGTGCCGGGGAAGGCGATGAAGTCCGGCTGCATGCCTGGCGCGACGTCCTTGGCAATATCGAGCAAAGGGGGCGCGGGCGCTCGTTGCGTCAGCGGTGGCGCATCGCGGTACGGCGCGACCATCGCGCTCAGGCTGTCGTTGCGCCAGGCGGCAATGATCAGGTCGGCGCAGGCACTGATTACGCCCGTCACGCCCACCACCAAAGCCCAGGTCAAGGTCACGACGCCGATCAGGTTATGCAGGTCGAGCCAGCGCAGGCGCATGGATTTGTCCTGGCGCACGGTGGCGAATTTCAAGCGGCGCATGAACGGCAAATACAACACCGTGCCGGAAACGATCGCCACCACGAACAGAATCCCCATGAACGCCAGCAGCAACTTGCCCGGCAAGCCGGCGAACATGTCCACGTGCAGGCGCAGCATGGTCATCATGAAACCGCCGTTGGCCGATGGCGTCTCCAGCGCTTCGCCGGTACGGGCGTCGAGCATGAAGGTGTGGGACGAGTTCGGCTCGGTGCCTGCGGTCGCGGCCATGATGGTCAGCACCGCGTTGGGCTCATCGTCCTCGAAGCCGAAATACTGCATGACTTCACCGGGACGGTGTCTCTCGGCCGCTTTTACCAACTGCTGCAAATTCAGGTGCGGGGTGTCCGCTGGCATTTCCTTCACGTCAGGCGCATCGCCCAGCAAGTGGTCGATCTCGTGGTGAAAGATCAGCGGCAGGCCGGTCAGTGCCAGCAGCAACAGGAACACCGTACAAATCAGGCTGGTCCAGGTATGAACAGCGGACCAGCGGCGAATTGTTTTACTTTTCATTTCATAGCCTTCAGAAAAACCAAAGCCGTCCACAAAGGACGGCCTGGTTATTGGGCGCGCCAGCTCAGAGCGTTACCACTTGTAGGTTGCACTTGCGACGACACTGCGCTGGTCGCCGTAGTAGCAGTAGAAACTGTCGCAAGTCGAGATGTAGTCCTTGTCGAACAGGTTGGTTGCGTTAACGGCCAGCGAAGCGCCTTTGAGGCTGTTGTCCAGGCGACCGAGGTCGTAGTGAACCACCGCGTCGAACACCGTGTAGGCGCCGGCCTTGCCCAACCAGGTGTTGGCCTGGTCGCCGTAGGTGTTGCCGGTGTAGCGCGCGCCGGCGCCGATGCCGAAGCCATCCAGCACGCCGTTGTGCCAGGTGTAGTCGCCCCACACCGACGCTTGCTGGTTAGGCATCAGTTGCAGGCGATTGCCCTTGTAAATGCCCTCTTGCACTTCGGATTTGGCCAGGGTGTAGGCAGCGGTGACCTTGAGGTTTTCAGTCACGACGGAAACGGCTTCCAGCTCCAGGCCTTTGACTTTCACTTCACCTGTCTGGCTGGTGACTGTCACGTTGCCCACGTTGTTGGTGACGGAAACGTTTTTCTGGGTCAGGTCATACACAGCCGCGGTCAGCAGGGTGTTGCTGCCTGGTGGCTGGTACTTGATCCCCAGTTCCCATTGCTTGCCTTCGGTCGGCTTGAACGACTCGGTTGGCGAGGCGACGGCATTGCTGGTCGGCTGGAACGATTCGGCGTAGGACAGGTAGGGCACGAAGCCCGAGTCGAACACGTAGCTGATCGCCGCGTTGCCGCTGAAGTTCTTGTCGCGTTCGGTGTTGGTGGCATCGCCCTTGTTGAAGAACGTGGTACCGGTATGGACCCAGTCTTCACGGCCGCCGAGGGTCAGGCGCCATTGGTCGAGGGCCATCTGGTCCTGGATGTACAGGCCGGTCTGCTGGGTCTTCTGCTCGTAGTCGTAGAACGCCGTGGAGCGTGCCGGACGTTCGATCGGCAAGCCATAGATCGGGTCGTTGACGTTGATGCCCGGCGCGGTGCCGAAGATCGAGAGGTAGTTGGTGGTGTTGCGCTGGTGGTCCAGGCCGATCAGCAAGGTGTGAATGACGTCGCCGGTGACGAAGTCGCCCTGGAAGTTGTTGTCCACGGCGAACTGGGCGATGTCTTCGTCGACATTGGTGGTGCCACGGCCGGTGTTGCCTTGATCGTCGACGACAAACCCGAACTCGGCAAAGTCAGGGTTGTAGCTGTTGACGGTCACGGCCTGGAACGACAGCTCCGACTTGGTGTAGCGCAGGTTCTGCCGGAACTGCCAGACATCGTTCAGGCGGTGTTCGAAGGCATAACCCAGCGCGTAGTAGGTGCGGTCGTAGAAGTCGTAGTTCGGATCACCCAGGTTCTTGTGGTGGGAGATCTCGCCGAACGGCATGTCGATCTTGGTGCCCTGGATCGGATAGAACTGACTGGTGATACCGGTATCGTCACGGGTGAATTGCGTGAGCAGGGTGAACCTGGTGTCTTCGTCGATGTTCCAGGTCAGGCTTGGCGCAATGTTGTAGCGCTTGTCATCGATGTGGTCGATGGGCGTGCCGCCGTCGCGCAGCACGCCGCTGAGGCTGTACAGGAACTGGCCTTCGTCGTCGATCTTGCCGGTGCTGGCGAAGTTGATCTGGCGATGATTGTCGCTGCCGTATTGCAGTTGGATCTCGCTGCTGGCCTCAGCGCTTGGGCGACGGCTGACCATGTCCAGCAGGCCGCCCGGCGGGGTCTGGCCGTACACCGAGGAGGCTGGGCCGCGCAGCAGCGCCAGTCGGTCGAGGTTCCAGGTTTCCTGTTTCGGGTTGGAGTACACACCTTTTGGCAGTGGCAGGCCGTCGAGGAATTGAGTCGGTTCGAAACCCCGCACGCGCAACCAGTCGGAGCGGGTGTCGCTGCCGAAACTGCTGGCGGTGATGCCCGGCAAGTAGCGCACGGCATCATCGAGGGTGTGCGCGTTGCGGTCGTCCATCTGCTCACGAGTGACGACCGAAATCGAACGCGGCGCCTCGACCAGCGCGGTGTCGGTCTTGGTGCCGGCGGCCGTGCGCTTGGCCAGGTAGCCCTGTGCCGGGCCCCAAGCGCTTTCAGAGTCTTCCACACCGATCACGCTGGTGGCCGGCAGGTCCATCACACCCTCGGGCACGGCCACCAGGCTATAGGTGCCCGCACTGCTCAGCTCCAGTTGCAGCCCGGTGCCACGCAGGGCTTCGCGCAGGGCGCCGGTTGCATCGAACTGGCCTTTGACCGGCGCCGAGGTCTTGCCCGCCGCCAGGGATGGATTCAACGACAGGGCCAATCCCGCCTGGCTGGCGATCTGGTTCAGGGTGCTGGCCAACGGCGCGGCCGGCAGGTTGTAGGCGCGGACGCTGGACATCTGTTCAGCGGCGACCAGTTGGCTGCTGGCCAAAGGGGTGCAAAGGGCAATGGCGACTGCCAGCAAACTGCGGCGCAACAGGGAGTCTAGCGAACGAGGCATACAGCGGCTCCTGAATGGAAACATTTCTCAATTGCCTGTGTGCCGGACGAAAATCAAAAAGTGATAGGGCTGGATGAAAATAATTTCGATTTAGAAGTTGGTTGCGGCTGGTATTGGGTCAAAACGGTTTTTGCGGGGAGTCGAACGCCGTCATCGCGAGCAAGCTCGCACACATTTTGAAATGCATTCCAATGTGGGAGCGAGCTTGCTCGCGATGGCGGTTGATCAGACACAAAGCATTTCAGGGCTTGGTATCGGCCTTGGCCACCACCTTCACCCACCATTGCGTGTGCTGTTCGATCTGCACCGGCAGGGTTGGCAGCAGGGCATTGAGTGCCAGGTCGGTGTCGCGCAGCGGGAAGCTGCCGGTGATGCGCAGGTCGGCCACTTCCGGTGCGACGCCGACGTAACCGTTTCGATAGCGGCCGATTTCATGCACCAGATCTTCCAGCCGCGTGTTGTCCACCACCAGCATGCCGCGGGTCCAGGCATCCGCGCCGAGGTTGACGGCCAGAACCGGGCCCAGGCCGTTGTTGCGGATCAGTACCTGCTGGCCTTCGCGCAGAATCTGTTCGTCAAGGTTGGACTCAGGGTGAACCGCCACCGCCGACTGCAAGACGCTCAAACGCGTTCCGTCTTCCTCGCGCTTGACCAGAAACCGCGTACCCAGAGCACGCATGCTGCCTTCGCGGGTTTCGACGATGAACGGCCGGGGATCGCCATGGCCGGTTTCGACCAGGATTTCGCCTTCCTGAAGCACGATGCGCCGCTGCTTTTCATCGAAGCGCACATCCAGGGCGCTGTGGGTGTTGAGATTGATCAGCGTGCCGTCAGCCAGGCGCAGGGTGCGTTGCTCGCCAACGGCGGTGCGCTGGTCGGCCAGCCAATAGTCGATCGGCAGGTAACGATCCCCGGCGAACAGGGCCAGGCCGATCACGGCAACGATACTGGCGACACCGTTGCCAAGCTTACGCACGCGCCGACGAATGCCTTCGCGCGATTGCAGCAGGGCCGTGCGGGCCGGGCCGCTGGCCACGCTGAAACGCTGGTCGAGCATGCCCAACTGGCGCCAGGCGCGGGCGTGCTCTTCGTGGGCCGCGTGCCACTTGGCGAACTCTTCGCGCTCTACCGGGTTGGCGGAGTCCATGGACAACTGCCAGGCAATCGCCGCGTCCAGCACGTTGGCCGATACCGGTTTGGAACTGAGCGGATTCATGTCGGCTCACCATACAGCGCGATGTAGCACTGGCGAATGCCTTGGGCCAGGTACTGGCGCACCCGCGGCACCGACACACCGAGGCGCTCGGCGATTTCTGCGTGGCCGAGGCCGTCGAGGCGGTTGTAGAGGAACGCCGCCCGGGCCTTGCTGGAAAGCTTACCGAGCAAGCGGTCGATGTTTTTCAGGTCTTCGAGGATCATTTGCTGTTCTTCCGCCGACGGTTGCTCGGCTTCGGGAATCAGCATCAGCTCGGTGAGGTAAGCCTGTTCCAGCGCGGCGCGACGGAAATAATCGAAGAGCAGGCCCTTGGCGATCGCCACCAGGAACGCCCGCGGCTCGCGCGGGACCTTCAGTTCCTCACGGCCCAGCAAGCGCACGAAAGTGTCCTGGCTCAGGTCTTCGGCCCGTTGTGGGCAGGCGACGTTGCGTCGAAGCCAGGCCAATAGCCAACCGCGATGGTCACGATACAACGCATCGACGAGCTCACTTTGAGGGCTTGGAACTGACAACACGCCGCATCACCGATTGGGAAATATTAACTAACGAGAATTGTTCGCGATTGTGGCAGAGGCGAGGGAGGTAAGCAATTGGCGTTGGTCGGGTGGGAATTTGGTGACGGCCCCTGTAGGAGCGAGCCTGCTCGCGAAAATCGTCAACGGTGACACGTTTTTCTGGCAAGACCGAGGTGTCAGATGATTTTTCGCGAGCAGGCTCGCTCCTACAGGGGTGCGTATAGGTCAGAAGGACGGCGCCTGCTGCCGGCGTTTCCACTGATTCAAGCGCTGTTGCAGATTCAACGGGCTATGAATCTGCTGCTGCCGCGCACGGCTGAACAGGATCAGCATCAGTTCGGCGGTGGCCAGGGCGTCGGCGCTGGCGTGGTGGCGCTCGAAGACTTCGAGCTTGAACCAGTCGATCCAGTCGTCCAGCCCGGCCTCGCGAATGTGCGCCTGGGGGCATAGCAGCGGCGCAATGTCCGCCACGTCCAGAAGCGGATGCTGCAATTTGAAACCCAGGTGATCTTTCAGCGCACGGCCGAGCATGTGCTGGTCAAACGGCGCGTGGAAGGCCAGCACCGGACTGTCCCCGATGTACTCCATCAGGTCGAGCAGTGCTTCTGCCGGGTCGCTGCCCGCCGCAATGGCGCTGGGGCCAATGCCATGGATCAGCACGCTGGGGCCGAGTTTCACTTGCGGATATTGCAGGGTGCGTTCGAACTGCTGGCGAAAGTCGATGGCCCCGTCCTCGATCACTACCGCGCCGATGGACAACACGTGGTCCTTGTTCAGGTTCAAGCCGGTGGTTTCCAGATCGAGCACTACCCAGCGCTGCTCGCGCAGGCTGCAATCAGCCAGGTCGGCAGCCGTCGGTAATTGCTCCAGCCGATGTTGCAGGTGGGCTGGCAGGGTGGGGCTCGCCGGGCGCAGCCACGAAAACAGGCTCATAACTGATACCGCAAAGTCAGGCTGCTTTGCAGGCGTTGTGCCTGGCGCAGGGACTCACGCAGGATGCGCCGGTCCAGATGATTGAGGCTGTCGGGATCGACCCGATTTGAGTAAGGAAAATTCTCCCGGGTCTGCAGTTGATGTTGCTGCATGCGGGTTTGCTGGATGAAGTGATAGGCCTCTTCGTACGCGGCGCCGTCCAGGGGGTCGATGACCTCCTTGTCGACCAACTGGCGAAAACGCTCCAGCGTGTTGTTCGCTTCGATACCGTGGACCAGGGCCAGCAACCGGGCGCCGTCGACAAAGGGTGCCAGGCCCTGAATCTTCAAGTCCAGGGTGGCCTTCTCACCATTTTTGCGCGCCAGCACGAACTCGCGGAAACGCCCTACGGGCGGGCGATTGCGCAGCGCATTCTCGGCCATCATGCGCTGGAACAAACGGTTGTCGCCGACCTGATCGAGAATGCCCCGACGCAACTGCTCGCAGCCTTGGTCGCTGCCCCAGACCACGCGCAAATCGAAATAGATGCTCGAACCCAGCAGGTTCTCCGGGGTTGCCTCGCGGATAAACGCCGCAAAGCGCCGCGCCCATTCGGCCCGGGACAGGCACAGCTCGGGGTTGCCGGCCATGATATTGCCCTTGCACAAGGTGAAGCCGCACAGCGCCAGGCTCTGGTTGATCTGCTGGGCAATGGGCAGCAGCTTGCCGCGAATCTCGGCGGCATGGGCCGCGTCCCTGGCTTCGAACAAAATGCCGTTGTCCTGATCGGTGTGCAGGGTCTGCTCGCGACGGCCTTCACTGCCGAAACACAGCCAACTGAACGGCACGCCGGGGTCGCCTTTTTCGGCGAGGGTCAGTTCGATCACCCGGCACACAGTGTGGTCGTTGAGCAAGGTGATGATGTGGGTGATCTGCGTCGAAGACGCGCCGTGGGCCAGCATGCGCTCGACCAGTTGACCGATTTCGCCCCGCAGCGCCACCAGGTTTTCCACTTTCTGGGCATTGCGGATAGTGCGCGCCAGGTGCACCAGGTCGACCCGTTGCAGGGAAAACAGATCGCGCTCGGAAACCACGCCGCACAAGCGTTGGTCCTTGACCAGACAGACATGGGCGATGTGACGCTCGGTCATGGCAATCGCCGCGTCGAATGCACTGTGATCCGGCGACAGGAAAAACGGTGCCCGGGTCATGTGCCCTTCGATGGCTTCGTTGAAATCACTGCTGCCGTTGGCCACGGTCTGACGCAGGTCGCGCAGGGTGAAAATCCCCAGTGGCGCCTTGTGTTCGTCGACCACCACGATGCTGCCGACTTGCTGGTCATGCATCAACGTCACGGCTTCGCGCAACGGCGTCTGCGGGCCGCACGTTACCGGGTGGCGCATGGCCAATTCGCCCAGTCGGGTATTGAGCGAATATTGGGTGCCCAGGGTTTCCACGGCTTTTTGCTGCACTTGCTGGTTGACCTGATCCAGCAGGCTGCTGACGCAGCGCAGGGCGAAGTTGCGGAAGGTGTCCGATAGCGAAAACAGGCGGATGAACGCCGGCTTGTTCAGTTGCAGGCAGAAGGTGTCCTCGCCGGCCAGGTGCTCGGTGCGGGTCGCCCGTTCACCCAGCAACGCCGCGAGGGGGAAACACTCGCCGGTGGTGATCTCGAAGACCGTTTCGGTGCCACCTTTTGCCGTGTGCGGACGCTCGCCCACGACTCGGCCTTGCTTGACGATATAGAAGTGCTCGACCGGGCCGTCGGCGGGTTTGATGATGCTCTCGCCGGGGGCGTAAAAACGCAGCTGACATTGCTCAACCAGATACGCCAGGTGAGCGTGTTCCATTTGGTTGAAGGGCGGGAAGCGCTGAAGGAATTGCAACGTGCCCTGGATGTTCTGCAACACCGCGGTTTTCCCTGCCTGTGTGAAGGCGTCCGCTTTACTCATAACCATTACCGCAGTCTTTTTTGAATTGTTGTAGTCGGATGACCCAGACATGGTCGACCCCTGTGGCCGGGGTGCCCATTGGACGTAAGTCTAGGTAGGCAATCAGGGTGATGGAATGTCGGAAAAACCTTACGCAACTGCGAGAAAAACCGCTCTATTCTGCTATTGGAAAAATATCCGACGAAGTGCACATTGGTGGTCTGCTCAGCGATGTCTCAGCACTGTGCAAGGGAAATGAATTGAACCTATAGGGAAAGCCATGTCCGACCACGATATTTTGAGTGACGCCGAGCGCGAAGCGCTCAGTGCCGTCATGCTGGAGCCTGACCTGCCGCTGCAACGGGTGCTGATCGTCGACGACGATAAAGGCGCCCGGAAGCTGCTGTCAGAGATCCTTGCGTTAGAGGGCATTCGCTGCCTGACGGCGGCCAGTGGCGAAGCGGCACTCAAGATCCTGGTGACCGAGGCAGAGATCAAAAAGCCCTCGATCGGTTTACTTATCACCGATCTGCGGATGGGCGGCGTTGACGGTTTGGAACTGATCCGTCAGGTACGCGAATCGGTAAGGGCGGCATTGCCGATCATCATTGTCTCGGGTGACGCCGACGTGAAGGATGCGATCGCCGCAATGCATTTGAGCGTGGTGGACTTTCTGCTCAAGCCGATCGATGCCAGTCATCTGCTGACACTGGTAAAACGTGAATTGGGCATTAAATAACTGGACTCCTGTAATTGTTAGTTGCAGGTTCGAGTTGTTTTTGTGAATTTAACTTGTAATTAAGTTTATCTAGTTGGTCTGCGAAAAAGCTACTCACAAATAGCTTGTTTCTTCTTTCGATTAATCAGATATCGTTCGGTTCTTGAAAACCAACGCAGGCATCTATTTGATGTTGTACTTGGTTTAATAAAATCTGTCGTAGCACTATCCAGGTTACCAGTTTGGCACTCCGCTTTTTAGTGGCTTGAGTATGCCGATGGTCGTCGTGTATTCAGTCTGCGGCTAGTTCCTGCGGATAAAATACCGACAAAGGTCATTACTCTTCCTGGATTGTGTGGTTGTGTGTCGCAATGAGGACGATATGATAAAGAAAATTGAATTTCGCGATCTTGTACTTATTATCGGTGTGACAGTCATGTGGGGCAGCAATTTTACGGTCATTGATATCAGTCTTGACGGTATCGATCCGTTCATACTGACAGCGTTGCGCTTTACTTTCTGTGCATTACCACTGGTGTTCTTCATCCCGAAACCAAAAGGTGTCAGTACTTTTGTAACTATCGTCTACGGTTTGTTGTTTGGTATCGGAATGTGTTGGCTGATGAACTACGGCATGTTTCTTGGCGTCAGTGCCGGCGTGACATCTTTGCTCTTGCAGTTCAGTGCTTTTTTCACGGTCATCTGGGGAGTACTGCTGTTTGGCGAGAAAATGACGGCAATACAAGTGGCCGGCATTCTCATGGCGTTGGTGGGGCTGATGTTCATTACTCATGTAACACACGGTGATGCCGAAAGCTTTGGGCTTTTTCTGGTACTGCTCGGCGCATTGTTCTGGAGTCTTTGCAATGTGCTGGTCAAGAGAAGCAAAGTGGCTGATATATTTTCCTTTGTCGTTTGGTCGAGTCTGTATGCAACACCGCCTCTATATCTGATGACTTACTGGGTCAAGGGCGCAGCCCCTTTCCAGTCGTTGCTAACGGACATAACTGCTCCAGTGCTGGCATCTGTCCTGTTCCAGGCCTATGTGGCGACGGTATTCGGGTATTGGGTGTGGAACCGAATGATTGAGAAGTATCCGGCGAGCCAGGTTGCACCGTTGTCAGTAATTGTTCCGATATCGGGTATCTTGACCTCGTGGTATGTACTCGACGAACCCATTAGTGGCGAAAAGCTGTTTGCGCTCATCATCACGGTCCTTGGAATTGCCTTGTTCATGAATGCATCGAGAATAGGCCGCCACATCGCTGCAAACGCGTTGCGTTTCAGGAGATAGTTCTGCATTTGCAGGACGCAGAAACAAAAATCCCCCGGCTTTTCAACCGAGGGATTGCTGTGGAGGGAGCTGGTTTACAACCCGTTCTTCGCCTTGAACTCGCGACGACGACGGTGCAGGACCGGCTCGGTGTAGCCATTCGGCTGCTTCGTGCCTTCAACCACCAGTTCGACCGCCGCCTGGAAGGCGATGTTACTGTCGAAGTTCGGGGCCAGAGGACGGTACAGCGCGTCGCCGGCGTTCTGCCGGTCAACCACCGGCGCCATGCGCTTGAGGCTTTCCATGACCTGGTCTTCGGTGACGATACCGTGACGCAGCCAGTTGGCGATGTGCTGGCTGGAAATACGCAGCGTTGCACGGTCTTCCATCAGGCCGACGTCGTTGATGTCAGGCACTTTCGAACAACCAACGCCCTGGTCGATCCAGCGCACAACATAACCAAGAATGCCCTGTGAGTTGTTGTCCAGTTCGTTCTTGATCTGTTCGGCGGTCCACTGCGGGTTCACCGCCAGCGGGATGGTCAGGATGTCGTCCACCGAAGCGTGGGCACGTTTGGCCAGTTCGGCCTGACGGGCGAACACGTCAACCTTGTGGTAGTGCAGCGCGTGCAGGGCAGCAGCGGTCGGCGATGGTACCCAGGCGGTGTTGGCACCAGCCATCGGGTGAGCGATTTTTTGTTCGAGCATCGCTGCCATCAGGTCAGGCATGGCCCACATGCCTTTACCGATCTGTGCGCGACCTTGCAGGCCGGTGCTCAGGCCGATATCGACGTTGGAGTTCTCGTAGGCGCCGATCCATTTTTCCGCCTTCATGTCCGCCTTGCGCACCATCGGGCCGGCTTCCATGGAGGTGTGGATTTCATCGCCAGTGCGGTCGAGGAAACCGGTGTTGATGAACACTACACGCTCACTCGCTGCCTTGATGCAGGCCTTGAGGTTGATCGTGGTACGACGCTCCTCGTCCATGATCCCGACTTTGAGGGTGTTGCGTGGTAGGCCCAGCACGTCTTCGATGCGACCGAACAGCTCGTTGGTGAACGCCGCTTCTTCCGGGCCGTGCATCTTCGGCTTCACGATGTAGATAGAGCCGGTGCGGGTGTTTTTGCGCGACGTGTTGCCGTTCAGGTTGTGCATCGATGCCAGGCAAGTGACCAGGCCATCGAGAATGCCTTCCGGCACTTCGTTGCCTTGACTGTCAAGGATCGCGTCGATGGTCATCAGGTGACCGACGTTACGCACGAACAGCAACGAACGACCGTGCAGGCTCAGTTCACTGCCATTGACAGCGGTGTAGGTGCGGTCGGCGTTCATGGTGCGGGTAAAGGTCTGACCGCCCTTGGCGACGTCTTCCGACAGATCGCCCTTCATCAGGCCGAGCCAGTTGCGGTAGATCACCACTTTGTCATCGGCATCGACGGCGGCGACCGAGTCTTCGCAGTCCATGATGGTGGTCAGCGCGGCTTCCATCAGGATGTCTTTGACGCCGGCCGCGTCGGTCTGGCCGACCGGGGTGCTGGCGTCGACCTGGATTTCGAAATGCAGGCCGTTGTTTTTCAGCAGGATCGCGGTCGGTGCAGCGACATCGCCTTGGAAGCCGATCAATTGCGCATCGTTGCGCAGGCCGGTGTTGCTGCCACCTTTAAGGGCGACCACCAGTTTGCCGTCGACGATCTTGTAGCCGGTGGAGTCGACGTGGGAGCCGGCCGCCAAAGGCGCCGCTTCGTCGAGGAAGGCACGGGCGAAGGCGATGACTTTGTCGCCGCGAACCTTGTTGTAGCCTTTGCCTTTTTCCGCGCCGTCGGCTTCGCTGATGGCGTCGGTGCCGTAGAGCGCGTCGTACAGCGAGCCCCAGCGGGCGTTCGAGGCATTGAGCGCGAAGCGCGCGTTCATGACCGGTACCACGAGCTGTGGGCCGGCCATGCGGGCGATTTCGTCATCGACGTTTTGTGTCGTTGCCTGGAAATCGGCCGCTTCTGGCAGCAGATAACCGATCTCTTGCAGGAAGGCTTTATAGGCCTTCGGGTCGTGCGCCTGGGTTGACCCAAGAGCTTGGCGGGATTGGTGCCAGCCATCGATACGAGCCTGGAAATCATCGCGTTTGGCGAGTAGGGCTTTGTTCTTCGGCGCCAGGTCATGGATGACCTTGTCGGCACCGGCCCAGAACTTATCGGCGGTGAGGCCGGTACCGGGAATGGCTTCGTTGTTCACGAAGTCGAACAGGACTTTGGCGACCTGCAGGCCACCGACTTGAACGTGTTCAGTCATTGCTTGCCTCACTCTGCTCAGCTATTTCGCTTTTCAGCTCTTCAAATTAACAATGAAGCCGTTGGCCATTTAAACCACAAACCCGTCTACCAGTACATGCCCATGACAGGCGGCTGGGTTGGGACCAATCAACGGCTTGGGGCCTTGCTGACAGGGCTTTCAGGGTTGCGAACGTGCCTGCGGCAGACATCGATCCAACGTTATGTAGTGCGCGCTGCGGCATACTACATGATGAATTGCGGTTGTGAAAATTAGACTAATTACGTCGTTCTGCGACCCCATGACGCATTGCGGTCACGTCGGGGAGTGTGATGTTCTCAAAAAACCATTGGATTGTTCCAGTTAAATATAAAAAGTTGTACACATTGTCTTTGGCGCTCTGCTATGGAGCGTCTGTTTTTGTGGCGAGGGGGCTTGCCCCCGTTGAGTGGCGAAGCCGCTCCCGTGCATGTACTACGAAAAATTACATCCGCTCATTTTGCGACTGCTGCGCAGCCGAACGGGGGCAAGCCCCCTCGCCACAATGTTCCCCTTGCCTATACTTGGTTCTCTATAACAAAAGTCATGACTAGAGGGCTGCGCCATGGACCACCTCGTACTCACTGTTTTTGCTCCGGACAAGCCAGGGCAAGTCGAGCGCATTGCCCAATGCATTGCCGAGCACGGCGGCAACTGGCTGGAAAGCCGCATGTCGCGCATGGCGGGACAGTTCGCCGGGATTCTTCGAGTGGGGGTGCCGGCCGAGGCCTACGACGAATTGGTCGATGCCCTGCAGGGCTTGTCTACCCAGGGCATTCGCGTGTTGATCGCTGAAAGCGGCATTGAACAATCCTGCACCTGGAAACCGATTGCCATGGAACTGGTGGGCAATGATCGTCCGGGGATCGTGCGTGATATCACGCGCTTGTTGAGCGAGCAGGGGGTGAATCTGGAGCGGCTGGTCACCGAAGTGCGTCCGGCACCGATGAGCAGCGAGCCGTTGTTCCATGCCGAAGCGATTCTTGCGGTCCCGCTGACCCTGTCGCTGGACGTGCTGCAGTCGCGCCTGGAAACCCTGGCTGACGACCTTATGGTCGAATTGGTGCTGCGCAGTGAACCCTGATCAGGTTATCCAAGTTAAACGTGCACCGGCCTGTGGATAACCTGTAGAGACACCCCGCCAGGCCACGCCGACCGCGGTTCTCCAGGATCTGATCAAAAAACCAGCAGTTTCAGATACTTGCGCACAAACGGCGGGGATCACGCTGTGGATAACCTTGGGAAGGATCGATGCAGGCCACGGGGGGCGTGGCCTGTAGAGTTTTGTGCGTTTTTTGATCAGCTGCGGCGGCGCAAACTTATCCACGCATCGACGCTGTAAACCGCCAGGCCGGCCCAGATAAACATGAACGCTACCAAGGTGCTGGACGACAGGTGCTCGCCAAACAGCAGGACCGCTTGCAGCAGCACCAGTGTCGGTGCCAGGTACTGGAGAAACCCCAGTGTCGTGTAGGGCATATGCCGTGCAGCAGCGTTGAAGCAGACCAGCGGCACCAGTGTGATCGGGCCGGCGGCGACCAGCCACCAGGCTTGGGAAGTGGTCCAGAATTCGGCCTGGGCGCTACTGGCCGTCGGATTGAGCAGTAACCAGCCGAGGGCAATCGGCACCAGCATCCAGGTTTCCACCACCAGCCCCGGCAGCGCCTTGACTGGCGCCTGCTTGCGAATCAGGCCATAGAAACCGAAGGTCAGTGCCAGCACCAGTGAAACCCACGGCAGGCTGCCGACTTGCCAGACCTGTTGCGCCACACCGACAGCCGCCAGACCGACGGCAATCCATTGCATGCGCCGCAGCCGTTCGCCAAGAATCAGCATGCCCAGCAATACGTTCACCAACGGGTTGATGTAGTAACCGAGGCTGGCCTCCAGCATGCGGCCGTTGTTCACCGACCAGACGTAGGTCAGCCAGTTGGCCGCGATCAGCGCACCGCTCAGGGCCAGGATCGCCAGCCGCCGAGGGTTTTCCCGCAGTTCGCGCCACCAGCCGGGATGCTTCCAGACCATCAGCAACAAGGCGCCGAACAGCGCCGACCACAGTACCCGGTGGATGATGATTTCCACGGCGGGCACACTGGCGATGGCTTTGAAGTAGAGGGGGAAAAGCCCCCAGATGATGTAGGCACTCAGGCCTAGAATGTACCCGCGACGCGGGTTGGCGGCTTGCATGCAGAATCCTTGCTTAGGCAGCTAACAAAGAAGGGATTGTAAGGAGATTTGTCTGCGAATGTCCTGACTGAATAGGTTGGGTATTTGTGAACACAGTACCTGTGGGAGCGGGCTTGCTCGCGAAAGCATAGTGTCAGTCAGCACAAGGGTTGAATGTCAGTCCGCTTTCGCGAGCAAGCCCGCTCCCACAGGATTCAGGGTGGGTCAGAAGAGCTTCAGTGGCTCTTCGTTGAGCGCCGCCAGTTGTTCGCGCAACGCCAGCACCTGATCACCCCAGTAACGCTCGGTGCCGAACCACGGGAAACTGCGGGGGAATGCAGGATCGTCCCAGCGGCGGGCGAGCCAGGCGCTGTAGTGCATCAGGCGCAAGGCGCGCAACGGTTCGATCAGCGCCAGTTCACGCGGGTCGAAGTCGTGGAATTCGTTGTAGCCGTCCATCAGTTCCGACAACTGGCTCAGACAATCCTGACGATCGCCGGCGAGCATCATCCAGATGTCCTGCACCGCCGGGCCCATGCGGCAGTCGTCGAGGTCGACGATATGGAACATCTCGTCGCGGCACATCATGTTGCCGGGGTGGCAGTCACCGTGCATGCGAATGTTCTGGTGCGGCGTGTTGCTGTAGGCATCTTCCACGCGCTTGAGCAGATCGCGGGCCACCGATTCGTAGGCCGGCAGCAGGCTGCGGGGAATGAAGTTGCCGTCGAGCAACGTGGCCAGCGAGTCATGGCCGAAATTTTTCACCGCCAGCGCTTCACGGTGCTCGAACGGCCGGGTCGAGCCGACCGCATGCAGGCGTCCAAGTAACTGGCCCAGGCGATACAGCTGGTCGAGGTTGCCCGGCTCCGGCGCGCGGCCGCCACGGCGGGGGAACAGGGTGAAACGGAAACCGTTGTGTTCGTGCAGGGTTTCACCGTTGTGGATCAACGGCGCCACGACCGGCACCTCGCAGTCGGCGAGTTCGGCGGTGAATTGGTGCTCTTCCAGAATCGCCTCGTTGCTCCAGCGTTGTGGCCGGTAGAACTTGGCGATCAGCGGCTCGGCGTCTTCGATACCGACCTGATAGACGCGGTTCTCGTAGCTGTTGAGGGCCAGGATGCGTGCGTCGCTGAGAAAGCCGATGCTTTCTACGGCATCGAGCACGAGGTCTGGTGTGAGGGTTTCAAACGGGTGGGCCATGCTGACTCCTGCGCGCAGCAGGCTGCTGCGTCCGGCCAGGCATGGTAGCGCAGACGGGCGCTCTTTAGGGGCAGGGTTGCGAGATGTGTTGCTCGGGCTGGCGCCTTCGCGAGCAGGCTCGCTCCCACAAGTGATCTCCTGTGTGTCACAGATCGTGTTCACTCGGAAAACCCCATGTGGGAGCGAGCCTGCTCGCGATGGCGATTAATCAGGCGCCGACGACCCCGCCATCTTCCCGGGTAATCGCCATCACCGAAGACCGCGGCTTGCCATTGGGCAGGTGCTCGGGAAAGGTCGAACCGCCGTTTTCACCCGGATGCTGAATCCCGACAAACAGGGTTTTCTGATCAGGCGAGAAGCTGATCCCCGTCACTTCACAACCTACCGGGCCAACCATGAAGCGGCGAATCTCGCCGGTTACCGGGTCGGCACAGAGCATCTGGTTGTTGCCCATGCCGGCAAAGTCTCCGGCGTTGCTCGAATCGCCGTCGGTGAGAATCCACAAGCGTCCGGCCTTGTCGAAGCCCAAACCGTCCGGGCTGTTGAACATGTTTTGCAGCGTGATATTCGACGATCCGCCTTTTGGTGTGCCGGCGTGAACCCCCGGATTACCGGCGACGACGAACAGGTCCCAGGCAAATGTTTTCGAGCCGTGATCGTCACGCTCGGTGCGCCAGCGCAGGATCTGGCCGTAGACGTTCTTCTCGCGCGGGTTCGGCCCGCCCACCGGTTGCCCGTCTTCGCCGCGTTTGGCGTTGTTGGTCAGCGTGCAGTAAACCTGACCATCCTTGGGGCTGACCACGATCCACTCCGGGCGGTCCATGCGCGTGGCTTTCACCACGCTGGCGGCGAGACGCGCGTGAATCAAAACTTCGGCCTGATCGGCAAAACCGCTGCTGGCGTCGATGCCGTTCTTACCGTGGGTCAGTTCGATCCATTCACCCTGGCCTTTCGGGTGATCGGTGCTGCCGTCGCCCGCATCGAAACGCGCCACGTACAGGGTGCCGTGGTCGAGAATGTCGCGGTTGGCCTTGGGGTTCTTGTGGTCGATCTTGTCGCGGCTGACGAATTTGTAGATGAACTCCCCGCGCTCATCGTCGCCCATGTACACCACGGCATGACCGTCGCCGGTTTCGGCCAAGGCGGCGTTTTCGTGTTTGAAGCGGCCAAGGGCCGTGCGTTTGACCGGCGTCGACTTCGGATCGAACGGATCGATCTCCACCACCCAGCCGTGACGGTTGAGTTCGTTGGGGGTCTTCGCCAAGTCGAAGCGCTCGTCGTGCGGGTGCCAGTTGATCTCTTTGCTGGTGGCCACCACGCCGTAGCGTTTTTGCGCCGGGTCGAATTTCTGCTCGGCGTTGCTGCTGCCGAAGCAGTCGGTGAAGTTTTCTTCACAGGTCAGATAGGTGCCCCACGGCGTCTTGCCGTTGGCGCAGTTCTGGAAGGTGCCGAGGACGTTCTTGCCGTGCGGATCTGCGCTGGTTTTCAGCAGGGCATGTCCGGCGGCCGGGCCGCTCAGGGTGATGGGTGCGTTGCCGTGAATGCGGCGGTTGTAGCGCGAGCCCTGGACGAATTGCCATTGGCCGTTCTTGCGCTGCACTTCAATCACCGACACACCTTCGCAGGCCAGCGCCTTGCGCACTTCTTCCGCTGACTGCGGCATGCCGCCGTGGGCGTAGAGGTAGCGGTAGTTGGTGTATTCGTTGTTGATCGCCATCAGCGCCCGGTCTTTTTCGCCGGGAAATTCGAACAGGCTCATGCCGTCGTTGTTGTCGCCGAACTGGGCTTCCTGATGTTCGGCGCTGCCGTTGCCGCTCGGGTCGAACGCCGGGCCGTCCTTGTGCAGAGGCTGACCCCAGCTGATCAGCACCGAGGACTTGTAGCCAGCTGGCAGGGTGATGGAATCGCTGGTGGCGGCGGCAATGCTGTCGAAGCCCAGCAACTGGCTGTTGCCGGCGCTGACGCTGGCGGCCATCACGCTGCGGCTCAGCAGGTTGCCGCCGAGGAACATCGCCGCGCCGCACAGGGCACCTGCGCTGATGAAGCCGCGACGGCTGAGGCCGACCATGTTTTCGAGATCGGTGGACTGGTTTTCTTCTAATAGGCTCATTTCAGGCTCCCTGCGGTTTGTGCAGACACCTTAATGAAGAGTAATGAACCTTTTGTTGCAGTTTTGTTTAAAGCGGCGTGCCCAGCAGAACCCTGGACGGCGAAAACTCCACGCGCACCGGTTTGCCGGACGTCAGCCCCAATGCCTGCAGATGCCTCGGTTCGGCCAATGCGCACAGCATCAGGCCGTTGGGCAGGGTGATGCGCACTTCGCAGGGGCCATCGTCGGCGTCGAGAATTTTTTCGATGATGCCCCTGAGGCAATTGTGTCCAGGGGTTTCGACGGAGTTGATTTCCAGCACGTCGAGCCAGCCGGCCTTGATCAATGCCACGACTTCGCTGCCGATTTGCAGCTCCAGGCGCTCGGTGCTGTCGTGGGTGATCTGCGCGTCGACGATCACGCCTTCGGCGACTTTCAGGCGAATCAGGTCGTTGCGCCCCTGAGTTTCAATCGCCACCACCTTGCCGTGCAACTGGTTGCGCGCGCTGGTGCGCAGCATCAGACGCCCTAGCAGGTCGAGGTCACTCGCGTCTTCAGCGGCTTCCAGCACCTGGGCCTGCAAGGCTTGCAGCTTCTGGTACAGCCGCAATACTCGCTCCCCCTCGTTGGACAGGCGCGCACCGCCGCCGCCCTTGCCGCCGACGATCCGCTCCACCAGCGGCTTCTGCGCCAGGTTGTTCAGCTCATCAATCGCATCCCAGGCGGCCTTGTAGCTCAGGCCCGCGCTTTTTGCCGCGCGGGTGATCGAGCCTTGTTCGGCGATGTGCTGCAGCAGGGCGATGCGCTGCGGACGGCGGACAATGTGCTGGGACAACAAGGTTGGCAAAGACATGACAAGTCGCTTTGGGTGGTGACGATGGTGAGGACGTTGGCCGCTTGGGCCGCGTGAGTCAAGTCAGGGTGTCTCGCCGGGTTTGGGCGTACGGGCCAGGCAATAGACGTCGACCCTCGCCGCACCGGCGTCCATCAGCAGGCGAGCCAGGGCCTGGGCCGTGGCACCGGTGGTCAGTACGTCGTCGACCAGGGCCAGGTGCAGGCCTTTGACGACGGCGCCGGGTGCCAGGGCGAAAGCGTTGCACAGGTTTTTTCGGCGGGCTTCGGCGTTCAAGGCCTGTTGGGCGTCGGTGTCTTGGGTGCGTAGCAGCAACCGTTCGTCGCAAGGGATATCGAGACTCGCACTCAACCAGCGAGCCAGCATCGCCGCCTGATTGAACCCGCGCTGGCGCAGGCGTCGGTTGGCCAGCGGCACCGGGATCAGCGCATCGGGGCGCTGCAGATCGTCTTCGAAGCGATGTTGCAGGTATTGAACGAGAAGTTCGGCGAGCAGGCGGCCAAACGGCCACTTGGCGTTGTGTTTGAAGCGGGTAATCAGGCTGTCTACCGGGAAGCTGTAGGTCCAGGGGACAATCACTTGTTCGAAGGCCGGTGGCTGCTTCAAGCAATGGCCGCAGGTCAGGCCCGCGGCCGGGAGCGGCAGGGCGCAGGTCATGCAATGATCGCCGAGCCAAGGCAACTCGGTTTCGCAGGCCGTGCAGACAGGAGGGGTGCCGTCGGCCGTTTCATCGCACAAGAGACATGATTGTTTGTTTTTTAACCAGATGTAAACCTGTCCTTCGTATCGTGGTTGACAGCGCATCGCTCTTCCTTAAATATGCCGAAACAACTGTGAGGCGGCTGTGACATTCCATTACCCAGCCGCATGCCAAAGCATAATTCAAAGGAAACGCCCATGAGTGCCAGCACCACTGCAACCCTGCGTCATGACTGGACTTTGGCCGAAGTCAAAGCACTCTTCGTTCAGCCATTCAATGACCTGCTGTTCCAGGCGCAGACGGTGCACCGTGCGCATTTCGACGCCAACCGCGTCCAGGTGTCGACCCTGTTGTCGATCAAAACCGGCGCCTGCCCGGAAGATTGCAAATATTGTCCGCAGTCCGGTCACTACAACACCGGCCTGGAAAAAGAAAAACTGATGGAGGTGCAGAAGGTCCTCGAAGAGGCCGCTCGTGCCAAGGCCATCGGCTCAACCCGCTTCTGCATGGGCGCGGCGTGGAAGCACCCGTCGGCCAAGGACATGCCGTACGTGTTGAAGATGGTCGAAGGCGTGAAGGCCATGGGCCTGGAAACCTGCATGACCCTCGGTCGCCTGGATCAGGAGCAGACCGAAGCGCTGGCCAAGGCCGGCCTCGACTACTACAACCACAACCTCGATACGTCGCCGGAGTTCTACGGCAGCATCATCACCACCCGCACCTACAGCGAGCGCCTGCAAACCCTGGCGTATGTGCGTGAATCGGGGATGAAGATCTGCTCCGGCGGCATTCTTGGCATGGGCGAGTCGCTGGACGACCGCGCCAACCTGCTGATCCAGCTGGCCAACCTGCCGGAGCATCCGGAGTCGGTGCCGATCAACATGCTGGTGAAAGTCGCCGGTACACCGCTGGAAAATGCTGACGACGTCGACCCGTTCGACTTCATCCGCATGCTCGCCGTCGCGCGCATCCTGATGCCGCAATCCCACGTGCGCCTGTCCGCTGGCCGCGAAGCCATGAACGAGCAGATGCAGGCCCTGGCGTTCTTCGCCGGTGCCAACTCGATTTTCTACGGCGACAAACTGCTGACCACCGCCAACCCGCAGGCCGACAAGGACATGCAACTGTTCTCGCGTCTGGGTATCCTGCCGGAAGCCAGCGAAGAGCACGCCGACGAGGTGCATCAGGCAGCTATCGAGCAGGCGCTGGTGGAGCAGAAGAGCAGCGAGCAGTTCTATAACGCGGCGGTTTAAATTCAGCATTTATTCCTCTGAAGGAATGCAAAACCCCCTGTGGGAGCGGGCTTGCTCCGGGCGGCGATCCGACGAAGGCGTCGTGTCAGTCGACATCAATGTTGAATGTCAGACCGCATTCGTCGGATCGCCGCCCGGAGCAAGCCCGCTCCCACAGGGGACATGTGTCATTTGATAGTCGAGGCCTGCATGTCTTTCGATCTCGCCGCACGCCTTGCTGCCCGTCGTGCCGAAAACCTCTACCGCCAGCGCCCGCTGCTCGAAAGCCCGCAGGGGCCGCAAGTGGTGGTCGATGGCCAGCCGTTGCTGGCGTTCTGTAACAACGACTACCTGGGCCTGGCCAATCATCCGCAAGTGATCGAAGCCTGGCGTGCCGGCGCGTCGAAGTGGGGTGTGGGTGGAGGGGCATCACATCTGGTCATCGGCCATAGCTCCCCGCACCATGCCCTGGAAGAGGCATTGGCCGACCTGACCGGTCGCCCGCGCGCGTTGCTGTTCACCACCGGCTACATGGCCAACCTCGGCGCGGTCACGGCGCTGGTGGGGCAGGGTGATACGGTGCTCGAAGACCGGCTCAACCATGCGTCGCTGCTCGACGCAGGGCTGTTGTCCGGTGCGCGATTCAATCGCTATCTGCACAACGACCCGGTGAGCCTTGCCAAGCGCCTGGAAAAAGCCACCGGCAATACGCTGGTGGTCACCGACGGCGTGTTCAGCATGGACGGTGATATCGCCGACTTGCCTGCGCTGGCCCGAGAAGCCAAGGCCAAAGGCGCCTGGTTGATGGTCGACGATGCCCACGGTTTTGGACCGCTGGGTGCCAACGGTGGCGGCATCGTCGAACACTTCGGCTTAAGCCAGGATGACGTTCCGGTACTGGTCGGCACCCTCGGCAAGGCGTTCGGTACGGCGGGTGCCTTTGTGGCTGGCAGCGAAGAGCTGATCGAAAGCCTGATCCAGTTCGCCCGTCCCTACATCTACACCACCAGCCAACCACCCGCGCTGGCCTGCGCCACGTTGAAAAGCCTGGAACTGCTGCGCAGCGAACACTGGCGTCGCGAGCATTTGCAGACGCTGATCCGCCAGTTCCGCCACGGTGCCGAACAGATTGGCCTGGAACTCATGGACAGCTTCACGCCGATCCAGCCGATCATGATCGGCGACGCCGGGCGCGCGGTGCGCCTTTCGCAGATGCTGCGCGAACGCGGGTTGATGGTGACCGCGATTCGCCCGCCGACCGTACCCGCCGGCAGCGCCCGACTGCGGGTCACGCTGACGGCTGCCCACAGCGAGGCCCAGGTACAGCTATTGTTAAATGGACTGGCCGATTGTTTTCAGCAGCTGAAGCCGGAGCCAAGCCATGCGTGATCGTCTGATTCTGCTGCCCGGCTGGGGTCTTGGCGTTTCACCGCTGGAGCCTCTGGCGGCAGCCTTGCGCGGCCTGGATGAGCACCTGCACGTCGAGATAGAGCCGTTGCCGGAGCTGGAGTCGAGCGATCTTGAAGAGTGGCTCGATGAGCTTGATTCGACCTTGCCGCAAGACGCCTGGCTTGGCGGTTGGTCATTGGGCGGCATGCTCGCCTGCGAGTTGGCGGCCCGGCGCGGCGATCGCTGTTGTGGTGTGTTCACCCTGGCCAGCAACGCTTCTTTTGTCGCCCATGATCAATGGTCAAGCGCCATGCCCGGGGAAACCTTCGATGCGTTTCTGGTGGGATGTGCAGCCGATCCGCGCGCGACCTTGAAACGCTTTTCACTGCTCTGTGCCCAAGGCGCCGAAGACCCGCGCGGCTTGTCGCGGTTGTTGCTCGGTGGCGCACCGAACACCGCCGCGCCGGTGCTGCTCAGTGGTCTGCAAGTGCTCGCGCAACTGGATACCCGGCAGGCGTTGCAATCGTTCCGCGGTCCGCAACTGCATCTGTTCGCCGGCCTCGACGGGCTGGTGCCGGCGGAAGCGGCGGGCGAGTTGTTGGCATTGCTGCCGGATGTCGAAATCGGTCTGATTGAACAGGCCAGCCACGCGTTTCTTCTGGAGGATCCCCACGGTGTGGCGGGGGCGATCCAGGCCTTTTTGCATGAGTCCGGCGATGACTGATTTATCCTTACCCAACCTGCCCGGCGCCTTGCCTGACAAACGCCAGGTAGCAGCATCATTCTCCCGCGCGGCGGCCAGCTATGACAGCGTGGCCGAGTTGCAGCGTGATGTCGGCAGCCAATTGCTCAGGCGCTTGCCGCAGGATTTTGTACCGCAGCGCTGGCTGGATCTGGGCTGCGGCACCGGGCATTTCAGTCGTGCCTTGGGTGAGCAATTTCCAGGCAGTCACGGGTTGGCGCTGGACATCGCCGAGGGCATGCTCAACCACGCCCGGCCATTGGGCGGTGCCACGCACTTCGTGGCCGGCGATGCCGAGCGATTGCCACTGCAGGATTCCTCCTGCGACCTGATCTTCTCCAGCCTGGCGGTGCAGTGGTGCGCGGACTTCGACTCGGTGCTCGGTGAAGCCTTTCGGGTGCTGAAACCGGGTGGCATCTTCGCGTTTGCTAGTCTGTGTGTAGGGACGTTGTTCGAATTGCGCGACAGCTGGCGGCAGGTCGACGGCATGGTGCACGTCAATCGCTTCCGGGCGTTTGGTGTTTATCAGCAATTGTGTGCGGCCAGCGGCTTGAGGACGGTCAGTCTGCAAAACCTCGCGCACGTGCTGCATTACCCGGATGTGCGCAGCCTGACCCATGAACTCAAGGCGTTGGGTGCGCACAATCTCAATCCCGGGCGGCCGGGTGGCTTGACCGGCCGGGCGCGGATTCTGGGTCTGATTGAGGCTTACGAGCAGTTTCGTCAGGCCCAGGGACTGCCGGCGACTTATCAAGTGGTGTACGCCGTTTTGGAGAAACCCTTATGAGCGCAGCCTATTTCATCGCCGGCACGGATACCGATGTCGGTAAAACCACGGTCGCTGCGGGGCTGCTGCATGCGGCGCGTTCGGCGGGTTTGAGCACAGCGGCGGGCAAGCCGGTCGCGTCCGGTTGTGATGTGACGCCCAAAGGCCTGCGCAACGCCGATGCGCTGGCCTTGCTGGCGGAGTGTTCGCTGCCGCTGACTTATGCACAGGTCAATCCGGTGGCCTTCGAACCGGCCATTGCCCCGCATCTGGCGGCGCGAGAGGCGGGCGTGGCGTTGACGGTGCAGTCGTTGCTGGCGCCGATGCGACAGATTTTGAGCATGCAGGCGGACTTCACCCTGATCGAAGGCGCCGGCGGCTGGCGCGTACCCTTGGCGGATCAGGACAATCTGTCGGACCTTGCCATCGCATTGAAGCTGCCGGTGATCCTGGTGGTCGGCGTGCGGCTGGGGTGCATCAGCCATGCCTTGTTGACCGCCGAAGCGATTGCCCGAGACGGTTTGCAACTGGCGGGATGGGTGGCCAATATCATCGACCCCAAGACCTCGCGGCTGGAAGAAAACCTGGCTACCCTTGCCGAGCGCATCCCGGCGCCGTGCTTGGGGCGTGTGCCTAAACTCAAGTCCGTTACGGCCGAGGCAGTGGCCGAGCACTTGCAACTGGACCTGTTGGACTGACGTTTTTGCAATGCGGGCTTTACCTATGATAAGGCACTGTGCCATTAGTGTTTTTGACGAGTGTTTTGCCAGCCACTCTGCTTCAATGGCCGCTGTTGATCCTTTGAAAGGACGAGTTCTCCCATGGAAATCTCAGGAAGCACCGCTTTTTATGCCGGTCTGAGCACCCTTCAGACAGGGCAGAACCGCGTCGATCAAGCCGCCGGGCAGATCGCCAACACGACGATCGAGCGTTCGGTCACCAGCCAGTCCTCCGAGGCGCAGGCCGATCGTCTGCGATCGGTTGATCGCAGCCAGCAATCGGACCTGGCCAGCAACGTGGTCGACATGGCCCAAGGCAAGATTCAGGCGGAACTGGGCGTGAAAGTCGCCAAGGCAGCCGACGAAGTGCTCGGGACGTTGATCGATACCTACGCTTGATTCTTTAAAGAATCCGCACCCTCCAGCGCCGCGCTTGTTCGCGGCGTTTTTCTGCGTAAGTCTTTCTTGCTCAACTAATCTTTTCAGTGTGGCGGGCTGCTTTGAAAGCGCGGCTGCGTTGCCGTGTGCCTGTGTGTCCAAGCCTGCGATGACGAACGGCAAAAGATCGACGCTTGACAAGATTTCGGCGTAAACGTATGTTTCAAACAGCTGTTTGATCGCAACAACAAATCAACGCGGTCGTTCATTCCCGGTTACATCAGCAGAGGTTTATCGCTATGCCTGACTACAAGGCCCCCTTGCGTGATATTCGCTTCGTTCGTGACGAACTGCTCGGCTACGAAGCGCACTATCAGAGCCTTCCGGCTTGTGCCGACGCAACTCCGGACATGGTTGACGCCATTCTTGAGGAAGGCGCCAAGTTTTGTGAGCAGGTACTGGCTCCGCTGAACCGCGTGGGCGACATCGAGGGTTGCACCTGGAGCGAGTCCGGCGTCAAGACCCCGACTGGCTTCAAGGAAGCCTACAAGCAATTCGTTGAAGGCGGCTGGCCAAGCCTGGCTCACGACGTAGAGCACGGTGGCCAAGGCCTGCCGGAGTCCCTGGGTCTGGCCATCAGCGAAATGGTTGGCGAGTCCAACTGGTCGTGGGGCATGTACCCAGGCCTGTCGCACGGTGCGATGAACACCATCTCCGAGCATGGCACCCCTGAGCAGCAAGAGGCTTACCTGACCAAGCTGGTTTCCGGCGAGTGGACCGGCACCATGTGCCTGACCGAACCGCACTGTGGCACCGACCTTGGCATGCTGCGCACCAAGGCCGAGCCTCAGGCCGACGGTTCCTACAAAGTCTCCGGCACAAAGATCTTCATCTCGGCCGGTGAACACGACATGGCCGACAACATCGTCCACATCGTACTGGCCCGCCTGCCGGATGCACCGGCTGGCACTAAAGGCATCTCCCTGTTCATCGTGCCGAAGTTCATGCCGAACGCTGATGGTTCGGTTGGCGCGCGTAACGCCGTGTCTTGCGGTTCCCTGGAACACAAGATGGGCATCCACGGCAACGCTACCTGCGTGATGAACTTCGACGGCGCTACCGGTTTCCTGATCGGCCCGGCGAACAAAGGCCTGAACTGCATGTTCACCTTCATGAACACCGCACGTCTGGGTACCGCGCTGCAAGGCCTGGCCCACGCTGAAGTCGGTTTCCAGGGCGGCCTGAAATACGCTCGCGACCGTCTGCAAATGCGCTCGCTGACTGGCCCGAAAGCACCGGACAAAGCCGCTGACCCGATCATCGTGCACCCTGACGTACGCCGCATGCTGTTGACCATGAAGGCATTCGCCGAAGGCAACCGTGCGATGGTTTACTTCACCGCCAAGCAGGTCGACATCGTCAAGTACGGCGTGGACTCCGAGGCGAAGAAGAACGCCGACGCATTGCTGGCTTTCATGACGCCAATCGCCAAGGCCTTCATGACCGAAGTCGGTTTTGAATCGGCCAACCATGGCGTGCAGATCTACGGCGGCCACGGCTTCATCGCCGAGTGGGGCATGGAGCAGAACGTCCGCGACAGCCGCATCTCGATGCTGTACGAAGGCACCACCGGTATCCAGGCACTCGACCTGCTGGGCCGTAAAGTGCTGATGACCCAAGGCGAGGCTCTGAAGGGCTTCACCAAGATCGTCCACAAGTTCTGCCAGACCAACGAAGGCAACGAAGCGGTCCAAGAGTTCGTCGCTCCGCTGGCTGCACTGAACAAGGAATGGGGCGAGCTGACCATGAAGGTCGGTATGGCCGCCATGAAAGATCGCGAAGAAGTCGGCGCGGCCTCCGTGGACTACCTGATGTACTCCGGTTACGCCTGCCTGGCCTACTTCTGGGCTGACATGGCGCGCCTGGCTGCCGAGAAACTGGCTGCCGGCACTTCCGAAGAGGCGTTCTACACCGCCAAGCTGCAGACTGCGCGTTTCTACTTCCAGCGCATCCTGCCGCGTACTCGTACTCACGTCGCAACCATGCTGTCGGGCGCCAACAACCTGATGGACATGAAAGAAGAGAACTTCGACCTGGGCTACTAAGCCTTAACGAAGCACTTGAAAAAGCCGCTGCTCCTTCGGGGACAGCGGCTTTTTTTGCTTTAAGGTTGCCGGTGGAAAAATGTTTGTAACGCCCTTTGAAAAATACCTCAGTAATTCACTCAGCAACTCGGACTTTCTGCCGTTACAGTAGTTGGCACATTGCCATCTATTGAACTGACGGGTCGGAGCTTTACCCTTGCTGCGTTCTTCCGCTTTGCGTTTCAGCCATTTCCTGCCGTCATTACTGCTGTTGTTGGCGGGGCTTGCGGCTGCATACATCAAGGATCTGAACGTCTTCTTCACGTCGCTGTTCAACGTGCTGCCCACCCTGGTGTTGTTGCTCGGTGGCGCCTATTGCGCGGTGTACCGACGCCAGCGTGAACTGTTTCTGATGGTCACGGTGTACATCGCCTACTTCCTGCTCGACACCCAGATCGACTATTACCGCGACAACGGCAAGGTGCGTGACGATGCCGCCGTGGTCTTTCATTTGTGTTGCCTGCTGCTGCCGCTGCTGTTTGGCGTGTTCGCGGCGTGGCAGGAGCGCACCCATCTGTTCCAGGACATGGTGGCGCGCTTCGCGGTCTTGCTCGCGGTCGGCAGCGTGGCGCTGGGGCTTGAGCAAAGTTATCCACATGCGCTGCTGATCTGGCTGTCGGAGATTCGCTGGCCTGCCTTGCATGGCGCCTGGATGAGCCTGATCCAGTTGTCCTATCCGGTGTTCATGGCTGCGTTCCTGCTGCTGGCCTGGCAATACTGGCGCAACCCGCGACCGCTGCATGCTGCGCAATTGGTGGGGCTGCTCGGGTTGTTCTGGATGTTGCCGAAAACTTTCATCCTGCCGTTCACGCTGAACATCATGTGCAGCCAGGTGATGCTGATGATCGCCGCCGCCGTTGCCCACGAAGCCTATCAAATGGCCTTCCGCGACGAACTGACCGGACTGCCGGGCCGTCGTGCGCTGAATGAACGCATGCAACGGTTGGGGCGCAACTACGTGTTGGCCATGAGCGACGTCGACCACTTCAAGAAATTCAACGACACCCACGGCCACGACGTCGGTGACCAGGTGCTACGGCTGGTGGCCAGCAAGCTGTCGAAAATCGGCGGTGGCGGTAAGGCGTATCGCTATGGCGGCGAGGAATTTGCCCTGGTGTTTGCAGGCAAGACCCTCGAAGAATGCATGCCGCACCTGGAAGTCATCCGCGAGTCCATCGCCACTTACAACATTCAATTGCGAAACCAGGAAAATCGCCCGCAGGACGATAATCAGGGGCGCCAGCGGCGTGCCGGTTCTGGTGCGTCGAGTGTATCGGTGACAGTCAGTATCGGCGTTGCCGAACGGATCGATCAACGCACCACCGAAGAGGTGCTCAAGTCTGCTGACCAGGCGCTCTACAGCGCCAAGGGTGCCGGGCGCAATTGCGTGATGGCGTTCGGGCAGAACCGCCGTGGCGCCGTGCGCATGGACGCTGCTACGGTTGAGTGATGATGGCGCATTCAGCGAGCGCAAAGTGATTGTGAGGCGTGGTCGGCAGCAGTAGGTTGGAGAAATCTGCCGACGGAGAATGACCATGCCCGAGTACAAAGCTCCCTTGCGCGACATGCGCTTTCTGATCGACCAAGTCTTCGACTTTCACAGCAACTACGCTGCGCTGGGGGCCACCGATGCTAGCCCGGACATGGTCAATGCAATCCTCGAAGAAGGGGCGAAGTTCTGCGAAAACGTACTGTCGCCGCTCAACCGCAGTGGCGATGAAGAGGGCTGCCATTTCGACAATGGCGTGGTCACCACCCCCGCGGGCTTCAAGCAGGCCTTCGCCCAATATGTCGAAGCTGGCTGGCATGGCTTGGCGGCGGATCCGCTTTACGGCGGTCAAGGGTTGCCGATCTCTCTGGGCCTGGTGATCAGCGAGATGGTGGGTTCCAGCAACACCTCATGGGGCATGTACCCCGGCCTGACCCACGGTGCGATGTCGGCGATCCACGCCCATGGCACCGAGGCGCAAAAGCAGACCTATTTGAAGAAGCTCACCGCTGGCCAATGGACCGGCACCATGTGCCTGACCGAAGCCCATTGCGGCACCGACCTGGGCATCATCAAGACCCGCGCCGTCCCTGCGGCCGATGGCAGCTATGCGATCTCCGGCAGCAAGATCTTCATCTCCGCTGGCGAGCACGACATGAGCGCCAACATCATTCACCTGGTGCTGGCCAAATTGCCGGACGCACCGGCCGGGACCAAGGGCATTTCGCTGTTCATCGTGCCCAAGTTCCTGCCCGATGCGACGGGCGAAGCGGGCGAGCGCAACGGCGTGTCCTGCGGCTCGATCGAACACAAAATGGGCATCAAGGCCTCGGCCACCTGCGTACTGAATTTCGACGGGGCCAAGGGCTTCCTGATCGGCGAGCCGAACAAGGGCCTCAACTGCATGTTCACCATGATGAACCACGCGCGGCTGGGCACCGGCATGCAAGGGCTGTGTCTGGGGGAGGCGAGCTTCCAGGGCGCGATCAAATACGCCAATGACCGTTTGCAGATGCGCTCGCTGACGGGCCCGAAAGCGCCGGAAAAAGCTGCCGACCCGATCATCGTGCACCCTGATGTGCGGCGGATGTTGCTGACCATGAAAGCCTTCAACGAAGGCAACCGCGCGCTGACCTACTTCACCGCACAGTTGCTCGACGTTGCACACCTGAGCCCGGATGAAACGGCGCGCCAGGACGCCGAAGACCTGTTGGCGTTCCTCACACCGATCTGCAAAGCCTTCATGACTGACACCGGGCTGGAAGTGACCAACCATGGCATGCAGGTGTTTGGCGGCCACGGGTTCATTCGCGAATGGGGAATGGAGCAACTGGTACGCGACTGCCGGATCGCGCCGATCTATGAGGGCACCAACGGCATTCAGGCGCTGGACCTGCTCGGGCGCAAGGTACTCGGCAGTCAGGGCAAGCTGCTGCGCGGCTTCACCAAAATCGTTCACAAGTTCTGCGCGGCGAACGCCGAGCATCCACAATTGGCCGGGTATGTGGCGCAGCTCAATCAACTGAACCAGCAGTGGGGTGAGTTGACCACCAAGGTCGGCATGGCGGCGATGAAAAACCCTGACGAAGTCGGTGCCGCGTCGGTGGATTACCTGATGTACAGCGGTTACATCATCCTCGGCTACCTGTGGTTGCGCATGGCGCTGGTGGCTCAGGCGCAACTCGATGCTGGAAGCGATGATGGCGATTTCTGCCGGGGCAAACTGGCGACCAATGAGTTTTACTTCAAGCGTCTGTTACCACGTACAGCTGCTCATCGGGCGGCCATCGAAGCCGGGAGCGATTGCCTGATGCAACTGCCGGCAGAGTTGTTTGCGCTTTAGTCATATAAATCCGTTACAAAGAAGCTCGCCTTGCGCGGGCTTTTTTGTCGGTGACTAAAAATAACAAAATGGTCATGAGTTGACCCTATGTGTCGCAAAAGTTGTTGGGTTACACTCCGACCCAACGAAAACACTCTTCCTGTGAATCACCTGTATAGATCTTGCGAGGTTTGCCATGGCTGACTACAAAGCGCCCCTGCGCGATATGCGCTTCGTCCTCAATGAAGTTTTCGAGGTCGCCAAACTCTGGGCCGAATTGCCTGCACTGGCCGAGACTGTGGATGCAGAAACGGTCGAAGCCATCCTGGAAGAAGCCGGCAAAGTCACCAGCAAAAGCATCGCACCGCTGAGCCGTGCCGCTGACGAAGAAGGTTGCCATTGGGCGGACGGTGCCGTCACCACGCCGGCAGGTTTCCCACAGGCCTATCAGACTTACGCTGAAGGCGGCTGGGTCGGTGTCGGTGGCGATCCGTCCTACGGCGGCATGGGCATGCCCAAAGCCGTTTCGGCCCAAGTCGAAGAAATGGTCAACTCCGCCAGCCTGTCGTTCGGCTTGTACCCGATGCTGACCGCCGGCGCTTGCCTGTCGATCAATGCCCACGCCAGCGAAGAGCTGAAAGCCGCGTACCTGCCGAACATGTACGCCGGTATCTGGGCCGGTTCCATGTGCCTGACCGAGCCACACGCCGGTACAGACCTGGGGATCATCCGTACCAAGGCCGAGCCTCAGGCCGACGGTTCCTACAAGGTCAGCGGCACCAAGATCTTCATCACCGGTGGCGAACACGACCTGACCGAAAACATTATCCACCTGGTGCTGGCCAAGCTGCCGGATGCACCGGCGGGGCCGAAAGGCATTTCGCTGTTCCTGGTGCCCAAGTTCATGGTCAATGCCGATGGCAGCCTGGGCACGCGCAACCCGGCGAACTGCGGTTCGATCGAGCACAAGATGGGCATCCAGGCGTCCGCGACCTGCGTGATGAACTTCGATGAAGCCGTGGGTTACCTGGTCGGTGAGCCGAACAAGGGCCTGGCGGCGATGTTCACCATGATGAACTACGAGCGTCTGGGCGTCGGTATCCAGGGCCTGGCCACTGGCGAGCGCTCGTACCAGAACGCCGTGGAATACGCCCGCGACCGTCTGCAAAGCCGTTCGCCGACCGGCGCGCAGAACAAGGACAAAGTGGCTGACCCGATCATCGTCCACCCGGACGTGCGTCGCATGCTGCTGACCATGAAAGCCTCGAACGAAGGTGGCCGTGCGTTCTCCACCTACGTGGCGATGCAACTGGACACCGCCAAGTTCAGCGAAGATGCAACCACCCGCAAGCGTGCGGAAGACCTGGTGGCGTTGCTGACCCCGGTGGCCAAGGCGTTCCTGACCGACCTCGGCCTGGAAACCACTGTACACGGCCAGCAAGTCTTTGGCGGCCACGGTTACATCCGTGAATGGGGCCAGGAGCAACTGGTGCGTGACGTGCGCATCACGCAGATCTACGAAGGCACCAACGGCATTCAGGCGCTGGACCTGGTCGGGCGCAAGATCGTGGGCAGCGGCGGGGCGTTCTACAACCTGTTCGCCGACGAGATTCGTCACTTCACGGCGACCGCCAGCGCGGACCTCGCCGAGTTCACCAAGCCGCTGAACGACGCGGTGACCACCCTCGATGAACTGACTGCGTGGTTGCTTGACCGAGCGAAGAGCAATCCGAACGAAATCGGCGCGGCGTCGGTCGAGTATCTGCAGGTGTTCGGTTACGTGGCGTACGCCTACATGTGGGCCCTGATGGCCAAGGCTGCTTTCGGAAAGGAAGCGCAAGACGATTTCTATGCCAGCAAACTGGGCACGGCGCGGTTCTATTTTGCCCGCTTGCTGCCGCGCATCCACTCGTTGAGCGCGTCGGTGAAGGCCGGTAGCGAATCGTTGTTCCTGCTGGATGCAGGACAATTCTGATGAAGTAACGTTATGTAAGCATTCTCTTACATAACGTGCTGCTGTTCTCCCATAGATGCAAATTGGATCCACGGCTAATCTACTTCTCATGGACGTAGCGCAGGAAGCGCAAAGCAACAACAGGGACACGTAGGATTCTGCCAGGACGGTGGAGTGAAATGGATGTCAGGGAAACAGTCTGCAAAGCCCCGCTTCGGCGGGGTTTTCTTTTGCCTGAAGAAAAGTTTTCAGCTTGTCCCATCCAGAGCCTGCGCGCTGTTCAAGCGCCCATCCGGGCCGTTTATCACCTCTTCCAGCAATGTCCGCAGCAAGGCCAGCGAGGCCTGCTGCCGTTGCACATCCCGACACACCAAACCGACTTTCAGCGGCACTCGTGGTTCGCTCAGAGGTTTCCACAGCAGTTCGTGGTTGCCATGGGTCTTTTGCGAGCGTCCGGGCAGCACCGTCGCCAGGCGCGTGTGCGGCAGGCTGTCGAGGATGCCGGCCATGTTGTTCAGTTCGGCTTGCACCTGTGGGCGACGTCCGAGGCTTGTCAGCTGTGCCTGCCAGATCTGCCTGATCTGAAATTCCTCGCCCAGCAGCAACATCGGCAGTTCGGCGGCCTGACTCATGGACACTTTCTTGAATTCACGCAGCGGATGCTCCGCCGGGATGACCAGGGTCAGTTCATCTTCGTACAGCATCACGCCATGTAAGCCAGGCTGGCGGGGCGGCAGGTAGCCGATGCCGATGTCCAGAGAACCGTTGAGCAGTCGCCGCTCGATTTCCAGGCCGGTCAGTTCGTAGATCTGCACCACTAGATGCGGCTGCGCCTTGCGCACCCGCTCGAGCATTTGCGGAACGAGGCTGGTATGCACGGTCTGCAATACACCAATGGCCAGGGTGCGCAGCGCCTGACCCTTGAAGTTGCCGAGCGCTTCCCGTGCCCGTTGCAGGCCATCGAGCAAAGGCAGGGCGTGGTTGTACAGCGTGTGGGCCGCGAGGGTCGGCAACAGGCGTTTGCTGCTGCGCTCGAACAGGCTCACATCGAGGTTTTGTTCGAGATGGCGGATTTGCTGGGACAGCGCCGGCTGGGAGATGGACAGGCGCTCGGCGGCCCGGCCCACGTGGCCTTCTTCATAGACCGCGACGAAATAACGCAGTTGCTTGAAATCCATAAGTATTACTTATCGAAAATGCTGGGAAATCGAAATGGCTGAATGCCTCGCCTGAGCCTAGTCTAACCGTATTCACAGGGCTTACAGGGCCACAGAGCGCGATGAATACCCTTTGCTTCGATGGTGTTTACATAGGTAAGGCAAAAAACCTCAAAAGGTTTTTTTTCAGATGAACCTGTTCAGTCTGCGCCGTAGTCCTCCCAGTCTTGATGATCTGGTCATGAACGCCTCCCTGCCATCCCAAGGCGTTAATCTTTCCAGCGAGTACTTGATGCCCAGTGTCGAGCGGCCGAAGCAAGTGTTTGTGCGTGGCCAGGGTTCATGGTTGTGGGACAGCGATGACCGTGCGTACCTGGATTTTTCCCAGGGCGGCGGGGCCAACAGTCTCGGTCATAGCCCTTCGGTACTTATCAACGCAATCACTGCCCAGGCTCAGTCGCTGATCAATCCGGGCTTCGGCCTGCATAACCGCGGCATGCTCAGCCTCGCCGAACATCTGTGTGCCAGCACCGGCAGTGATCAGGCCTACCTGCTCAATACCGGCAGCGAAGCCTGCGAGGCGGCGATCAAACTGGCGCGCAAATGGGGTCAACAGCATCGCGGCGGTGCGTCGCGAATCATTGTGGCCAACAACGGATGCCATGGCCGGAGCCTGGCGACGATTTCAGCGTCGGACAGTTCGACATTGGTCAACCGTTTCGAGCCGCAACTGCCAGGCTTCAGTCGTGTTCCGTTCAATGACCTGCCAGCGTTACATGCGGCCGTGGATGAACGGACCGTAGCGATCATGCTCGAGCCGATCCAGAGCGAAGCCGGCGTGATCCCGGCCACCGCGCACTACCTAAAGGGCGTCGAATGCCTGTGCCGAGAACTCGGCATTTTGCTGATCCTTGACGAAGTGCAAACCGGCATCGGCCGTTGTGGCACCTTGCTCGCGGAACAGTCCTGCGGCGTCACGGCGGATATCGTCGTACTCGGCAAAGGCTTGGGCGGCGGTGTGCCATTGGCCGCGCTGCTGGCGCGGGGCAAGGCTTGCTGTTTCGACATTGGCGAGGTGACAGGCACTCATCACGGTAATGCGTTGATAACCGCGGCGGGACTCTCGGTACTCGATACGGTGCAGGACAAGGCTTTCCTCAAGCACGTCGCACAAACCGGTCAGCACCTGCGTGAAGGGTTGGAGCGTCTGGCCCATCGTTACGATCACGGCGAGTTGCGCGGACAAGGGCTGCTTTGGGGGCTGACGCTGTCGGACGACTCCGCTGACGCGGTGGTCAAGGCCGCGCTGTACGAAGGCCTGCTGCTCAATGCCCCGCAACCCGACTGCCTGCGCTTTACCCCTGCGCTTAATGTCAGCAACGCTAACATCGATGAAATGCTCCTGCGCCTGGCGCGGGCCTTCTCCCGAGTACGCACCGCGCAATTGCAGTGCCGCAAAGGGATTGCCGTCTGATCAGACGCGCCCTGCACACATTCCAGAACCGTCTCGCGGTAATACGCACGCCCCACGCCTGGCACTTTTGGCGTGGGGCGTTTTTTTGTCTGCGAAACTCAACGAAGGGGCGGAGCTTGGGAATAGAGGGACTGAACCCTGACAAACGGCACAGGTCGATTAGCTGTAGGGCTCGAACGAGTCCACCCCAATCAGGAGCTGTCCCATGGACTTTATTCGCATCATCATCGCCATCCTGTTGCCGCCACTGGGTGTGTTTCTGCAAGTAGGATTCGGCGGGGCGTTCTGGCTGAATATTCTGCTGACGTTGTGCGGTTACATTCCGGGGATCGTGCATGCGGTGTACATCATCGCCAAGCGCTGAGCTGAGTGTCGGCAGGTAGACCGCCTTCGCGAGCAAGCCCGCTCCCACAGGATTTGTGCGCGCTACAGAACCTGTGGGAGCGGCGGTGCGGCGATCCGACTTGCCCGCGAAAGGGACACCACCGTTTCGGCATTAAGCGCAGGCTTCAGTCCACTGAATCCATCACCCGCCGATAAAACAACCACTCCTGCTCCAGCGCATGGGCCTGATTGCCGGCCTTGCGAAAGCCATGACGTTCGTCCGCGTAGTAATGCGCTTCGACCAGGATGCCGTTGTCTTGCAGCGCCGTGACCATGTCGCGGGTCTGCTGCGGGACGACCACGGCATCCAGTTCTCCTTGAAAGAAGATCATCGGCACGCGGATGTTGCCGGCATGCAGCAGCGGCGTGCGGGCGGCGTAGCGTTCGGCATCCAGTTGCGGATCGCCGATCAGCCAATCCAGATAGTCGCTTTCGAATTTGTGGGTCGCGCGCCCCAGCGCCACCGGGTCGCTGACCCCATACAGGCTGGCGCCGGCACGGAACACGTTGTGAAAGGCCAGGGCGCAAAGGGTGGTGTAGCCTCCGGCGCTGCCGCCACGAATGAACGCCTTGTTGCCGTCGATCAGGCCGCGGTCGTTGAGGTAACTGACCACGGCGCAGGCGTCTTGCACATCCACGTCGCCCCAACTCAGGTACAGAGCCTGGCGATAGGCCCGGCCATAACCGCTGCTGCCGCGATAGTTGAGGTCGGCCACGGCGAAGCCCCGCTGTGCCCAGTACTGGATACGCGGATCGAGCATCGGGTAGCACGCCGAGGTCGGGCCGCCATGGATGAACACCACCAATGGCGGTTTCGCCTCACCGGTCATCGCCGGGTAGAAGAAGCCGTGTGCTTCGCCTGAGCCACTTGGGTAGCACAAGGTTTGCGGGTGGCTGATTTGTTCGGGAGCAAGCGGTGCGATACCGCCGGCCAGTACTTGCACTTGCCGGCTCTGGCGGTCGATGGCGATGACGGCGGTTGAGCTGACGGGCGACGCCGCGATGCAATAGATGAACTGCTCATCCACGGCGAGATGGCGGAAGCGGCTGTAGTCGCCGGTGAAGTCGGCGCTGGAATCGCCGCCTATGCCCAATCGGCCAAACCCGCCCTCGGTCCAACTGGCCAGATAACTGTCGTCGCTCAGCGGCAACCAGGTGCTGCCGCCAAGTTGCCAGGGCGCGGGGCCATGGTCGGCGCTGGCACTTGGCAATGGGCTCAAGCCATTTTCAGATTCCGCCCATGGTTGCCAGTAACCTGCGCGATCCGTCAGGCAATACAAGCGACCGCCGGCATCAAACCGCGGTTGTTGCACAGACTCTTGAACGCCGTCGCCCGCCACACAACGAGCCTCGGCAAACCCGCCAGTGGCGAGGCGTTCGGCAACCATCAAGCGGGTCGCTGTCCATGGCTGATCCGGGCGACTCCACTCGATCCAGGCCAGACGCCGGGCATCAGGGCTCAGTGTCGGCGCCGCGTAGAAATCAGCACCTTCGGCCAGCAGGTGACGTGCGCCATCGAACAGATCGATTGCCACCAGTCGGTGTTGGTCGCGATGCTCCTCGACCGCCAGCACCTGGCCGTTGGCGAACTGTAAATCGCCATAACGGCACGCCCCGGACGTCAGCCTTTCGGGCGCTTCGTGTTGCGGTGATTGCCGATACAACTGCTGGTCGGCCTCGTTGACGAAAACGAGGCCGTCGTCCGTCAGACAAAACGCGCCACCGCCATATTCGTACACCCGACTGCGCACGCTGAACCCCGGTGGCGTCAGACATTTCGCTGCACCGTCGCGCCAACGCCAGATCCGGCAGGCCGCGTCTTCGGGGCGGTACTCGTTCCAGAACAGGCCCTGCCGCCCGACTTGCAGTTCGGCAAAGTCGATACCGGCGGCCACGGCTTTGGCAGCGCTGAATGGTTCAGCTTTTGGCGATGAGGCGTGAGTTTCGTTCATTGCGAAAGGCCAGTTGGTCGATGGTCTGAGTGGCGTTCTCGGCTTCTTCGCGGGCCTTGAGGATCACGCCGTGTTGTGGCGACTTGCTGCACACCGGGTCGGCGTTGCTGGCATCACCGGTGAGCATGAACGCCTGGCAGCGGCAGCCGCCGAAGTCTTTTTCTTTCTCGTCACAGGAGCGGCACGGTTCGGGCATCCAGTCATAACCGCGAAAGCGGTTGAAGCCGAACGAGTCGTACCAGATGTGCTGCATGCTGTGATCGCGCACGTTGGGAAACTGCACCGGCATCTGTCGGGCACCGTGACAGGGCAGGGCGGTTCCGTCTGGCGTGACCGTCAGAAAAATACTGCCCCAGCCATTCATGCAGGCTTTCGGGCGTTCTTCGTAATAGTCCGGCGTGACAAAAATCAGCTTGCACGGATGCCCTTCGGCTTCCAGTTTGGCGCGGTATTCGTTGGTGATGCGTTCGGCGCGCACCAGCTGCTCTTTGGTCGGCAATAACCCAACGCGATTGAGTTGCGCCCAGCCGTAGAACTGGCACGTGGCGAGTTCGACAAAGTCCGCTTCCAGGGCGATGCACAGCTCGATGATGCGGTCGATCTGGTCGATATTGTGCCGATGGGTGACGAAGTTCAGCACCATCGGATAACCGTGGGCCTTGACCGCCCGGGCCATTTCCAGTTTCTGCGCGAAGGCCTTTTTCGAGCCGGCCAGCAGATTGTTCACCTGCTCGTCGCTGGCCTGGAAACTGATCTGGATGTGATCGAGTCCGGCCTTCTTGAAATCGCTGATTTTCTGCTCGGTCAGGCCGATGCCGGAGGTGATCAGGTTGGTGTAGAAACCCAGTTTGCGGGCTTCGGCAATCAGCTCGGCGAGGTCCTGGCGCACCAGCGGTTCGCCACCGGAAAAGCCCAGTTGCGCGGCGCCCATTTCCCGCGCTTCGCGAAACACTTTGAGCCACTGTTCGGTACTCAGCTCTTTGCCTTGCTCGGCGAAATCCAGCGGATTGGAGCAGTATGGGCATTGCAGCGGGCAGCGATAGGTCAGCTCGGCGAGCAGCCACAGCGGCAGGCCGATCTCGGGTTTGGGTGGTACTTGCACCGATGAATCAGGCAAGTTCGATCCAGTGCTGCGCACGGGCAACCTCCATGAATTGCTCGATGTCGTCACCGAGCTCGGGCACGCCGGGGAACTGTCGGTCGAGCTCATTGATGATGGCCGCGACATCCCGTTCACCGTCAATCAAACCGCCAATCAACGCGGCGCTTTCATTGAGCTTGATCATGCCTTCCGGGTACAGCAGCACATGGCCTTTTTGCGCCGGTTCGTACTGGAAGCGGTAGCCGGGGCGCCAGGTCGGGGTCTTGCTGCGATCGAAACTCATAAGGTGATTCCTTTGTGCCAGACCCGTTCCCCGGTCACGCTGTGATACGGCGGGCGTTTCAGTTCGTAGGCCATGCTCATGGCATCGAGCATGCTCCAAAGAATGTCCAGTTTGAACTGGAGAATTTCCAGCATGCGCTCCTGGCCTTCACGGGTGGTGTAGTGCTGCAGCGTGATCGCCAGACCATGCTCGACATCACGCCGGGCCTGGCCCAGGCGCGTGCGGAAATACTCGTAGCCGGCCGGGTCGATCCACGGGTAATGCTGGGGCCAACTGTCCAGGCGCGACTGGTGGATCTGCGGGGCGAACAGCTCGGTCAGCGAGCTGCTCGCGGCTTCCTGCCAACTGGCGCGGCGGGCGAAATTGACATAGGCGTCCACGGCGAAGCGTACGCCGGGCAGCACCAGCTCCTGGGAGCGCAGCTGGTCCGGGTCGAGGCCCACGGCCTGGCCCAGGCGCAGCCAGGCTTCGATGCCGCCGTCTTCACCGGGCGCACCGTCGTGGTCGAGCAGGCGCTGAATCCATTCGCGGCGGATCTCGCGGTCAGGGCAGTTAGCGAGGATCGCCGCGTCCTTCAGGGGAATGTTCACTTGATAGTAGAAACGGTTGGCGACCCAGCCCTGGATCTGTTCGCGAGTGGCCCGGCCTTCGTACATCGCCACGTGATAGGGGTGATGGATGTGGTAATAGGCGCCCTTGGCGCGCAGGGCCGCTTCGAATTCGGCGGGGGACATTGGGGTGTCGGTCATTGCGGTTCTCCGGTGTGCAACCGTTGAAATCTTGGGTGTCTGGTCGGACGCTTTCGCGGGCTTGCCCGCGAAGGGGCCCTCAGCTACAACACAATACTCATGCCGTCATACGCCACTTCAACCTGGCGCCGATCCAGCTCTGCGCGCTCCAGCGAATCCTCATCAAGAATCGGGTTGGTATTGTTGATGTGGATAAGCACTTTGCGTTGCTTGGGCAGTTGTTCAAGCACTTCGAGCATGCCGCCGGGGCCGTTTTGTGCCAGATGGCCCATCTCCCGACCGGTGCGGGTACCCACGCCACGACGCTGCATTTCATTGTCATCCCACAGCGTGCCGTCGACCAACAGGCAATCGCTGCCGGCCATGATTTCCAGCAACGGCGCATCAACCTTGCCCAAGCCCGGTGCGTAGAACAGTTTGCCACCGGTGTTGAGGTCTTCGACGATCAGGCCGATGTTGTCGCCCGGATGCGGGTCGAAGCGATGCGGTGAGTAGGGCGGCGCAGCACTGCGCAGTGGCAGCGGGGTGAAGCGCAGGTTCGGGCAGGCCGGTACGCTGAAGCTCTGGTCGAGCTCGATGCGATTCCAGGTCAGCCCGCCATTCCAATGGTTCAGCATGGTGAACAGCGGAAAACCGGTGCTCAGGTCTTCATGGACCATGTCGGTGCACCAGACCTGATGCGGGCAGCCCTCACGCAGCATGAGCAGGCCGGTGGTGTGGTCGATCTGGCTGTCCATCAGGATGATCGCGCCGATCCCGGTATCGCGCAGGGCGCGGCCCGGCTGCATCGGGGCGAAGCCCTGGAGTTGGGCGCGGATGTCCGGGGAGGTGTTGCACAGCACCCAGTTCACGCCGTCATCGGAAATCGCGATGGACGATTGCGTCCGCGCCTTGGCCCGCAGGCTGCCGCTGCGAAAGCCCGCGCAGTTCACGCAGTTGCAGTTCCACTGGGGGAAGCCTCCGCCGGCAGCGGAACCTAGAATCTGGACAAACATGGACGCTCCATCATTTCAACGCTGAAAATAAAACGCCTCGGATAACCGAGGCGTTGTGCTGCATCTCTGTCAAAGCTGAGATTAGCGGCTTGCGAAGTACATGGTGACTTCAAAGCCAATACGCAGGTCGGTGTAGGCAGGTTTGGTCCAGGCCATAAATTGAACTCCTTCAGGTAGGGTGGGATAGCGCTATCTATAGGTATAGTCCACCTCAAGTCAGAGATGTTCCAAATAGTTAGGTTGCGATGTTACTCAAAATTTCAAAGAAATTGCCCGTGAAACTTTGAGAAAGCTCCTTGCAGCCCCGGTAAAGATCATTTTGCCGCTTGCCATGGCGCGTCTGGTGCAGCGCTGTTGGCAAGGCACAGCCAGCCGCCTTCGGCCTGATTCAGGCGTCGGGCCGCAGCCAGTAAAGCGGTCCGGTCAATGCGCACAATGGCCTCGGGCAATTGCGTCAGATAATCCGACGAGCGGCCGGCCAGCTTGCCCTGCCAGAGCAATTCGGCCGCTTGACCCGTGGTGAGCGCAGCGCTGGAAAACTGATCCGCCAGGGCCTGGCGTTGAGCGTTGAAGGTGGTGTCGTCGAGCGAGTGGATCAGCTCCGGCAATCGATTCAGGAATTGCTCGATGTGTTGCAGCAACTCCACCGGCGCAACGCTTGGCGATTGCACGCCGAACAGCAACCCGGTTTGCCCGTGAATCTGGCGCAGGGCGCTGAACACCGCATAGCCGAGTTGCAGCTCCACCCGCAGTCGTTGGTAGAACGGTGTCTGGCAGACATGCGCGAGCAAACGCCACGCGGCTTCGTCGGCCATTTCCTGGGTGGCTGTCGGACAGAACAGCAGCAACGCGTGCTCGCTGGAGGCGGTATCGACAGTGCTCCACAGATGCTGTGCAAGGATCGAAGAGGGCGGCGTCAGTTGATTGTCCGGCGTGCCGGGTATGCGGCTCAAGGCCAGGCCCATGGCCGCTTGAGTCTGAGTCGATAACCCGATGGCCAGCCCATCCCAGCGCGCACTCGACCAGAGTGGCTGCATGTCGTCCGAGTTCGCGGTGTGCCCGAGGCAGTGATCGGGCAATGCCTTGAGCAGTTGTCGAATCGGTATCAACGCAACGCTGGTCGATTCGGCTTGTGAGACAGCGGCATCGGGTTTTGTCAGTTCTTTCAGCACATGTTCCAGGACGCAGGGCATCGACTCCTGTAGCCCGTTCAGTTTGAGCAGCCATTCGTTGCCCGACGCACTGAAGGAAAAATCCACACCGGCCTGACGCGCGTCTTCGCGTAATGGTTGCAGGTGGTTTTCCAGCCGTGATTGAAGGTGGCTGCCGGGAGCCGAGCCCAGACGCCAGCGCAGATAAATCGCACCTTCAGCACCGTTGTCCGGCCATGCCTGGCTGAACTGCATCGGCGAGCGTTCACGACGGCTGCGCGAGCGATCCTGGGCAAACGTGCGCAGGCCACGGTGGGCGCTGGTTTGGCCACGAATCAGTCCGGCGTTCGATGCCGGTGCTTCGGCGCGCAGAAAAGGGTTGGGAGTCGGCAATTGCCATGGGCCGCTGAAGTTATCCACAGCGCCGATTTGTTGGAGGATTTGCTTGAGGGCTGAAACGCCCTGCTCGGTTAACCCGACTTCGCGTTGTTCGCTGTCCAGTCGAGACAGTTGCAAGGCACTGCTGACTTGCTGCTGGCGCTGGAGCAGGGTGGCGTACTCTTCGCGCAATCGGTTCCAGTCTTGCCCGGCAAAGAAACCGAGCCAGTCCATCAGGCGTTCGCGAATCCCGGTTACCGGAGAATTGGCGGGCAATGTGAGCTCGAAGTGCAGCAAGGCTTGCCCGGCGAATTGATACAGCGACTCGGCCTTCAGTTTTTCGGCCAATCCACGCTCACGCAAATCCGCCAGCAATCCTCCCGGCTTCCCGGTGTTCAGCCAATGACACAGGAACAGCAGTGCTTCGGTGGAGGATTCGGGTAACGCTTCGAGGGCAAACAGCAGATCCAGCCGGCGTTCGCCAGCCTGTTGATAACTTAGGTCTGAAGTCGTCATCAGCGGCGCGGGGGACTGTTGTGGGACTTTTTCACCCCCACCAAGGACACGACCAAATGTCTTGGCCATCATCCCCAACTCATCGAGGCTCTGCGGCCCGACCAGGCTCAAGGTCATTTGTCCTGTCTGATAGAACCGCTGATAAAAATCCTGCAATGCCTGTTGAAATTCGGGTTGCGACACTGGGAGGCTGTCGCGATTGCCGGCATGGAAACCGCGCAGCGGATGAGTTTCAGAAAGCCCATCGAACAATGCCTGCTGTTGTTGCGCCACCGGATCCTGCGACCACGCGATAAATTCCGCGTGCAGCACTTCCCGTTCCCGCTGTTGATCGTCCGGATTCATACGCGGATGGGCGAGCATGTCTGACAGACGCTCCAGCCCACCGGCAAATGCCTGGATCGGCAATTCGAAAAAGTAATCGGTGGTGCGCTCGCTGGTCCGCGCATTCACTTGCCCGCCATGGCCCTGGACGTAGGCCATCAGCCCTTGGTCCGCAGGAAAACGCTCAGTCCCCAGAAACAACAAATGCTCAAGAAAATGCGCCAGACCGGGCCAGGCCAGCGGCACATCATGGCTGCCGGCAGCCACCCGCAACGCTGCTGCGCAGCGCTTCAAATTCGGGGCATGACGCAGCGTCACCCGCAGACCATTGGCCAGGGTTTCAGTAGGGGGGCGAGGGTGATTCAGCGCGGGCATGGGCACTTCCAGAACAGTGAAGTGCCAATGCTAGCGGATTACAGTGGACTAGCGCTTGTTCAGGTCGCTGTAAAGCTCGGGACGACGATCGATCAGGTAGCGATTGGCGGCGCGGGAGTCGAGCATCAACTGCCGATCCAGCTCGCCGACGATCAGTGCTTCATCCAGCCCGGCCTGGGCGATACGGCTGCCATCCGGTGCGGCGATGCTGCTCTGGCCGCAATAATGGATGTCGCCTTCATGGCCGCAGTAGTTGGCGTAAGCCACATAGCATTGGTTTTCGAAGGCGCGGGAGCGCACGGTGACATCGGCGACGAAATCGAACGGAATCATGTTCGCGGTCGGCACCAGGATCAGCTCGGCACCGGCCAGGGCCAGGCGTCGGGCGTTTTCCGGAAACTCCAGGTCGTAGCAGATCAGGAAACCGAGCTTCCAGCCGTTGAGCTCAACGATGGGAAACTCGTCGGAACCTGTGCTGAACATCGAGTGATCCAGATCGCCGAACAGATGGGTCTTGCGGTAGTTGCAGATGCGCTCGCCGTTAGCGTCGATCAACTGCACGGCGTTGTAGATCTGCCCGTCCTCGGTGCGCTCGGGATAGCCATACAAAATGGCGATCCCGGTAGCCTTGGCAATGCGCGCAATCTGCTGCGCCGACTCACCGTTATGCACCTCCGCCAGCACGCTGACGGCATCGACACCGATGTTGTAGCCGGTCAGGAACATCTCCGGCAGCACCAGCAGATCGGCACCTTTTGCCTCCAGCGCAAGCTGCTGCAAGCGTTGCAGGTTGCCGGCGACATCCAGGGGCAGCGGCGGACATTGGTAAAGGGCTACGCGCATTTCGGATTCCTCTTACTCGGGCAGGGCGATCGGTCCGATCTCGTTGAATACATCTCCTGGACCCGGATTCTCGGCGTGAGTTGCACCGCCGAAGTGTTTCATGATGCCCCATACCGCGTTGAGCGAGGTCTGTACCGCGCCCTCAACCCAGGCCGGGGTCCACGAAACGTCGTCGCCGGCGATGAAGATCCCGCGCTGTTCGGCTGGCATGTCGTCCTGCATGAAGTGCGCGTACATGCGCTGGTTGTAGCGGTAGTGGCCGGGCAGGGCCCCTTTGAACGCGCCGAGGAAATGCGGGTCGGCCTCCCACGAAACGGTGATCGGATCGCCGATGATCCGCGCGGCGATATCGACTTTCGGATAGATCTTCTTCAGCGCATCCAGCGCCAGCTTCACGCGTTTTTCCACCGGTTGCGGCAGCATTTTCAGCGCGTCGCTCATCCACGAGTACGACAGGCAAATCACCCCCGGCTTGTCGTCGCCGTTGTCGAACAGATAGGTGCCACGGGTCAGGCGGTCGGTGAGGGTCATGCTCATCAGGTCGCGGCCGGTTTCCGGATCCTTGTCCTTCCAGAACGGGCGGTCGACCATCACGAAAGTTTTCGACGACTGCATGTAGCGGGTGCGGTCCAAAGCCATCCACATTTTTTGCGAGAACAGGGTTTCGTCACATTCGATCTGGGTGGTCAGCAGCCAGCTCTGGCAGGTGGTCAGCACCGCGGCGTATTCGCGGGTGTCGCCCCAGTTGTCGGTGACGGCGAAACGGCCGTTCGGCGCGTGGGCAATTTTTTTCACGCCGGTACGCGGTGCGCCGTTGTGCAGCGAGCTGAGGCTGGTGCCGGCCGGCCAGTGCGCGCAACGCTCCGGCACATGGCGCCAGATGCCTTGTGGCACCTGTTCCACGCCGCCGACCACCAGGTGCTGGTGATCGTCGCAGTTGGTCATGACGACGCGGAAGATTTCCAGCATCGAGTTCGGGAAGTCCGAGTCCCAGCCGCCGGTACCGAAACCGACCTGGCCGAACACTTCGCGATGATGGAACGAGAGCTTGGCGAAGGCCTTGGAGGTGGCGACGAAATCGTAGAAGGTGCGGTCATCCCACAGCGGCACGAGGGTGTTCCACAGCTCTTTCAGACGTGGCACATCACGGTCGCGGATGGCTTGCTGGATATCGGCGAACTGCGAACCGGCTTCCAGGGCATCGGCCCAGGCGTCAGCCACTTCCTGGAACAGTGCAGGAAGATCCGACAGCTTCTGTGCGTAATGGGTCTGGCCTTCGAGGTCGATCACCGTGCTGCCCGATGCGGGCGTCAGCGGGTTAGGGAAAGGTTTGGTTTCCAGACCGAGTTTGTCGACGTAGTGATAGAACGCGGTGGACGACACCGGAAAACGCATGCCACCCAGCTCGGCAATGATGCCTTCAGCGCCGTTGAACGCCTGGGAGCGCAGGCGGCCGCCCATTTTCGAGGCTTCGTAGACGACCGGTTTCAGGCCCAGCTTCATCAGCTCATACGCCGCCACCAGGCCGGCGATCCCGCCGCCGACAATCGCCACTTCGGCACCGTGATTGTGCTCGGGAATGCTGCCCAGGCCGGCCGGATGTTCGATCCAGTCGTCGAAGGCGAAAGGAAAGTCCGGGCCGAAAATGGTGACTGGCTTTTTACCGTCTGCAGGATGGCGATTGTTCTTGTTCATGGTTGACCTTGCTGGCGACCCGACGCGGAATGCGCATCTGAGTATAGGAAAAGATGCCAGCCATTCTAGAGAGCACAGAGCACGTTAATAAGACGCAAAGTGTCGTCATTTTGCCATTTTATTGGTCAATATGACGATCTTGTGATGCACACTGTCCCCCTGTGGGAGCGAGCTTGCTCGCGAAGGCGTCAGCTCAGGCGCCAAAAAAACTACAGGCAGAAACTCAAACCGGCTGCCCCCGATCAATCTTGCTACTCAAGATGATCGAGGTCGTGGTCTTCTCCACCCCATCCACACTACCAATCTGATCCAGCAACTGATCCAGCTGCTCCGGCGAATCGGTGCGCAACCACGCCACATAATCAAATTCGCCACTCACCGCACACAACTGCTGCACCTGCGCCATCGCGCTCAGGCGTCGCAGCACCTCCTTGCCGGAACGCGGTTGCACGGTTATCCCCACATATGCCTGCAACCCGCCATCCACCACCCGCTGGCCGAGGCGCACGCCGTAACCGGTGATCACCTTGGCCTTTTCCAGCCGCGCCAGGCGCGAAGTGACGGTGGTACGGGCGATGCCCAGTTGCCGGGCGAGCATGGCCACGCTCTCGCGGGCGTTGATCTGCAGGGCGGCAATCAATTGGCGGTCGATTTCATCGAGAACGGGCGTGCGAGTGTCAGGCAAAGGGTTATCTCCAGCGGCATGGATCAGTGCGCAAGCATGTTACAGGCAGTTCCTGCAGGACGCTCGCGACGGAAATTTGATCTAGCCTCAATACCGTTCATGACATTTTTGCCTGCGACAAATTGCCATAAGTAACTAGGTAGTACATTATTCCGCCCTTGTCACAAATGGGGAAAATGTCCGACATGAACAATTCTGGGGCTGCCGCCGGCAGCAAATGGTTGCTGGCGGGGCTGGGTGTGCTGATTGCACTGATCGGGCTCGGCCTGGCCGGTGGCGGTGGTTATCTGATCGCGTTGGGTGGCAGCTGGTATTTCCTGCTGATGGGCCTGGCGATGCTGGCGTCCGGATTGATGATTGCCCGGCGCAAGCCGCGCGGCGCCTGGCTGTATGGTGTGGCGTTGGTCCTCACTGCGATCTGGGCCGTTTGGGATGCGGGTTTCGAATACTGGCCGCTGGTCTCGCGGGTACTGACCTTCGCCGTGATCGGTCTGGTGGTGGCGTTGATCTATCCGACCCTGGTCCGCGCTTCGGGCACGACCGGAGGGCGTGGTGCCTACGGTCTGGCTGGCATTCTGAGCGTGGGAGTCGTTGCGACGATGGCCTACATGTTCGTGCCGACCCACGTGGTCAAGGCCACTACCGAACCTGCGGTAACGCCGGTCACTCCAGGCACCGAACAGAAAGACTGGGCCCACTGGGGCAACACCACGGCCGGCAACCGCTTTGCTGCGCTGGATCAGATCACCAAGGGCAACATCGACAAGTTGCAGGTCGCCTGGACCTTCCGCACCGGCGACATCCCGCAAAGCACCGGCGCCGGTGCCGAAGACCAGAACACCCCGCTGCAAATCGGTGACACGGTCTACACCTGCACCGCCTACGGCAAAGTCTTCGCCCTGGATGCTGACACCGGCGCCCAGCGCTGGAAGTTCGACCCGCAAGGCACCGCGCCCAACTGGCAGCGCTGCCGTGGCCTGGGCTACTCCGAAACCCCGGTGTCTTCGGACAGTCAGCCAACCGCCTGTACGAAACGCCTGTTTCTGCCGACCGGCGATGCGCGTCTGATCGCCATCAACGCCGACACCGGCAAGCCTTGCGAAGAATTCGGCAACAAGGGCACCGTTGACCTGACCACTGATATGGGAGAAGTGAAGCCCGGTTACTACCAGCAAACCTCGACCCCATTGGTCGCAGGGGACGTGGTGATCGTCGGCGGCCGCGTGGCCGATAACTACTCCACCGGCGAACCGCCGGGCGTGGTGCGTGCCTACGACGTGCGCAGCGGTGAACTGGTATGGGCATGGGATCCGGGCAACCCGAACACCACCAAACGTCCGCCGGCCGGTGAAACTTACACCCGTGGTACGCCGAACGTCTGGTCGGCCATGTCCTACGACGCCAAGCTCGGTCTGGTTTACTTGCCAACCGGCAACGCCACCCCTGACTTCTTCGGCGGTCAACGCACCGAGTTCGACGACAAGTGGAACTCGTCCATCGTCGCCATCGATGTGAAGACCGGCCAGGTGCGCTGGCACTTCCAGACCACTCACCACGACCTGTGGGACTTCGACCTGCCGGCGCAACCGCTGCTGTACGACGTGCCGGACGACAAGGGCGGCACCCAGCCAGCCCTGGCGCAAGTCACCAAGCAGGGCGAGATCTTCCTGCTCAACCGCGAAACCGGCGTGCCGATTGCCCGCGTCGAAGAGCGCCCGGTGCCGCAAGGCAAGGTGCCCGGCGAACGTTACTCGCCAACCCAGCCGTTCTCGGTGGACATGCCGTCAATCGGCAACAAGACCCTGAGCGAAGCCGACATGTGGGGCGCCACGCCGTTTGATCAGTTGATGTGCCGCATCCAGTTCAAAGGCATGCGCCACGAAGGCGTCTACACCCCGCCGGGCATGGACCGCGCCCTGCAATTCCCGGGCTCGCTGGGCGGCATGAACTGGGGCAGCGTCTCGGTTGATCCGAACACCCACTACATGTTCGTCAACGACATGCGCCTGGGCCTGGCCAACTACATGATCCCGCGCGACAAGATCAAAGCCGGGGCCAGCGGTATCGAAATGGGCGTGGTACCGCAGGAAGGCACACCGTTCGGCGCCATGCGCGAACGCTTCCTCTCGGCGGTCGGCATTCCGTGCCAGAAACCACCGTTCGGCACCATGTCGGCCATCGACCTCAAAACCCACAAGCTGATGTGGCAAGTTCCGGTCGGCACCGTGCAGGACACCGGCCCGCTGGGCATCCGCATGCACCTGCCGATCCCGATCGGCATGCCGACCCTCGGCGCTTCGCTGGCCACCCAGTCGGGCCTGCTGTTCTTCGCCGGCACCCAGGACTTCTACCTGCGCGCCTTCGATACCGGCAACGGCAACGAAATCTGGAAGTCGCGCTTGCCGGTGGGCAGCCAGTCCGGGCCGATGACCTACGTTTCACCGAAAACCGGCAGGCAGTACATCCTGCTGACGGTGGGCGGTGCGCGTCAGTCGACGGATCGTGGGGATTATGTGATTGCCTACGCCTTGCCCAAATAACGGCTGAAGCTTGAGTCAGAAAAGCCGCGCCATTGCGCGGCTTTTTGTTGGGCGAAAGGGCGTGTATGGAAATCGGCTAGGATTGAGGCAGTAGAGGGCGCGAGGCGAAGAACATGACAACGAAGCTGCCTGCTGCTGTACGGGACCGTGCATTGCAGATCGCCCATCACGAAATGGGGCACTACGTGGTGGCCCGCGCCCTGGGATTTGAAACGGGCGGTGTGACCCTGACAGTGACCAAGGATCTGCGGCACCAGGGAGGGGCCTCCATTACCTTGGTGCGCCCCATTTCGTCGATAGAAGCCATGAAGGAACATCTGGAAGCCCGAATGATGGTGCTCCTGGCTGGCGCGATGGCGCAGACACTGCCTTCAAAACCTTCAGCTGCAAAACGCGTCGATAAGCCCAAAGCCACCGCCATCCTCAAAGGCGAGCAGGGGGCGGAACAGGATTACGCAAAAATCAGGGAGCTTCAGCACCTGCTGCGCAACATCGCCTGCCCGGATACTGATCCAGCGTCGGGTGAGCGAGTAACGGCGGAGCTTAAAGCGATGACTGATCGGGTGTGGATTCAGACTCAAAAAATCATTGAGGATCAGGCCGAAACGATTGCCGAATTGGCTGTGGTGCTGGTGGACGGTATGGCTCTTGTGGAGCAATGGGGGCGGGTGGCGGATACGTATGAGGTCGTGTTGACGGGGCCGATGCTGGAACGATTGCGGGCGGTGCAGGCCATCCCTTCGTTACGTGTTTGGACTGACAATTGCGGTGATGTCGTTCAGCACTGGAAATAACGAAGGGTCGAAGCGTTATTTGCTCGCGAGCATAGCGTCTTGCACCAGTGGCAACAGTGCATCAGTCGCCGCCAACAGTTCGGCAAGAAGGGTTTCGTCCACATCCATATAACCTTCGTATTCAGCCAGATTGCGGCGCTCGTGACAAAGAGCGAACAGGCGTACCTGAATTTTGTTCAGACCGAGAGTATGTACAAGGCACTGAAATACCAGATAGCGGCGGTCGGAGCGAAAACCCTGCAAACGCATGGCAGTCAGTGCCAGAGCATGGGCGGCGTTGTAGGCGAGGTCGAAGCGACTGGCGAAGGACAGAGCCGAACTGTGAGCATCCTTCAAACGGTCCGTGGCCGATCTCAGCAGCCCTTCACATTCCTTACGATCTGGCGGTTCGGCTTTGAGGCCGCCGCTACGCACCAGGTTTTCCAGATTTTCGTTACTGCCCATCGGCTACCTCTGCTGGATTGCGGCCAATCAAATCAATTTTGTCCTGTTGTTCAACCCGCACTACAAAGCTGTTGCCGGCGGCCTTCTTGGCTTGCCAGTCGGCCAGGGTGTAGAGCGTTGGGTTAATGGTGCGGCCAAGCTGTTCCTCTACGGGCAGTACCCGTTCCATCAAGTCGCTGTAACTGAGATTTTCGCCAATCAGCATCAGGTCAATGTCACTGCCTGCATGCTCGTTACCCTTGGCAATGGAGCCATAGATGAACGCCCATACCAACTGATCATTCAGTGGAATCAAGGCCGCACGCAGCTGCTCTGCAATGCCAAAAGTCTTACGCACTATCCCAAGCAGTTCTGCATAGATGGGGCATTCAGGGTTGGCTTGGTAGTGCGTCTGATTACCCCGTCGACTCATGGTGAGAATGCCTGCGCCATGCAATCGCTCCAGCTCTCGCATCAGGCTGCCCTTGCCGACCTGCGCCCAGCGGGATATTTCATTGGCATAGAAGCTCTGATCCGGTTTGCCATACAACATGCCCAGCACTTTTTGCTGAGTGGCAGTAAAGAGAGCATCGCTGAGCGGGATGGCAGGCATGGTTGACTCTATAAGTCCCAAAAAGGGAACGATAGGTCCCTTTTTGGGAATTTTCAACTCTGCCGCGATTATGTGTTTTTCGATGGGGCTGCTTCCTTTCTTGTTTGAACAGACCGCCGCGTCAGCACCTTCACCACATCATCAATCACCGCTTTGCTCATCGTCGTCAGGTAATGCGCGGCCCAGGCGTGGCGGTCGGAGTCTTGGGCGTAGGCGGCGTCCACGGTGAGGGACTTGGCGAGGAACAGCAGGTCGGAGGCTTGGGTCAGGGCGTCGGCGATGGGGACGTCGCGGCAGACGTGGAATAGCGGTTGATTAGAGATATAGTGGAATGGGGTGAAACCGACGGTTTTTAGTTCTGAAGGATCGGACGAGATGGGTTTGGTCATGATGTAACTCCTTAATCCAAGGAGCCGCCACGTTCGTTTCCAAGCGAATGGGTGGCAGCTGTACGCAGGTTGGAAAACCGGGGATCAAGGAAACCGGCACGCCCGAAAGCGTCCCACGCACAGCTGCCATAACACATATTTCGAAGTCGAAAAAACGACTGGAATTGTGGCAGGGGTACTGTTGCGCTTTGATCCCACGGGTTTCCAAGCCCGATCGCTGAATGGTCAGCGACGTCCGGAGACTATCCCGTCAAAGAAAAGCGCAACAAGGCGGCAAAGTGCCCAAAAGCAAGATTCGGAGTTTGCCTACAAGGTCCTAAGGCGTCATCCGATATTTCGACACCTTAAGTAAACGCAATTAAACATCAGTCTTCGGTGAAGTAATCCGAATCGATGTGTTTGATCTCGTAAACCTGCTTCACGCTACAACCCAAATTGTTTTCGACCATCAGGCGCGCCAGTTCCACGCCGTCGATCAACACCACTTTGATATCCAGGCCCAGCGCCGCTTCACGTGCACCGGCGGAGAACTCCGACGTGGTGATGAACACACCCTTGCGCGCACGTTGACGAGTGAGGGCGCCGATGAACTTGTCGATCTCCGGGCGATGCACCGTGTTACTCCAGCGCTTGGCTTGCAGGTAAATCACATCGAGGCCGAGCTTGTCTTCCTTGATGATGCCGTCGATGCCATCGTCGTTGGTCTGCTGGGTAGCGCGACCGGCCTCCTTGCGGGAGCCGCCATAGCCCATGGCAATCATCAGATCGACCACCAACTGCTCAAAAAATGTCGGCGAAGCACCGCGCACCTGCGCGAGCAATTCGTCGGCCAGTGACTGCAACAAGGCCTGATGCGCCTGGGCCAGTTGCTCGTCCGGGGTGATGTCGTCCACGGGTTCGGCTAGCACGGAAGGCGCATCGTTGTCCGGCCGCGCACCATGAAACGCACTGAACTCCGGATAGCGTTTGAGCCAACCGACGGTGATCCGCTGCGGCCCGGATTGCAGCGCTTCGCGGCCACGCTCTGTGATTTGCACCAGGCCTTTGCTCGGAATGCTCAGCAAACCGGCCTTGTTCAGATAGGTGCGCGCCCAACCGATACGGTTGTTGATCACGGTCTGCCGCCCGGACGGAAGCATTTCATGGCGCTCGACTTCGCTCAGCTGAAACTGCTCGATGACCTGCTCGCGCAAAGCCTTGAGGCTGATGGGCAGGCCATCGGCGACCACGGCCAATACCGGACGCATGACAGACTGGAAATCGGGAATGGCCATGATCGCTTCCTTTCGTTAATTCAGGTCGATGTCTTGCGGGTGCGTTTTGCCTTGGGCGCTGCGGCGCGTTGGGCCTTGATGCGTTCCAGTAAAACGCCGGCAGGTTCGTCGTTTGGGTCTTGGGGCACCAGCTCACCGCGGAAGGCCTTGGCCAGGATGCTTTGGGTCAGATGGTCGATACGGGTTTTAGCTGAGGCGACTTTGGCTTCCAGCTGGTCGGCGAAGGCGAAGAGTTGTTCGACTCGGCGGACGATTTCGATTTGTTCTTCCAACGGTGCAATGTTCAGCTCAATAGGGTAGATCTTCTCTCCGGAGATTACTGGTTGCGCAGACGAAGATGTATTTTTACGAAGATCTGTACCCAGTAATAGCCAGTAGATGTAGCTGAGATTGAAGAGGGGAGCTGGATATTTAACAATAAGAGCATTGTCTGTTATCCAAGCTTTGGGCGGTGTGAAATGAACGGAGCCACAATAATAGCCAACTCTCCCGATAACAACAGTACGAGTTGTGACGTTATGCTCCGTATGGAGGCCGGTGACTCCGTTTCCACCGTACACTGGAATGGTCCCATTCTCATCCATTTCTTTAGCAGTTAAGCCGTCTCCTGATTTGACAGAAAACACTGCCCCTAAAGGGGTTTTCAGCCAGCCAGGTACGTCACTAACTTGTGCCGGTTCAATTCCTTTAGCTTTTGATTTGAAACCAGATTTTTTGATGCATCCTACGAGTTGCTCAAGGGGCAAAGGTGATCTATCTGGACGCATTGACCGCCACTCCGCCGTCAATTGCCCAGAAACTGCCGATTTGAGTGCGGATTGGCGAAAGCGTTTGAGTAGAGCAGGGATGGCGTCGATGCGGGTTTTGAGGGTGTCGACCTGAGCGAGTAGTTCATCGAGTTTTTGAGATATGCGGGTCTGTTCTGATGCTGGTGGAACCAACACAGGGTAACTCTCAACAAATTGTCTTGGAACCCGGCGTAGGCCTACTGCTCCGGTCATATTCGAAGCGCCTTCACGCATGAATCCACGGCTTTTAACTAACGCCAGCAGATATTTGGCAGATACCTCTTCACTAAATGGGCGCAGTACAAAAAATTCGCTACTTCCCGCACCTATACCGTTGGGCAGTCCCTCAACAAATGCCGCTTTGCCGTTTTCAAAGCAAGGCGTGACCTTGGCAAAAATTACGTCGCCATTTTTAAAATTCGTATAGGCCTTTTGGATGTCGCCCCAGTTGCGATCCTCAAAGCGCAGCTTGTCCCGGAAGTTGGTCGGCGCGTGGGACATGGGCACAAAACCTGCTGCCAAGTGATCGTCGAAGACCTGCTTGGGGTTTATGTCAGCAAGATCGTTTATACAAGCAGTTGCCCATCCCTTCGGCAGCTCACTCATCCCCATTCTCCTGAGCCACCACCAACCCCATCACTTCCGCCATCAACTGCTTCTGCGCCGCCACTTCATCCCCAGCCCCCAGCGCTTTCATCAACTCTTCCAACTCATGCAACGCCTCAGTCAGTTCCGCCATAGCCTCACCCGCCAACACTTCCGGCGCTGCCAAGTCATTAGCATCCAAACTGTCAGCATCCTTGAGCCAAGTGATATCGAGCGAATCACCACGTTGTTCAATCTGCTCGCGAGTAAACACCCGGAAGCGGCTCAGCTCAGCAATCCCCTCGACATTCTCCGCACGCGGACTATTGCCATTGGCATCCTGCCCGTATGCATCTTCGAAAGGCTTGAGGTGCGCCGCGCCAAACGGCGTGCGCTTCCCAAAACTAGGCATGTTGCTACGCAAGTCATAAACCCACACACGCTGCGTACAACCTTGATCCTGACGCGGGTTTTCGATCGTGCCTTTCTGGAAAAACAGCACGTTGGTCTTCACGCCTTGAGCGTAAAAAATCCCCGTAGGCAATCGCAAAATGGTGTGCAGGTTGCATTTGTCCATCAGGTCGCGGCGTACGTCGGTGCCGACGCCGGCTTCGAACAGCACGTTGTCCGGCAGCACAACGGCGGCACGGCCACCGGGTTTGAGGCCGCGATAGATGTGCTGCAAGAAGGCCAGTTGCTTGTTGCTGGTCTTGTAGGTCAGGTCGTCACGGGTCGGACCGCCGCCGCCCTTGGCGGTGCCGAACGGAGGGTTGGAGAGAATTACTTCGACTTTCGGCAGGTTGGCGCCGGTTTGGCCGAGAGCGTTGCCCAAGTGCACCACGCCTTCTTCGTCACCTTCCATGCCGTGCAGCAAGGTGTTCATCAATGCCAGGCGACGAGTGCCGGGCACCAGTTCTACGCCGACAAAGGCGCAGTTGCGTTGGAAACTCCGATCCTTTTCATCAAGGTCGTAATGGTCATCGGTTTTGCTTTTGATGTAGGCATCAGCAGCAATCAGGAAGCCCGCAGTGCCAGCAGCCGGATCCTGAATGACTTCTCTCGGCTGGGGCTTGATGCAGTTGATGATGCTGTCGATCAACGGGCGCGGGGTGAAGTACTGGCCGGCGCCGGATTTGGTTTCGCTGGCGTTCTTTTCCAGCAGGCCTTCATACAGGTCACCGAGGCCATCGCGGCGGGCGCTGAACCAGTCGATGCCGTCGAGGCTTTTAATCAGTTGTTCCAGGTGGCGCGGCTCTTTCAGGCGGGTCTGGGCATCGGCGTAGATGGCGGCGATCAACGGATCAGCGTTTTGGCCCAGGTCGAGCAGCATCTGCCGGTAGTGGTTGAGCAGGTTCAGGCCGGACTTGCCATTCAGGTCCGGCCAGCGCGCGCCTTCGGGCAGCTTGTGGTTGAACTTGTCGTTGTTCTGAACCTGTTCGAATTCCATCTTGATGAACAGCAGCAGCACCAGTTCGGTGACGTAGTCGCTGTAGTTGATGCCGTCGTCGCGGAGGACGTCGCAAAGGTTCCAGAGTTTCTGGACGATGTCGCTGTTGGTCATGGGGCGCGCTCTAAAAAAATGGGGCTGGGGATGACGCTCAGGCAACTGATGTCGTCATCGGTGGGCGGGGCGGGCAATTGGCCGTCCCGCAAAAAAATCTGTTGGGTCTGAGCACATAAGCCGGCCCAGAAGCCATCGCTCGCCAGTAACCAGTGTTGGTTCGGGTGGGCAGGCCAAAAATTGATGTCAGGGTTGCTTGTTCGCCGGGCGCTGAAGCAGCGGGTCAGGCAGTGGCGTGATGAGTTCTGGGCAATCTGTGCAGGGGTGAGGTCACCCTGCCAATTGGGTGCGCAATGTACAGCACTCAGCCAGTTGATTTCACTGTCCTGATCAATGACGCCCAGGCAGCAGTCGCCTTCATGAATTGTGAATGCCGCATCGGGGAGCAGGCAAAGCAGCAGATAGCTGCAGGCTGCCAAGGGGAAGTCGCCCCGAAGTGTTTGATGGCGGGTGATGATGATCTGCTGGAGTGCGCTGGCCAGTTGCTCGGCGTTCAGTTCTTGCGTCGGTAACTGGCCAAAGCCTTGGGTCAGATCATTCAGCAAGGCATGAGCCAATTCACCGCTGCGCGGGTGACGGCTGCTGCCATCGGCGATCAGGTAGAGGCTGGCGTTTGCCTGCGCGGCATGGGCGAAGGCATCGCGGTTGTCCGCCGTGTGGCGACCGGCCTGGGTGTGCCACTTCACAGACGCGAGCATTTAGGCGGTGACCCGAACAATGTGGTGCAGGCGGTCCCAGATGATCTGCTCACGTTCGCTGTCACCACGCGCGGCATCTTGCACCAGATAGCCGAAGTCGTTGTTTCCCAGCAGGCCTGCCAGTGTTTGGCTCAGGTAGACGCGAAGATCCGGGGCGGCAGACTCTACTTCGGTCAGCAATTCCTCCCGGCCGTTCACCAGATTGAGAATGTCCTCGAGGTCCTGGCTGCCCAGCGGGTTCTGCGCACCGCGACCGGCGTAGGCTTCCAGTTTGCTGCCGAGGAAGTAGGGCGGGCTGAACAGGCGAATGCGGCAGCCACTGGGTAGTTCATGCCACTGCGCGTTGGCCAAGCCGTCGCTGAACCAACGGTTGTTGCAGCCCAGCAGGTTGGCGGTTTCGGCATCTTCGGGCATGAAGTCGACTTTCAGCTCGCCCAGGCGCAGGCGGCAAATAACCTCGTCCTGCGGCGATTGCTTGAAGCCTTTTTGTTTGAGTTGTGCCACCAGCGTTTGCCACTGGGCATAGCCGGTCAGGTGCACCACCAGATCCACATCGTCGGTGTAGCGCACTTCTTCCAGAGTGAATTCGTCGGTCAGCAGCAAGGCTGTCGTGCAACCACCGACGAAGGCAACCTCTTGGCAAAGCTCCTCGCCGAGCGCTTTGGCGACGACTTCGAGCATCTGGATGTTTTGTGTGCGGCTCATGGTTAAAGAATCTTCTCGCGTAGCAGTTGGTTCGCCAGATTGGCTTCCCGGGCATTGCCCAGACGCACGGCATCTATCAGCGCCAGGTATTCATACAAGCGGGGGTCTTTTTTGACGGCGCCCGGGACGGTCTTGAACAGGGGCGTGATGGACTGCCCTTTGCGAGTGCCATAGGCGTCTGGCCAGACGTGGATCAGGTCGCCGCCGCTCATCAACTTGCCCTGCAACACGGGGGCGGAAAAACTGGTGGGGATGCCGCGAACCATTTCGGCGGGCTTGACCGGAAACACATAGCGCAAGCCGTGCTCAATAAAGCCCAACAGCGCCTTGCTGTTGACCCGAGGCAGCTGGGTGCTTGGGTCCAGGCGTAACAGTCCAATCTGCTGGCAGCGTTTGAGTGCCGAGGCGACTTCGGTTTTGCTGATGCCCAGTGAGGCTTGCAGGGCGCGCACGGAGTAGCTGTCATGGTGCACGGGTGGGTCTTGTTCGGTGTGGTCTTCCCAGCCTTGCCATTGCTCGGCGGTGTTGCTGAGCTTGAGCAGTTCTGCTGTTTCGCTGTCGAGTTGCTGTTGCAGGCGCTCGCGCTGCTCCAGGCAAATCAGTTTGATCAGCAACAGTACGTCTTGACTCTTCATATGGCCTCAGCTAGCAACTGTCCTCTGTCCTGGGACTGAGGACAGTCTAGTTGTTTTTGCCCGGTCACTGTCAACGGGCTCAGCCGACCGCAGGCCACAGGTTGTCATTCAAGGCTTCCAGTACCTTGTCCAGGTTGCCACCAAGGTGACGGTTCAAGCTCTTGATGCCGCCATCGTTCTGGAAGGCATCGTTGACCTGTTGCGAGTCAATGACCACCTCGTGCACCAATTGCTTGGCCAGGCGATCAAGCCATTTACGCTGCACGGGCGTCCACGGCTCAAGGGCATAGATTTTTTGCATGGCGTTGGCCACGCGTTGGTCGAAGGGCAGCAGGGCTTCTCCAATCGCGGCCTGGCGGATAAAACCAATGATGCTGGCAGCGATTTCCTGGTTGGTCTGGTTACGCCAGGCGCTTTTCAGGCTGACTTCGCTGAAGCCATGTTGATCCAGCAGCAAGCGCACAGTGCGCAGTTGTTCGCGGGTGAGGTCTTTGGGGCGATTGACTACCACGCCCAACGCAGCGGATTGGTTGAGCTGGCTGTGGACGAAATCGTGGAAGCTTTCGAGGTAATCCTGAGGCTTTTGATAGGCGCCGTAGCTTTGCTCACGCACGAGCAGTTCGTCGCTGTGGGTGGAAATGATCGGGTAGTTTTCCGAGCCCAGCAGGGTGCTGACGGCATTCAATTGGGTCAGCAGCTGACTGTGCTCGCGAATGAACTCGGCCGCCTGCCGTGGTCCCAGTTCATGCAGGTGTTTGTGCAGCTTGGCAGGCTCCACGCCCCAGATGTCCTCCAGCTCCTCAAGCTTTTTCTTCAGCGTGGGCTTGGTTTCAGCTTTGTGATCGGCCTTGCGCAGAATGCGCATTATGCGCTGGCTGAGCACGTCGAGCACATCATGGGCGTGGCTGCTGTCTTCCTGGCTGCCGGGAGCGTCGTGACTGGCGTCGCTGGTGAGTTCGCTGACCAATTGCTCCAGGGAGACATTGGGGTTCTTCACCAACGGCTTCATGGTGTCGACGGCTTCGAGGCTGGCGTAGAGGTCGACGGGGTCGTAGATGCGGAAAACCGTTTTGCCGATGTCGTCGCAGCGGCGGGTCGCGCGGCCTTTCATTTGTTCATAAAGAATGCGTGAGCGCACCCGGCGCATGAATACCAGATTGCAGATTTTTGGTACGTCGATGCCGGTGGTCAGCAGGTCGACGGTGATCGCGATGCTGGGGTGTGGTTCGTTTTTGTACTTGCGGATCAGTTGTTCAACCTTGTCGCTCTGACCGGTGATGATTTGCACCGTTGCCTGGTTGTATTGCTCACCGTAGGCGTCTTTGAAGGCTTCATTGAGCAGGTTTTTCACTCGCTCGGCATGGGCCTGACTGACGCAGAACACCATGGTTTTTTCTTCGCCGAACGGGTCCAGCTCATTAGCCAGGGCGTCGCAGATCACTTTGTCGAAAGCCGGTGTTATGACGCGGCGGTTGAACGACTCGATGTTGAAGTTGAGTTCGTCCTCCAGCTCGGCGACATCGACTTCGCCGGTCTGTGTATCGATTACGCTGACCGATTGGCCCTTGTCAAAGTGGATGCCGTGTTTGCTCAGTTGCGTTTCGTAGCGGATCGGCGGTTCGTGGTCGATCAGCCAGTCATCCGCCACGGCTTCGCGGTAGCTGTAGGTGAACACCGGTTTACCGAAAATTTCGCTGGTGTGTTTGGCCGGGGTAGCGGTCAGGCCGACTTTGCACGCGTCGAAATAATCCAGCACGCGGCGGTACTGTGAGAGGTACTGATTGTGATCGCGGACGGCCAGTTCGCCTTCGCTCATTTCCTGATCGAGGGTGTAACCACGGTGGGCTTCGTCGACGATGATGCAGTCGTACTCGCCCACAGAAGGTGGCGTGTCGGAGCGGAAAATGCGGCTGACCATGGCCTGAACGGTGGCCACCTGGATGCGGGTTTCCGCCTCGGCGGCCATGTCGCCCAGCTCTTTGATGTCGTAGATCTGCGCGAGCGTGTGGTTTTGCTCGAGGGTGGTGTCGTTGAACGAGTCGATGGCTTGTTGGCCAAGGGCACTGCGATCGACCAGAAACAGAATGCGCTTGAAGCGTTCGGTTTTCAGGAAGCGGTACATCAAGCCAATGATGGTGCGGGTTTTACCAGTACCGGTGGCCATCGCCAGCAAGCAGTCGCGTTGGTTGTTGGCCAAGGCTTGCTCTACGGCGTGAATCGCTTTTTCCTGGTAGTCGCGCAACTTCAGATAGGCGAAGCCTTCTTCCTTGAGCTTGGCTTCGGCCTCGGCACGGCTGCGCTTGAGCAGGTCTCGCAGGTCTTCGGGTTTATGGAAATCCTGCAGTGGCCGGGCTGTGTTGGCCGGGCTGCGCAGATCTCGGAACCAAGTCCCGGATTGCTCCGCGAGTTGCTTGATGTAAGGGCGACCATTGCAAGCGAAAGCGAAGGGCACCTGGAAGGTTTTGCCTTCACCATCGTTCCAGGCCGCGGGCTGACCGGCCTCCAGCCATGGTTTTAACTGCTCCGGGGCGAACTTGAATTCGCGGGAATAACGCTCGGCCTGGGGAATGCGGTCTGCAACATTTTTGCGTTTGCGCTTGGCTTCAACGATGGCTACCGGCATCAAGCCTGCAAACAGGACATAGTCCGCATCGGCATTTGGAATGCGGGTTGGCCATTCGGCGATGGCTTTGTTCTTGCCCTTTTCGGGGCGGGCGCCTTTTTTGTATGTCAGATCGAGGGAGTCCGCTTCCCAGCCAGCGTCGACTAACTGTTGGTCGATGAGGATCCGGGTGAGGTCTTCGCTCAGGTCAAATTGCTGAGTGGCCCGCATTGTGCGGTGCATGACCTGTGACGAGGCCTGCGGCTGGGTCAGCAGCTGAGTTTGCAGGGCTTTGATGCTTTGCTCGTGCTCACTGCGCAACCTTTCCAGTTCGGCTTCATGCTGTTTGGCTTGCTGCTTGTGGAGGCTTGATTCAGCGCCCATTTGCTCGGCGAGAACGGCGTATTCTTCGGCCTCGCGCTTTATGAGGTCAGCCAACTGTTGATTACTTTCAAGTTGTTGGCTGGACTCGCTCAGTTGAGTTTTTAGCTGCTCAATCTGGTTTTGTAGGTCGCGCAGCGGAGTGCTGGGGTCTTCCGGATTTACAAAGGGGCCGGGGCTGAACTTATCACCTTGCTTGCCGAACGATTGGTGGTACCAAATGGCCAGGGCACGGGCGACTCTCAGCCCGTCCAATGCTTCACGGTGCTGAGTTCGAAATTGGTGAGTGGCTTTGTTGCCTTCGGTGCGCAGTGTGTGGAACAGGCTGCGGATTTTTTGATCGAGCTGGATATCCCGGCTTAATTTGTAGAGTAAGTCGGTCTGCTTGGTCGTGACATCGAATTCGATACCAGCACGGCTGGCCAGGTCTTGAGCCAAAGCCTCGCCCAGTTGCCGCAGCTTGATCAGGGTGGTGTTGGGGTCGCTGGCAAAGATCTGTTCGGCCGTGGTCGCCAACTGCAGGAAAACGGGGTCGTGTTCCTGGAGAAAGGAGAAATTGCTGGTCGCGGCCATAGTCAATCCTGTGCGTGCTCATCCCTTGATTGCGCGTCGCTGAGCTTACTGGCGCAATGATGTGTCGAGCTTACCCAAGATGAAGCAGGTTTGACCATGGCTTGGCAGATCAAGGATCGGCGGCACTTTTGCAGCAGACACGAAAAAGCCGCGTAAGAACGCGGCTTTCTTGTTTGGTGGGCCCACACGGACTTGAACCGTGGACCAAAGGATTATGAGTCCTCTGCTCTAACCAACTGAGCTATAGGCCCTCAGTAGGTCGCGGATTATAGCGATGGTTTCGCAGCTGTGCTATCCGAAAAATCCAATACGGTTGTACGAAGAAACGTCGCGGCAAATTCGTCGGGGGGTAGGGGCAGGCTGACGATGTAGCCCTGGATTTGTTCACAGCCCTCGGCAGCGAGGAATTGCTGTTGCGCCAGGGTCTCGACCCCTTCGGCAATCACGGTGAATGGCATGCTGCGTCCGAGCGCGATGATGGCGCGTACGATCGCCGCATCGTGGGGATCGTCCGGCAGGCCGCGGACGAAGGACTGGTCGATCTTGAGGATGTCCAGTGGCAGACGCTTGAGGTAGCTCAGGGACGAGTAACCGGTACCGAAGTCATCGATGGCCAGTTGCACGCCTAGTTTTTTGAGTTGATGCAGCACCGCCAGCGCTTCCTCGGCTTGGCTCATGATGAAGTTTTCGGTGATTTCCAGTTGCAGGAAACCGGGGTTGAGGCCGTTGTCCTTAAGCAACTGTTCAATACGGCCCAGCAGATTGGGTTGGCGCAATTGGGCGCCGGCAAGGTTGACCGACAGCGGGCCGGGACTGTCGTACAGCCGGTGCCATTCGGCCATCTGCCGGCAGGCGGTTTCCAGCACCCAGTCGCCGATTTGCAGGATCATGCCGTTTTCTTCAGCCAGCGGGATGAAGTGTTCCCGCGGCACGTCGCCAAAGGTCGGATGGCGCCAGCGGATCAGGGCTTCGGCGCCGACCAGGCTGTAGTCCACGAGGCTGATTTTCGGTTGGTAGCACAGGTGCAACTCGTTGCGTTCGATGGCGCGGCGCAGTTCGTGTTCCAGCGCCACGCGTTCGCTGGCCTGGGCGGTGAGGTCGCGGGTGTAGCTTTCGACGCGGTTGCGGCCCTTGGCCTTGGAGCGGTACATCGCGGCGTCGGCGTTCTTGATCAGTGTGGCAACGTCGCAGCCATCCTTCGGATAGAGGCTGGTGCCGATACTGGCGCTGATGAAAAACTCGTGTTCGCCAGCCTGGAACGGCGCGGCGAAACAATTGAGCAATTTGGTGGCGATGTGGTCGGCATCGCTGGATTGTTGCAGGCCCGGCAACAGAATGATGAATTCGTCACCACCCAGGCGCGCCACGGTGTCGATGTCACGCAATTGCTCCTTGAGACGTACGGCAATGCCCTTGAGCAGCAGGTCGCCGACCGGGTGGCCGAGGCTGTCGTTGATGTGCTTGAAGCGGTCAAGGTCGAGGAACAGCACGGCGCCCTGGCCGCCGTTTTCCTGTTGGTTGTTGAGCGCCGTCAGCAAGCGGCTTTCGAACAGCGTGCGGTTCGGCAGGCCGGTCAGCGGGTCGTGGTGCGCCTGGTAGTCGAGTTTGGCCTGGGCATGCTTGAGGCTGGAAATGTCGGCGAACACCGCGACAAAGTGGGTGATGAACTTGTCTCGGTTGCGCACGGCACTGATGGTCAGCCAACTCGGATACAGCTCGCCATTCTTGCGCCGATTGGAAATCTCGCCCTGCCAATGACCTTCGGCGGTCAATTGATGCCACATGGCCGCGTAGAACGCGCTGTCATGCAGGCCTGAGGCGAGCAGGCGTGGCGTGTGGCCCAGGGCTTCGTTTTCGCTGTAACCGGTGATTTCGGTGAACGCACGGTTGACCGCGCTGATGTGCTGTTGGGTATCGGTGATCAACACGCCTTCGGCGGTGCTTTCGAACACGGTGGCGGCCTGTTGCAGTTTTTCCTGCATCAGGTGCCGTTCGGTGATGTCCCGGGCGATGGTCAGCATGCAGTCTTCATCGCCAATCGGCAGCGGACGGCTGGACACTTCACAGAGGCGGATCTGCCCGTCGCTGCGGCGGATATGGCAGCTGAAGTCGCGGACAAAACCGTCGCGGTGCAGCAGGTCGAGCATTTGCTTGCGTTCATTGAGGTTCACCCAGATTCCCAGGTCCAGCGCCGAACGATCCACCGACATGGCGCTGTTGAACCCGGTGATGCGGCTAAAACCATCGTTGACCTCCAACAGCAAACCATCACTTTGCCGAGACAGCAGCAAACCGTCGGGAGAGGCGTGGAAGGCCTTGGCGAATTTTTCTTCGGAAGTTTGCAACTGTTGCTGGGTTTCCTTGAGCTGGGTGATGTCCCGCACTACGACCACCAGCGCCGGTGTCATGTCGAGGTTGAACGGTTCGGCGGAGATCAGGCCGGTAAACACCTGGCCGTTGCTGCGACGAAAGGGCATTTCCAGGTTGCGGATGCTGCCGGCCTGCAAGCGTTGCAACAGGCCCGGCCCAACACCGGGAATCCCCCAGATGTTCAGGTTGGTGGCGGTCTGGCCAATGACGTCCTCGGCCTTAAGGCCGATCTGTTCTTCGAACGCTTCGTTGACTTCCAGCAGGCAGCCGTCGCTCAGGCGCGCGATCACCAGCATGTCCGGGCATTGCTGGAACACGGAAGCGAATTTCTGTTCCGATAGGCGCAGCGCTTCCTCGGTGCGCTTGGCGTCGGTGATATCGATCATCAACCCGCGCAGCACCGGCTCATGCCCGTGTTCGATCAGGCTGACGATATCGCGCACCCACAGGCAGCGGCCGTCGGCGGTGATCACCCGGTAATCGAGGCGGTGATCGCGCCCGGCCAGCACTTCGTGATCGCAGAAGGTCTGGGCACGGGTCAGGTCGGCGGGGTGAATGATGTTGCGCCAGAAGCCCGGAATCAGCCAATGGGACAGGGGATAACCGAGAAGGTCTTCGGCGTGGGGCGATACATAGCTGTAGGTGAAGTCGGTGACTTTTGCTTCCCAGGCGATGGCCGACAGGCTCTCCACCAGGCCGCGGTAGTGGTATTCGCTGCTGCGCAGTTCCTGTTCAAGGTTGACCCGGCGGGCGATTTCCGAGCTCAGGCGGCGGTTGATGCGGATAACCACCGCCAGCACGGTAGTCAGCAGCAGCAATCCGGGCAGGCCATACACCAGCAGGTCATTCCAGAAAGTTCGATGATCGAGGACGTTGCCGACCCAACGCTCCTGAATGGCGCTGATTTCAGCGGGGCTCATGTCCGCCAGGACTTTGTCGAGAATGCCGACCAGCATCTTGTTGTCGCGGGGTACAGCCATGGCCAGTTGATAGCGATAGGGGGTTTCACCGCTGACATACAACCCATCGAGCTTGAGTTGGCGCAGGCTCCAGACGCTGGAAGCCAGATCGCCCACCACGGCGTCCACTTCGTCGGTGGCCAGCGCCTGTAGCGCCGAGCTGACGTTGGGCATCGCCACCAGGTTCAAGTCGGGATGGTGGCTGCGCAGCAGCTCGTGGGGGGCGTAGTTTTCCACCACGGCGATTTTCAGGCCGTACAGGTCTTGCAGATTATGTGGCTGGGGGCCCCCGACATGGGCCAGGATGACAATCGGAAAATCCAGATAGGGGCGGGTGAACGACAGATATTTCTGGCGTTCAGGGGTCGACATGATGCCCGGCAGCAGGTCCAGTTTGCCCTTTTTGGCTTGTTCCAGGACGGCGGTCCAGCTCACCGGCTCGATGGGCGTGAGCCGGGTTGCCAGCCTTTTGCGGATGACCTCGATGTAATCCGCGGCAAGGCCCTGGTAGCGGCCCCCATCGTCACGAAACTCGAAGGGCGGCCACGAAGCATCGACACCCAGGCGCAATTCCGGGTGAGCCGCCAGCCAGCTACGTTCATCGTCAGTGAGAGTCAGCGCGCCAGCCGTTGCGGTCCAGGTCATCAGCGACAGCAAAAAAAGCACGGTCGGCAGTCTGGGCATAACGGTCTCGTTATGGCTCGGGGGAATGTTTCGAGTGTAGACGGCTACAGGGAGGAGGGGGGAAGCGGGGAAATTTAATCTGTACAAAGCAAAACCCCCGGCCTGGGCCGGGGGTTCTGTGATCACTCGTCGAGGAAGGAGCGCAGATGCTCGCTTCTCGTCGGGTGGCGCAGCTTGCGCAGCGCCTTGGCTTCAATCTGACGAATCCGCTCACGGGTCACGTCGAACTGCTTACCAACCTCTTCAAGGGTGTGGTCGGTATTCATGTCGATACCGAAGCGCATGCGCAGTACCTTGGCTTCACGGGCAGTGAGGCCGGACAGCACTTCGCGAGTCGCTTCTTTAAGGCTCTCAACGGTTGCAACATCGATTGGCGACTGCATGGTCGAGTCTTCGATGAAGTCACCCAGATGGGAGTCTTCGTCATCACCGATCGGGGTTTCCATGGAGATCGGCTCTTTAGCGATCTTCAATACCTTGCGGATCTTGTCCTCAGGCATTTCCATGCGTTCGCCCAGCTCTTCCGGGGTCGGTTCGCGACCCATTTCCTGCAGCATCTGGCGGGAAATGCGGTTGAGCTTGTTGATCGTCTCGATCATGTGCACCGGAATACGGATGGTGCGGGCCTGGTCGGCGATCGAGCGAGTGATCGCCTGACGGATCCACCAGGTGGCATAAGTCGAGAACTTGTAGCCGCGACGGTATTCGAACTTGTCTACCGCTTTCATCAAGCCGATGTTGCCTTCCTGGATCAGATCGAGGAATTGCAGGCCGCGGTTGGTGTACTTCTTGGCGATCGAGATCACCAGACGCAAGTTGGCTTCAACCATCTCTTTCTTCGCGCGGCGGGCCTTGGCCTCGCCGATCGACATGCGACGGTTGATGTCCTTGATCTCGGCGATGGTCAAGCCGGTTTCGGTTTGCAGCGCGGTCAGCTTCTGCTGGCAACGGATGATGTCCGGCTGCAGACGACCAATGGCTTCAGCATATTTGCCTTTGCCTTTGGCCAGGGCATCACTCCAGCTTTCGTCGACTTCGTTGCCCGGGAACTGGCGCAGGAAGTCGGCACGCGGCATGCGTGCATCACGAACGCAGAGCTGCATGATTGCGCGCTCTTGCTGACGCAGGCGATCCAGAGCACTGCGAACACGCTCGACCAGGCCTTCGAATTGCTTCGGCACCAGTTTGATCGGCATGAACAGTTCGGCCAGGGCCAACAGCTCGGCAATCGTTGCCTTGTTGCTGCGACCGTGCTTTTTCAGCGCCTTGCGGGTGATTTCCATCTGATCGGCCACAGCGCCAAAGCGCTGTGCAGCGATGACCGGATCCGGACCGCTTTCGGCTTCTTCCTCGTCATCCGAGGCTTCGCCGTCTTCGTCGTCGGAATCGTCATCCGCCTTGACGGCTTTCGCGTCAACCGGTGGCGGCACTTCTGCCGCAGGCGGCGCGATGCCATCGTCCGGGTCGATATAACCGCTCAGGACGTCGGACAGGCGACCACCTTCGGTGGTGACGCGGGTGTACTCGGAGAGAATATGATCAACCGTGCCGGGGAAGTGCGCGATTGCGCTCATCACCTCACGGATGCCCTCTTCAATACGTTTGGCGATTTCGATTTCGCCTTCACGCGTGAGGAGCTCCACCGTACCCATTTCGCGCATGTACATGCGCACCGGGTCGGTAGTACGACCAATGTCGGTCTCGACCGCAGCCAACGCTGCAGCGGCCTCTTCGGCTGCGGCTTCGTCGGTATCGGCGTCGGCCAGCATAAGGGAATCCTTATCTGGCGCAACCTCGAATACGTTGATCCCCATGTCATTGATCATGCGGATGATGTCTTCCACCTGTTCCGGATCTGAAATATCCTCCGGCAGGTGGTCGTTGACCTCCGCGTAAGTCAGGTAGCCCTGCTCACGACCAAGTGTGATCAACTCTTTGATACGAGACTGCTGTTGCGCTTTTCCGGACATAACACCCTATCCACTGAAGGTCTTGGCGGGCAAAAAACAAGCCGAGGATTATACCTGAGCTATGACCTCACGCGCCAGTTGAGGTCGGGTTTGTTGCGGAAACATTGCGACTCAAGAGATCGCGCAGTTGATTTTTCTCTTCGCTGGTCAATTCGCTTTGACGCGCTTTTCGCAGAAGTTGTTCCAGGTTCCGCTCGCGTTGGCGGGCTGACAAGCTAGTAATGGTGTCGAAAAACTGTTGTTCAAGGTTATCTCCATCAATCAGCCATTCCTTTTCGGCCAGCGCCCTGAGCAAACGGCCTTGTTCTGTGCCGTGCCAACGCGCAATCAGTTGAATTGAGTTTAGCTTGGGATTCTTCTGCACGGCTTCGAGCAGCGCCACCAGCAATTGTGTGTTGGTGTGATCTTCGGCGGCGAAGTGCCCGGCATCCTCGACTTTTTCCGCCAGTTGCGGGTGATGCAGCAACGTGCGCAAGGCGGCGAGGGTCGGCGGTTCTACGGCGGCGGGTACCCGTGGCGCACGGGGTTGATCGCGATCACCGCCCCGTTTGCCATTTTTGTCCCACGGTTTCTTGTCCCATTTCTTGCCTCCTGCACCGGGTTTCTTCGGCGTCCATTCCTGCTGCGGCACATACATTTCCTGTGCCTGCGGCTGATGATAGTCGCTGTAATCAGGCATCGCGTCGTAATCGATGCCTGGGTCGTAGGCCGGTGGTGCTTCTTGCGGGGCGCTTTGTGCCAGTTGGCTCACCGCTTCGCCGCTCAGACCGGTGATTTCGCTCAGGCGCTGACGCATCAGGGTGCGCAGGTTGGCGCCCGGGACTTTGTCGATCAACGGCGCGGCGAGGGTGGCCATATGGGCCTTGCCTTCAAGCGAGCGCGGGTCGGCTTCTTCCGTCAGTTGCTGGAAGAAGTAATCGGCCAGTGGCTGTGCGTGCTGGTTGATGCGTGCGCGGAAGGCGTCGGTACCTTCGGAGCGGACCAGGGTGTCCGGGTCCTCGCCTTCGGGCAGGAACAGAAAGCGTGCGCGACGACCGTCCTGCAGGCTCGACAGTGTCGCCTCCAGTGCTCGCCATGCCGCATTGCGGCCGGCCTGGTCGCCGTCGAAGCAGAACAGCACGCTGGGCACGACGCGAAACAGCCGCTTGAGGTGTTCCTCGCTGGTGGCGGTGCCCAGGGTCGCGACGGCATTGCGCAGGCCTTGCTGGGCCAGGGCAATGACGTCCATGTAACCCTCGACGACGATGATCTCGTCGAGGTTGCGGTTGGTCTTGCGCGCTTCGTATAGGCCGTAGAGTTCCTGGCCTTTATGGAAAACCGGGGTTTCCGGGGAGTTCAGGTACTTCGGCTTGTCGTCGCCCAATACCCGGCCACCGAAGGCGATGACGCGCCCGCGACTGTCGCGGATCGGAAACATCACGCGGTCGCGGAAGCGGTCGTAACGGTTACCGCTTTCGGCATTTTCGATCAGCAGGCCGGCATCGATCATGGCTTTTTGTTGCAGGGTATCGCTGCTCAAGTGCTTGAACAGGTTGTCCCAGCCAGGCGGAGCAAAACCCAGGCCGAAGTCCCGGGCGATTTCGCCGGTCAGCCCGCGACCTTTCAGGTAATCCACGGCGGCCTTGCGCGATGGGTGGCTTTTCAGGGCCTGGCGATAAAAGTCGGCGGCGGCGCTCAGTAGCGGATACAGCGGCGAATCGGTCGGCTGTCGCGGTTTGTGCGGGCGGCCGCTTTCTTCGCGGGGGATTTCCATGCCGGCGGCTTTGGCCAGTTCTTCGACGGCCTGGACGAAATCCAGGTTGTCGTGGTCCATGATGAAGCCGAGGGCATTGCCGCCAGCGCCGCAGCCGAAGCAGTAATAGAACTGCTTGTCGGGGCTGACGCTGAACGACGGAGTCTTTTCCTTGTGGAACGGGCAGCAGGCGGTGTGGTTCTTGCCGGCCTTTTTCAATTGCAGGCGCGAGCTGACCACATCGACGATGTCGGTGCGGTTCAGAAGGTCGTCAATGAAGCTCTGGGGAATTAGCCCGGCCATGGCGTTCTCGTCATCTGCGCTGAAAGGATCCCGTAACGTACGGCGACCGAACGGCGGTCATTGTTTGAGGCGCGCAAAGTGTGCGGCTCGACCAGTGTCGTCTGCGTAATCGCTGTCGGGAAGTGTATCTGCCGAAAATCCAATGACGTTAATGCCAATCAGTATTCGACTGTTTGAATGTGTTGCGCTGAATCCGCTGTGGCCAATCATAGGCCCCGGATAGCTCATCATCTGGCACGCAAGCAGGTGCCTTGGGCTGATCGTCGTGAGAGGAATCAGTGGGTGTGCTCGTCAGTAGCCTTGAAAGGCTCGTCAGAAAAGACGTGCACCGCTGGCAAAAAAGCCAGGTCTGACGCGGTGAAGCAGATTTGTCTCGGTCGCGTCTGCGGCTTTGACAGTGAAGCATCAAGCGTTTTACGCAAATGCCATAAGCCCGGCTGAGGGCCGGGCTTGGCAGAAGCTTGCTACGATCGTCTGTGTATTAGTACAGACGAACGGCGCGGCGCTGTTCGCGCTGAACTTTCTTGGCGTGACGCTTAACAGCGGCTGCTGCTTTGCGCTTACGCTCAGAAGTTGGCTTCTCGTAAAATTCGCGGCTACGAACTTCAGCCAGTACACCGGCTTTTTCGCAGGAGCGCTTGAAACGACGCAGAGCTACGTCGAAGGGTTCGTTCTCTTTTACTTTGACGGCTGGCATCCAGAGCTACCTTCATTCATTACCGGGGTCAACATCCTCGCGGCAAAAGAGCACTTGAAGACGTCGGTTTTTAAGGGTTGCGGATGTTAACCCCTCAACGCTCGGAATGCAAAGCCTCTGATCGAAAACCGCTGGTCGGGGCATCACGCGACGACTATTATGCGCGCCTTCGAATTCAGCCTAAACAAGGCGCAAACCCATGCTAGTACTGGGATTAGAAACCTCCTGCGATGAAACCGGTGTCGCACTTTACGACAGTGAACGCGGCCTGCTGGCCGACGCGCTGTTCAGTCAGATCGACCTGCACCGCGCCTATGGCGGCGTGGTGCCGGAGCTGGCTTCGCGCGATCACGTCAAACGCATGCTGCCCTTGATTCGTCAGGTGTTGGCCGAGGCCGACTGTGTGCCGACCGAGATCGATGCGATCGCCTACACCGCGGGTCCTGGCCTGGTGGGCGCGTTGCTGGTAGGGGCTTCCTGCGCTCAGGCGCTGGCCTTTGCCTGGGGCATTCCGGCCCTTGGCGTGCATCACATGGAAGGCCATTTGCTGGCGCCGATGCTGGAGTCGCAACCGCCGGAATTTCCGTTCGTCGCTTTGTTGGTGTCGGGTGGTCATACGCAACTGGTTCAGGTCGACGGAATTGGTCAGTACACGCTTCTGGGTGAGACCCTGGATGACGCCGCTGGCGAGGCCTTCGACAAGACGGCCAAGATGATGGGCCTCAATTATCCGGGTGGACCGGAGATCGCTCGCCTTGCAGAACAGGGCGTTGCAGGACGTTTCGTCTTCCCGCGTCCGATGTGCGACCGCCCGGGCCTGGATTTCAGCTTCAGTGGCTTGAAAACCTTCGCACTGAATACCTGGCAACAGTGTGTCAGCGCCGGGGACGACAGCGAACAAACCCGTTGCGACATCGCGCTGGCATTCCAGCAGGCCGTGGTGGAGACTTTGACCATCAAGTGCAAGCGTGCCCTGAAGGCCGCCGGCATGAAGCGCCTGGTGATTGCAGGGGGCGTCAGTGCCAACAAGGCGTTGCGCGCTTCCCTGGAGAAAATGCTCGGCGACATGAAGGGTGATGTGTTTTATGCCCGTCCGCAGTTTTGCACCGATAACGGCGCGATGATCGCCTTTGCTGGCTGCCAGCGCTTGCAGGCCGGTCAGCAGGAAAGCCTGGCGATCAGCGTGCAGGCACGCTGGCCGATGGAGCAGTTGTCCGCATTGTGATGAGCGGCGCTCATGTCCGGCCGCTAGAAATGCCGTTCGCGCCCGGCAAACAGGTCGCGTAGATTGCCGCGATGACGCCAGACGATCAGCCCAGTGAGCGCGCTCATGGGCAGCAGGGTGGCCGGTTCTTGCCAGGCCAGCAACGGCAGGGTCAGCGGTGTGGCGATGAGGGCGGCCAGGGAGCTGGTGCGGGTCAGGTAGAACGTCAAGAGCCAGGCGCAGACCGCCAGAAGGGCGGCGGGCGGGTATAGTCCCAGCAACATGCCGGCAGCGGTGGCGACACCCTTGCCGCCGCGAAAGCGAAAGTACAACGGAAACAGATGGCCGATGACGGCATAGACGCCGATCCAGGCCTGTTCCTGCTGCGAAAGACCCGCAAGACGCGCAATCAGTACCGGCAGCAGGCCTTTGCAAAGGTCGCCGAGCAGGGTCAGGATGGCGAGTTTCTTGCCGGCCAGGCGCAGCATGTTGGTGGCGCCGGCATTGCCCGAGCCACTCATTCGCGGATCGGGGTTACCGGTCAGGCGGCTGAGCAAAATGGCAAAGGACAGAGAGCCGAGCAGGTAGGCGAGGATCGCCAATAACCAAAACATGCTAACTATTCCGGGCGAGGAAGCCCTGATTCTAACGGCGCATTGCGCCCTTGTCGTGTAGCGGAGAGAAGTGCTTGGACAGAGTGTTTATCGAGGGCCTGGAAGTCGACACGGTGATTGGTGCCTACGACTGGGAACGAGGCATCCGACAGTGCTTGCGTCTTGACCTGAGCTTCGCCTGGGATAATCGCCCGGCCGCAGGCGGTGATGACCTGACCCTGGCGCTCGACTACGCCAGTGTTTCCTCGCGCATCCAGGCGTTTGCCGAGCAGGCGCAATTCCAGCTGGTGGAAACCTTTGCCGAGCGCCTGGTTGAAGTGCTGATGAGCGAATTCAAAATCACCTGGATGCGCCTGAAGCTGACCAAGCCCGGTGCCATCCCGGCTGCCATCGGCGGTGTGGGCGTGGAGATCGAGCGCGGATGTCGCTGACTCAGGTGTACCTCGGGCTCGGTAGCAATATCGAGCGTGAAGCCCATTTGCGGGCGGGGCTCGATGCATTGGCGGCGTTCCTTGTCGATATCCGCTGTTCGGCGGTGTTCGAAAGCCAACCGGTGGGCATCAAGAGCGGGCCGTTCTTCAATTTCGTGGTGTCGGCGTATACCGATATGCCACTGATGGAACTTGATCGTCGATTGAAATTCATCGAGGCGGATAACGGTCGTTACGCACCGGATCGCCGAGGTTTGCCACTGGATATCGACGTGTTGTTGTTCGGTGACCTGGTGGGCAACTTCGATGGCTTGATCTTGCCGCGGGCAGAAATTCTGAAAAATGCGTTCGTTCTGTGGCCGTTGTCGTTGATTGCGCCGGAACGCGTGCATCCGGGTGTAGGCAAGAGCTTTGCGACCCTGTGGGGTGAAGCGCAGATTGATCAGGTGTTGGCGCCGGTGGCTTTCGAATGGCGCGGTGAGCAACTGACACCTTCAGATTTGATGTGATCTGACTGACGCCTTCGCGAGCAAGCCCGCTCCCACAGGTTAGCGCTAACCCTGTGGGAGCGGGCTTGCTCCGGGCGGTGCTCCGACGAAGCTTTTCAGGCAGACGCCGCCTCTTTGTAGGCCTTCAACGCCTTCAGCCGCTCGCGCTTGATCTCCTCCCCCAGCTCCGGCCCCTTGAAACCTTTCTCCAGCAACGGCTGGACCGCCACGCTACGAGCAGCGGTTGCCGCGCCGCGCAAATAATCCGCCTGTGGATAACTTCTTCCTTCCAGCCCTTTGCGCCCGCGCGCATCCATCTCGCATGCCGCGATGAACTCCTCGAACCGCTGTGGCCGACGGTAAATGTCGAAGCTTTGCAGCAATTCCAGCAATGTCGATGGCTTCAGCTCAAGGGCGCGATGCCCGTGGGTGTGATACTCGCCCACCAGCAGCGCCAGTTCCTGGCAGTCTCTCGGCGCCTTGAAGCGTTCATTGACCGCTTTGATCAGCTTCAGGCCTTTGAGCTCATGGGCAATGTGTCGCGGCCATTCTTCCTCTGGCGTCAGGCCTTTGCCCAGGTCATGCAGCAGGCACGCCCAACGCACGGTCAGCGGCTGTTTGTGTTGTGCTGCTTGCTGCAACACGCTCAGGGTATGTGCGCCTGTATCGATTTCCGGGTGGTGGGCAGGTGGTTGCGGTACGCCAAACAGTGCGTCGACCTCTGGCATCAGTACCTTGAGCGCGCCGCATGCACGCAAAACCTCCACAAACACCTGTGGTTGATCTTCCATCAGGGCGCGGGAAATTTCCTTCCAGCTGCGCTCCGGGGTCAGTGCTTCAAGCTCGCCTGACTCACTGAGTTGGCGCATCAGTTCCAGGGTTTCCGGGGCGACGGTAAAACCCAGCGTCGCGTAGCGCGCCGCGAAGCGGGCAACACGCAGAACTCGGAGCGGATCTTCGGCAAATGCCGGGGAAACGTGGCGAAGCAGGCGTGCTTCGAGGTCGCGCTGGCCGTGGTAAGGGTCGGTCAGGTTCTGCTGATCGTCTTCAGCCATGGCATTGATGGTCAGGTCGCGACGGATCAGGTCTTCTTCGAGGGTGACTTCAGGGCTGGCGTGAAAAGTGAACCCGCCGTAACCGCGCCCGCTTTTGCGCTCGGTCCGGGCGAGGGCGTATTCCTCACCGCTTTTGGGATGAAGGAACACCGGGAAATCCGCGCCCACCGGGCGAAAGCCCTTGGCGAGCATCTCTTCGGTCGTCGCGCCGACCACGACCCAGTCGATATCGGTAACCGGTTTGCCCAGCAGGCGATCGCGTACCGCACCACCGACTTTATAAATCCGCATAAAAAACCTCCGTTAGCTCGACAGGATAACCGTTGCATCGAGCTTTCGGAGGCACAAGCCGGATCAAAGATGGATGACGGCCAGGTCCAGGCGGCCGTAATCGCCTTCGCTGTGCTCGCTTCTGGGCGGCACATGATGGGTTTTCATGACCTGATCACCCTGCAGGGTTTCCAGGTGAATGTCGAAACCCCAGAGGCGGTGCAAGTGCTTGAGCACTTCCTCGGTGGACTCTCCCAGCGGTTTGCGGTCGTGTTGCTGGTGACGCAGGGTCAGGGAGCGGTCACCACGCCGGTCGATGCTGTAGATCTGCACGTTGGGTTCGCGATTACCCAGGTTGTACTGTGCCGCGAGGGTTTCACGGATGATGCGGTAGCCACCTTCGTCGTGAATGGCGGGTACCAGCAGGTCATCCTTCTGGTCGTCATCGAGAATGCTGAACAGCTTCAGGTCGCGGATCACCTTCGGCGACAGGTATTGCAGGATGAAACTTTCATCCTTGAAGCTGCTCATGGCGAACTTGATGGCTGCCAGCCAGTCGGTGCCGGCAATTTCCGGGAACCAGCGGCGATCTTCCTCGGTGGGTTCTTCGCACATGCGCCGGATGTCCCGGTACATGGCAAACCCGAGAGTGTAGGGGTTGATTCCGCTGTAGTAAGGGCTGTCGAAGCCCGGCTGAAAGACCACGCTGGTGTGGGATGTCAGGAACTCCATCATGAAGCCGTCGGTGACCAGGCCCTCGTCGTACAGGTCGTTCATCAGGGTGTAGTGCCAGAACGTGGCCCAACCTTCATTCATCACCTGGGTCTGGCGCTGTGGATAAAAATACTGGGCGATCTTGCGCACGATGCGCACGATTTCCCGCTGCCATGGCTCCAGCAGTGGCGCGTGTTTTTCGATGAAGTACAGGATGTTTTCCTGAGGTTCGGCGGGGAAGCGTGCGTTGTCTTTGTCGCTGTACTTGTCCGCTCCTTTTGGAATGGTGCGCCACAGATCGTTGATCTGTTTCTGCAAATGCTCCTCCCGGTCCTTTTGCCGACGGCGTTCTTCTTCCGCGGAAATCGGATAAGGGCGTTTGTAGCGGTCGACACCATAGTTCATCAGCGCATGGCAGGAGTCGAGCAGGTCCTCGACCGCGTCGATACCGTGGCGTTCTTCGCACTGCATGATGTACTGCTTGGCAAACACCAGGTAGTCGATGATCGAACTGGCATCGGTCCAGGTGCGGAACAGGTAGTTGCCTTTGAAAAAGCTGTTGTGCCCATAGCAGGCATGGGCCACCACCAGCGCCTGCATGCAGATGGTGTTTTCTTCCATCAGGTAGGCGATGCAGGGGTCGGAGTTGATCACGATCTCGTACGCCAGACCCATCTGGCCGCGAGTGTAGGACTTTTCGGTGCTGAGGAAGTGCTTGCCGTAGGACCAGTGGTGATAACCCAGCGGCATACCGACCGAGGCGTAGGCGTCCATCATCTGTTCGGCGGTGATCACTTCGATCTGGTTGGGGTACGTATCGAGTGCGTAGCCGGCCGCAATACGACTGATTTCGCGGTCGTAGGCCTGGATCAGCTCGAACGTCCATTCGGAGCCGGTGGAAATGGGTTGGCGTTTCTGCTCTTTGGCGGTCATGTCACTAACCTGCGCTGGAAGAGTTCACGGAAGACCGGATAGATATCCCCGGCCGAGACCAGTTGTTGCTGGGCAAAAGTGTCGGAAAAGGCTTCGGCGATGCGCTCGTACTCAAACCACAGGGCCTGGTGTTCGCGCGGGGTGATCTCAACGTAAGTGTAGTACTGCACGAATGGCATGATCTGGTTGATCAGGATGTCGCGGCAGATCGGAGAGTCGTCGTTCCAGTTGTCACCGTCGGAGGCTTGGGCAGCGTAGATGTTCCACTCGTTGCTCGGATAACGCTCGGCCATGATCTCCTGCATCAGTTTCAGGGCGCTGGAGACGATGGTGCCGCCGGTTTCCCGGGAGTAGAAAAACTCCTCTTCATCCACTTCGCGGGCGCTGGTGTGATGGCGGATGAACACGACATCGATCTTTTCGTAGTTACGCTTGAGAAACAGGTACAGCAGGATAAAGAAGCGCTTGGCGATGTCCTTGGTCGCCTGGGTCATCGAGCCGGACACGTCCATCAGGCAGAACATCACGGCCTTGGAACTGGGGTTGGGTTGTTTGATGAGCAGGTTGTACTTGAGGTCGAATGTGTCGAGAAACGGTATGCGGTGAATGCGCGCGCTGAGTTTTTCGATTTCTGCTTCGATTTCCTGAATATCGCCGAAGTTGTCCGGCTCTTCCTGCTTGAGTCGCAGAAGTTCCTCTTTGGCTTCGCGCAGTTTTGCCCGGCTGCTGCCGGACAGGGCGATTCGCCGGGCGTGGGCTGAGCGCAGGGTGCGGATGATGTTGATCCGCGACGGGTTGCCCTCGTTGCTGATCCCGGCGCGCACGGTCTTGAAGGTGTCGGTGCCGGTCAGGTTGCGCTTGACCAGGTTGGGTAGTTCGAGGTCCTCGAACATGAATTCGAGAAATTCTTCCTGGGTGATCTGGAAGACGAATTCGTCCATCCCTTCGCCGGAATTGCCAGCCTTGCCGGGGCCTCGACCGCCACCGCCTCCCGGTGGACGGGCGATATGTTCGCCGCTGGTGAATTCCTTGTTGCCCGGGTGCACGACTGTCTGCTTGCCACCGCGACCATGGTGAAGCACCGGCTCGTCGATGTCGCGACCGGGAATGCTGATTTGTTCGCCGTGTTCCATATCGGTAATGGAGCGCCGGCTGACCGCCTCTTCGACAGCCTTTTTGATGTGATCACGGTAGCGCCGCAGAAACCGTTGGCGGTTCACCGTGCTCTTGTTCTTGCCATTGAGACGTCGGTCGATCACATAGCTCATGACTGCTCCTTAGAAGCTGTCCTGAAAGGGGCGAGCGGTGATGCAGCATAGGACTGAGAGCCAAGGGATGTACGACGCTCCCCCAAGCGCTGTGGATGCTGCTTGAACTCGCTACCGACTTTCGAACACCTTCCAGAGGCTTGTGTAACAGAAAATGCATACACAGGCCTCTGGCTGACGACAACCGGTCTGACCGGCAGCGGGTTATTGTGATTTTCTGACCCGCAGGTACCACTCGGACAGCAGTCGTACCTGTTTGTCGGTGTAGCCCCGCTCGACCATCCGTGTGACGAAGTCGTTGTGTTTCTGCTGGTCCTCTTTGCTTGCCTTGGCATTGAAGCTGATGACTGGCAGCAGGTCCTCGGTGTTGGAGAACATTTTCTTCTCGATGACCACCCGCAGTTTTTCGTAGCTGAGCCAGGTCGGGTTCTTGCCGTTGTTGTTGGCCCGGGCACGCAGTACGAAGTTGACGATTTCGTTGCGGAAATCCTTCGGATTGCTGATACCGGCCGGTTTTTCGATTTTCTCCAGTTCTTCGTTCAACGCTACGCGGTTGAGGATCTCGCCGGTTTCCGGGTCGCGGTATTCCTGGTCCTGGATCCAGAAGTCGGCGTACAGCACATAACGATCGAAGATGTTCTGGCCGTACTCGCTGTAGGACTCGAGGTAGGCAGTCTGGATCTCCTTGCCGATGAACTCGATGTAGCGCGGTGCCAGGTACTCCTTGAGGAAGCGCAGATAGCGTTCGCGGGTCTCGGCCTGGAACTGTTCCTGCTCGATCTGTTGTTCCAGCACGTAGAGCAAGTGCACCGGGTTGGCGGCAATTTCGTGCGGATCGAAGTTGAACACCTTCGACAGGATCTTGAACGCGAACCGGGTTGAGAGACCGTTCATGCCTTCGTCGACGCCCGCATTGTCGCGGTATTCCTGGATCGACTTGGCTTTCGGATCGGTGTCTTTGAGGTTCTCGCCGTCGTACACGCGCATCTTCGAGTAGATGTTGGAGTTTTCCGGCTCCTTGAGGCGCGAGAGCACGGTGAACTGGGCCAGCATCTTCAGGGTATCCGGCGCGCAATGCGCCTTGGCCAGCGAACTGTTGAACAGCAGCTTGTCGTAGATCTTCACTTCGTCACTGACCCGCAGGCAGTACGGCACTTTGACGATGTAGATCCGGTCGATGAAGGCTTCGTTGTTCTTGTTATTGCGGAAGGTGTGCCACTCCGATTCGTTGGAGTGCGCCAGCAGGATCCCGGTGAACGGAATCGCGCCGAGGCCTTCGGTACTGTTGTAGTTGCCTTCCTGGGTGGCGGTCAGCAATGGGTGCAGCACCTTGATCGGTGCCTTGAACATTTCGACGAATTCCATCAGGCCCTGGTTGGACCGGCACAGTGCGCCCGAGTAGCTGTATGCATCAGCGTCGTTCTGTGGGAATTCTTCCAGTTTGCGGATATCGACCTTACCCACCAGTGCCGAGATGTCCTGGTTGTTTTCATCGCCTGGTTCGGTCTTGGCCACGGCGATCTGGTTGAGGATCGACGGATAGAGTTTGACCACGCGGAACTGACTGATGTCGCCACCGAATTCGGCCAGGCGCTTGGTCGCCCATGGCGACATGATGGTGTTGAGGTAGCGCCGTGGAATGCCAAAGTCTTCCTCGAGGATCGCTCCATCTTCAGTGGAGTTGAACAGACCCAGGGGCGACTCGAAAACCGGCGAGCCCTTGATGGCATAGAAGGGCACTTTTTCCATCAGTTGCTTGAGCTTCTCGGCCAGGGACGATTTACCGCCACCGACAGGGCCGAGCAGGTAAAGAATCTGTTTCTTCTCTTCCAGGCCCTGAGCGGCGTGGCGGAAATACGACACGATCTGGTCGATGCATTCTTCCATCCCGTGGAAGTCTTCAAAGGCCGGATAGCGGCGGATGACCTTGTTGGAGAAGATGCGCGACAGTCTCGAGTTGGTCGAGGTGTCGAGCAGTTCCGGTTCACCGATGGCCAGTAGCAGACGCTCGGCGGCGGAAGCGTAGGCGCTGCGGTCTTTTTTGCACAGCTCAAGATACTCTTGCAGAGAGAGTTCTTCCTGGCGTGTGGACTCGAAGCGTTGTTGGAAGTGGCTAAAGATACTCATGACGTCACCTCGCTCGATACGTGGAGCCGACGCCGGATCACTCAGTCGATGCTGGCAGCAACCGAACAGGCGATTGCTGTTTACCCCCCAGAACTCTCCCGGAGCTGACTACTCCGAAAGCTACTCCCGATGACCCGTGCGCCGGTGTACCGGCTCTCCCCTGTTTTGGATGGCCTGGGCTTAAGGATAGTTGGGAATTCGGCAGGTAAAGGCGAGATACGTAATTAGTTGTGGCAGACCGTTCGTCTGCCACCGCGCCAGCCCGCGGGAGTCGGGGCTTGCAACGTTACAAAAAAATTATTCAGTGGTGCCTTGCGCCGTTTCCGCAGGATACGTCGTACGCCACAACTCGAATCCGCCATCCATGCTGTAGACGTCGGAGAAGCCTTGGCTGATCAGGTAGGCGGCCGCGCCCTGGCTGGAATTGCCGTGATAGCAGACCACCACGGTCGGTGCATCGAGGTCGGCGCCCTGGATGAAAGCGTGCAGGGAATGATTGTCCAGATGCTTCGAGCCTGCGATGTGCAGGGCGGCAAAAGTGGCCGGGTCGCGGACGTCGACCACCACTGCGCCTTGTTCGCGCAGGGCTTGGGCCTGTTCCGGGGGGATACGTTTGAATTCGCTCATGGCGGGCTCCTGTGGCTCGGCTGAAGGGGCAGTCTAGCGCGGGGCGCTGGCTGGCGATGTTTGGGGAATGGATGAGCCGACTGGCGGCACGGCATGACCGTGTTCGTCGCATTTGCAGGACAGGCGCTCAAAGCTGTCGACGTTCATCAGGGTCAGGGCGCCGCCCCAGACGCAACCGGTGTCGAGGGCCGAGATGCCCGGCTCGTCGCACTTGCCTTCCAGTGCTGCCCAGTGACCGAAGATGATTTTCAGATCCTTGGTCTTGCGTTCCTTGTGCTGGAACCAGGGCTTGTAGCCAGGTGGTGCGGTATCGAGGCCTTCTTTGCTCTTGAGGTCGAGCTTGCCTTCGGCGGTGCAGAAGCGCATGCGCGTGAAATAGTTGGTGATCACCCGCAGGCGCGTCACGCCTTTGAGGTCGTTGTCCCATTTCGCCGGATCGTTGCCGTACATGCCATCGAGGTAGGGCGGCAACAGGTTGTCGTCACGCAAGGCGGTCTCGACTTCGGCAGCACACTTCAAGGCTTTGCGCAGCGACCACTGCGGTGGAATGCCGGCATGGACCAATACAAGGTTGCGCCGTTCGTCGTAGTGCATGAGCTTTTGCTGGCGCAGCCATTCCAGCAGTTCCGCGCTATCGGGCGCTTCAATGATCTCGCGCAGGGTGTCGGCCTTCTTCAGGCGTTCGATGTTGCGTCCGGCCGCCAGCAGGTGCAGGTCGTGGTTGCCGAGCACGCACACCAGCGATTCGCGAATGCTGTAGAGGAAGCGCAGGGTTTCCAGAGACTGTGGGCCGCGGTTGACCAAGTCGCCCACCAGCCACAGACGATCCCGTTGTGGGTCGAACGCCACTTGTTTGAGCAGGCATTGCAGGGCTTGAAGACAGCCTTGCAGGTCACCGACAGCGTACGTTGCCATCAGTGCAGGGCTCCGGGCACCGCCAGGCGGAAGGGCGCGATGATGGCATCGAAGTGTTTGCCGTCGTCGGACAGCATCTGATAGGTGCCTTGCATGGTGCCGACCTTGGTGGTCATGACCGTGCCGCTGCTGTAGGTGTGGCTCTTGCCGGGGTCGATCAACGGCTGCTGACCTACCACGCCTGCGCCGCGCACTTCTTCGACATGCCCGTCACCATCGGTGATGATCCAGTGCCGTGAAAGCAGTTTGGCGGGCATTTCGCCATTATTTTGCACGGTGATGGTGTAGGCGAAGGCAAAGCGGTCGTGCTCGGGTTGCGATTGTTCTGCCAGATAGCGGGTGACGACGCTGACGTCGACCTGATAACGAGGATCGGACATGCAAGGGGCCTTAAAAACGAAGCGGGACGCGGGGCGTAGCTGTTGGGGTTCAGTCTAGGCCAAGTATCGGGTAGTAGACCAGAGTGGCGTCCTACCCGATAGCGCTCATCGCTTGTCAGTCTGTGGCAGGCTTTTGTTCGCTGAGTTTGTCAGCCAGGCGCACGAAGGCAGCCAGGTCGAGTTGCTCGGGACGCAGGCTGCCATCGACGCCGGCGGCTTCGATTTCGGCATTGCTCAGCAGCAGCTTCAGGGTGTTGCGCAGGGTTTTGCGGCGCTGGTTGAACGCTTCGCGTACGACGCGTTCCAGCAGGCGATGATCCTTGGCCGGGTGCGGCAGTACCGCGTGGGGCACCAGGCGCACGATGGCCGAGTCGACTTTCGGTGGCGGGTTGAACGCGCCCGGGCCGACGTTGAACAGGTGCTCGACCCGGCAGTGGTACTGAACCATGATCGACAAACGGCCCCAGTCACCACCACCAGGGCCGGCCGCCAGGCGCTCGACCACTTCCTTTTGCAGCATGAAGTGCATGTCGCGAATCAGGTGCGAGTTGTGCAAGAGGTGAAAAATCAGCGGCGTGGAGATGTTGTACGGCAGGTTGCCGACCACACGCAGGCTGCCAGGCGCGGCATTCAGGCTGTTGAAGTCGAACTTCAGCGCATCGCCCTGATGCAGGTTGAAGTTGCTCTTGCCGGCAAACTGCTGGTTGAGGATCGGGATCAGGTCCTTGTCCAGCTCCACCACGTCGAGTTGCGCGCCGCTGCTGAGCAGGCCTTGGGTCAGTGCGCCCTGGCCCGGGCCGATTTCCAGCAGGCGGTCTTCTGCCTTGGCATGAATGGAGCGCAGGATGCGGTCGATAACGCCGGCATCGTGCAGGAAGTTCTGGCCAAAGCGTTTGCGCGCCTTGTGTTGGTAGTGCTCGGTCATAAACGGGTCTCGGCCATCTGGTAGGCGGTTTCCAGGGCGACTTGCAGGCTGCCGGTGTCGATCTTGCCGCTGCCGGCCAGGTCCAGGGCTGTGCCGTGGTCGACCGAGGTGCGGATGATCGGCAAGCCGAGGGTCACGTTGACTGCCGCGCCGAAGCCTTTGTACTTCAGCACCGGCAGGCCCTGGTCGTGGTACATCGCCAGCACCGCATCGCAGTGCTCCAGATATTTGGGGGTAAACAGAGTGTCGGCGGGCAGGGGGCCACGAAGGTCCATGCCCTCGCCGCGCAAGCGCTCTAATGTGGGTTCGATGATATCGATTTCTTCATGGCCCAGGTGTCCGCCCTCGCCGGCATGGGGGTTGAGCCCGCAGACCAGGATGCGCGGTTGGGCGATGCCGAACTTGTCTTGCAGGTCGGCGTGCAGGATTCGCGTGACGCGTTCCAGACGCTCCGGCGTGATTGCGTCGGCAATCTCGCGAAGGGGCAGGTGAGTGGTCACCAGGGCTACGCGCAAACCGCGTGTGGCCAGCATCATCACCACTTGCGCGGTGTGGGTCAGGTCGGCGAGGAACTCCGTGTGCCCGGAAAAGGCGATGCCGGATTCGTTGATCACGCCTTTGTGCACCGGTGCGGTAATCATGCCGGCGAAATCTCCGCTCAGGCAGCCCTGGCCGGCGCGGGTCAGGGTTTCCAGAACGAAGGCAGCGTTGGCCTTGTCCAGTTGCCCGGCGACGACCTTGGCATTGAGCGGTGTATCCCAGACATACAGGCTGTTGGCTGGCGCGGGTGCATCCGGCCAGTTGTCGGGCGTAACCGGCAGCAAGTCGACGGCCACACCCAGCTGCGCGGCCCGCTCAATGAGCAGATCGCGGCTGGTGATGGCAATCAGGGGGTGTGGCTGGGCTTGCGAGGCGAGCAGCAGGCACAGGTCTGGACCTATGCCGGCCGGTTCGCCGGGTGTCAGCGCGAAACGTTGGGGTTTCACTGCGCTGCCTGGTCGGCGCCAGGGAGTTTGATTTCCACGTACGCTTCGTCACGGATCTGACGCAGCCAGGTTTGCAGCTCTTCGTCGTATTTGCGGTTACGCAAAACGGTCATTGCCTGCTGCTCGCGAGCCTGTGTGGTGCTGTCGGTGGCGCGACGACCAAGAACTTCCAGGACGTGCCAGCCGTATTGAGTCTGGAACGGCTTGGACAGCTGACCTTGCGGGGTCTTGGCCATCACTTGGCGGAACTCGGGCACCAGCGCGTTCGGGTCGATCCAGTTCAGGTCGCCGCCGTTGAGGGCGGAACCCGGGTCTTCCGAGTAGCTTTTCGCCAGCTCGCCGAAGTCTTCGCCAGCCTCGATACGGCTGTAGAGCGACTCAGCCAGGGCCTTGGTTTTCGCTTCGTCGCGGATCGGGCTCGGTTTGACCAGGATGTGGCGCACATGCACTTCATCGCGCATCTGGGTCTCGCCGCCACGCTTGTCGAGGATCTTCAGGATGATGAAGCCGCCCGGCGTGCGCATTGGCTGGGTGACATCACCCACCGGCATGGTGCTCAGCAGGCGATCGAACGGCGGAGGCAGTTGAGCGGCTTTACGCCAGCCCATGTCACCACCTTCCAGTGCGGTTTCGCTGGCGGACTTGGCGATTGCCAACTGACCGAAGTCAGCGCCTTGCTTGAGCTGCTGGTAAATCGTATCGGCCTGTTTGGCTGCATTCTGAATCGCGTCGGAGTTGGCGCTTTCCGGCGTAGGAATCAGGATGTTGGCCAGGTGGAACTCTTCGGACAGCTGCATTTTGCCCAGGTCGGACGCCAGGAAGTTTTTCACTTCCTGCTCGGAGACCTGAATGCGTTCGGCAACCCGACGCTGGCGCACACGGCTGATGACCATTTCGCGACGAATCTGCTCACGTGCGTCATCGTAGGACAGGCCGTCGCGAGTCAGTGCGGCACGGAACTGCTCGACCGACATGTTGTTGCGCTGGGCAATGGTGCCGACAGCCTGGTTCAACTCTTCGTCGGTAATGCGGATGCCGGAGCGCTCGCCGATCTGCAATTGCAGGTTTTCGACGATCAGGCGCTCAAGTACCTGCTGCTCCAGGACGCTGGCCGGGGGCACGGCAGAACCACGCTTGGCAATGGTTTGCTGAACTTCATGAACGCGTTGGTCCAGTTGGCTCTGCATGACCACGTCGTTGTCGACGATGGCCACCACTTTATCGATGGACTGTACGGCGGCACTGGCCGCCGTACTCAGGAACAGCGCGCCCAGCATCAGCGGGCGCAGACAATCAGAAAGCTTGGTCTTCACGTTCACGATAACCTTGAATGCCTTTGTCGAGGAAGCTCTCTGCCTTGGCGCCGGTGAGGCCGCCGAGTCCCTTCAGAACAATTTGGAGGAAGACGCCATGGTCGCCTTTTTCGTTTTGCGGTGCCTGCTGGCTGAACTCGTCATAATCAACGAAGTAGCGGTTGATCAGGCGCAGTTTCCAGCAGCAACTGTCGTACTCGAAACCACCGAAGGCTTCCAGGGTACGGTTGCGGTTGTAGTCATACTGCCAGCGGCTGATAGCGCTCCATTGCGGCACGATCGGCCAGATCACCGAGAAGTCGTGCTGCTGGATCTTGTAGTAATCCTTCACGAAACCAGGCTGGCCAGGGGTGCCGTAGTCACCGCCGAACTGCCATTTACCGGTGTTCTGGTTGTAGATCACCTGGTCGTTACGATAGCGATAGCCAACGTTGACGACCTTGTTCGGGTTGTCCTCAGGCTGGTAGTGGAACATCGCGCTGCCCGAACGAGGGCTGCGGCTGTCCGGGTCCCAGTTGTAGTCGGCCGTGGTACGCCAGTCGCGGTTCCAGCGATACTCGTATTCCAGTGCATATGGGGAAACGCTGGCTTTGGCGTCGTCACGGTCGTTGAAGTTCACGCCTGGCAACTGGACTTCACGGTCCTTGAAGTACAAGGCCTGGCCGACACTGATGCGTTGACGCTCGAAACCGTTGTCTTCGATCCAGCGGCTGGTCACACCCAGGGACAATTTGTTCTCGTCGCCGACACGGTCGGAACCGGAGAAACGATTGTCACGGAACAGCGATGCATAGTTGAAGGTGTATTCGCTGGTATCGAATACCGGGATGTCTTCCTGGTCGACTTCAGGCACGTACAGGTAGAACAGACGCGGCTCGAGGGTCTGGCGGTAGTTCTTGCCGAAATACTGGGTATTGCGATCGAAGTATAGGCCGCTGTCGATGCTGGCGATCGGCACGCCACGGTTCTGGTTGCTGTCGAAGGTCCCGCTGAGCTTGTCCTGCTCTGCGCTTTGCGCGGCGATCTGCGCCTTGCCGGTGTTGTCCAGATCCAGTTGGTACTGGGTGTACTGGTACTTGAGCTTCGGTTTCAGGAAGCCGTAGGTCCAGTTCAATGGCAGGCTGATAGCCGGAGCCAGGTTGAGTCGGTCGCCATTGGCGCGAGCCAGGCCTTGAATGTTGTTATCAAGGCGGGGAGAGCCGACGCCGTCTTCGTCAAAGTATGTTCCGCTCTGCAGATCCCGGTCAAACCGTACGAGTTCGGTGTTGTACGTGAAGTCCAGGCCTTCCGGATGATAAGGCAGCATGCCGTCGAGGGTGAGCTGCGGCAGGCGGTCGTACGGCGTAATGTTCGACACGGTCGCCAGTTGGTATGCCTGGGCGTTCACGCGAGCGGTATAGCTGTCGCCGCGATAGGTGACGGAACCCTGCTGGTTCACGTAGTCGCTGCTTTTGATGCCAATCTGGTCGGTCTGCAGATCCTGGAAGTAATACGGATCGCTGATCTTGGTGTAGTCGACTTGCGTGAGCACTCGCGAGTCTAGACCACCCTTGTGCTGCCAGTTGTACATGTAGCGGGTTTTTTCGGCGTCACTCTGCTTGTCGCGTTCGTCGCTTTCGTCGTTGAGGTACGCCGCACCGAACTGGCCTTCGCTGGACTTGGTCAGGTAGCGGAATTCGCCTTCCATCAACAAGCCGTGCTTTTCCATGTAGCGCGGGTACAACGTGGCATCGTAGTTCGGTGCCAGGTTGAAGTAGTACGGGGTGACCAGCATGAAACCGGTATCGCTGCCGGTGCCGATGGTCGGCGGCAGGAAGCCGGACTGGCGACGGTCGTCGATCGGGAAATAGATGTACGGCGTGTACAGGACCGGAATGTCCTTGACCCGCAGCGTTACGTTGGTCGCCGTACCGAAGCCGGTGGCCGGGTTCAGGGTGATGTTGTTGCCCTTGAGCTGCCAGGCGTTGCTGTTCGGTTCGCACGTGGTGTACGTACCATCCTTGAGGCGGATGATCGCGTTCTCGGCACGTTTGGCGTACAGCGCATTACCGCGGATACGGGATTTGTGCATCACGTATTCGGCGTTGTCGACCTTGGCTTCACCGGTGTCGAGCTGCACGTCGGCGTGGTCGCCGACGATCAGTGCGCCGTTGTCGCGAATGCGCACGTTGCCGTTCAGGTCGCCACGGCTTTCAGCCTGGTACAGGTTGGCTTCATCGGCTTCGACCTGCATGCTGCCCTGACGCATGACAACGTCGCCGGCCAGGGTCGCGACCTGCTCATCCTGCTTATAGCGGGAGGCTTTTGCACCGATAAAGGTGGGTGCGTCACTTTTATTCGTCTTGTCATTCATGCCAGGACGAATCGGTTCGATATAGGAACCAGAGCAATAAGGACCGGTTTCGGCCAATTGTGCGGCGGTGAGCTGCTCGCGGGGAACCCAGTCGAGGTGACTGTAGTCTGCGCTACGCGACTTCAGGCCACGGCCTTTGGACTCGGTGACCAGCACCGGCTTGGCGCCAGTGTCTTCGCTGGAACCGTTCTCGGCCGGGGCTTCGCCGGTGGCGGAAACTGCGCTGCCATCATGAACGGGACGCGGTGGCAATGCAGCCGCCGGCGACTTTGGTGCACAGTTCCAGGAACCCGAAGCAGAGACTGAGCAGTCAAACTGTTCCGCGGCGACCACATAGGAAGTGGCGAGGGGTTGCAGCGCCAGCAAACTGCCGGTAACCAACAACGGAAATTTTTTACCAAACGCGGGGGATTTCAATGCCATCTTATTAGTCCGGGCTTCCTGCGTGCCATCTGCCCGCGGTGTGGGCCGCACGCCTCTCGATGGTCTGAAAAAGATGCTGGATAATAAAGCATGACCCGCTTGACGGCTAGCGCCGTCGGAGACCCTTGCAATGCCTGATAAAGATGTACGCTTGCAACACCTGAAAGTTTGGCTCGATGAACAATTGGCGACCCTTTTTGCCGAGCAGGGCTGGGGCATTGTACCCCCGGCCACGTTGACTGCGGCTAGCAGCGACGCGAGTTTTCGGCGGTATTTCCGTTGGGAAGGCGGTGGCAAAAGTTTCATCGTGATGGACGCGCCGCCGCCCCAGGAAAACTGCAAACCCTTCGTGGATATCGCCTTTTTGCTGGCAAAGTCCGGAATAAATGTGCCGAAAATTTATGCCGAAGACCTCGAGCGCGGTTTTCTATTGCTCAATGACCTGGGTAACAAGACCTATCTGGACGTCATCGACAGCGAAAACGCCGACGATTTGTTCAGGGATGCCCTGCAAGCGTTGCTGGCTTTCCAGCAGTTACCGATGGTTGCGCCTCTACCGAGCTATGACGTGGCCTTGTTACGTCGTGAGCTGGAACTGTTCCCCGAGTGGTACGTGAAGCGCGAATTGGGCATCGAATTCGACGCGGCGCAACAAGTGCTCTGGCAGCAGGTCAGCGAACTGTTGATCGACAGCGCCCTGGCACAGCCAAAAGTCCTGGTGCATCGCGACTACATGCCGCGCAACCTGATGCTCAGCGAGCCCAATCCCGGTGTGCTGGATTTCCAGGATGCGGTGTATGGCCCGGTGACCTACGACGTGACCTGCCTGTTCAAGGACGCATTTCTCAGCTGGCCGCAAGAACGCGTGCACGGCTGGCTCGAAAGCTACTGGCAGCAAGCGGGTGCCCTCGCAATTCCGGTTCAGCCCGACTTCGAGGACTTCCTGCGTGCCAGCGACTTGATGGGCGTGCAACGCCACTTGAAAGTCATCGGCATTTTCGCGCGTATCTGCCATCGAGACGGCAAGCCGCGTTACCTGGGCGATGTGCCGCGTTTCTTTGCGTACATAGAAGGCGTGATCGCTCGTCGCCCTGAACTGGCCGAGCTGGATGTGTTGCTGGCCAGTCTGCGTGTCGGAGTGAGCGCATGAAGGCAATGATTCTGGCCGCGGGTAAAGGCGAACGCATGCGCCCGCTGACCCTGACCACGCCAAAACCGCTGGTTCGTGCAGGCGGAGTGCCGTTGATCGAGTATCACCTGCGAGCGTTGGCCGCCGCCGGGTTCACTGACATCGTGATCAATCACGCCTGGCTCGGTCAGCAGATCGAAGACTATCTGGGCGATGGATCGCGCTATGGCGTGAGCATTCAATACTCGGCGGAAGGCCAGCCCCTGGAAACCGGCGGTGGGATTTTCCACGCGTTGCCGTTGTTGGGGGATGAAGCGTTTGTCGTGGTCAATGGCGACATCTGGACCGATTACGACTTCAGCGTGCTGCATCAGCCCATCAACGGCCTGGCGCACCTGGTGCTGGCCGGCAACCCGCCCCATCATCCGGCCGGGGACTTCAGCCTGGTCGGAACGCAGGTGCGCGACGGTCAGCCGGAGGCCGCCACTCTGACCTACAGCGGCATCGCCGTGTTGCATCCGCAGCTGTTCGACGGTTGCACCGCGGGGGCCTTCAAGCTCGCGCCGCTGTTGCGCAAAGCCATGGCTGACGGTCAGGTGACCGGAGAGCAATTGAGGGGGCACTGGGTCGATGTCGGCACTCACGAGCGTCTGGCCGAAGTTGAAACATTGATAGAAGCGAGCCGCTGACATGCTGTGGCCAGGGACTCTGATCGGAGCCGGAGCAGGCTTTGCCATAGCCAGTATTCCGGGGGCCATGCTCGGCGCGTTGTTGGGGCAGGCGCTGGACCGGCGCTTGCACCTGCAAAGCTGGGGGCACTTGTGGGAAAAGCTGGGCGGTCGCCCGGTGCTGCGTAACGATGAGTTGCTGTTTGTCTTGTTGGGGCGCCTGGCCAAGTGTGACGGCCAGGTGATGGCTGGGCACATCGAACAGGCCCGAGCGGAAATGCGCTCGCTGGACATGTCCGAGTCGGCCCGGCGTCGTGCGATTGCCGCGTTCAATCGCGGCAAGTCGGGCCGCGACCGGTTACACGGTTATCTGCGTCGCCTGAGTGCCCAGCCCCATGCGGCAGAAGGCGTGTTGCGCGCCTGCTGGCGAATGGTGTGGGCCGATGGTCGTGCCGGCAGCAGTGAACGTCAATTGATTGGCCAATGGGGCAAGTGGTTGGGCTGGACGCCCCATCAGGTACAAGCGTTGGCCCACGACTATGAGCCGCAGAAGCGGCCATTGGGCAGCAGCGTGCCAAATTATCAGGACGCGTTAAGGCTTTTGGGCGTGTCGGCCACCACTGAGCCGGCACAGATCAAGCGTGCTTATCGGCGCCTGCTCAGTCGTCATCATCCGGACAAGATTGCTGGCAGTGGCGCGACGGCGATGCAGGTGCGTGAGGCCACCGAGCGAACGCGTGAACTGCATAACGCCTATACGCTGATTCGGGAGCGGCGGGATTTTCGCTAGCCCGGAAAGCTTACGTCGCCAGTAATACCGCTATCGCGAGCAAGCTCGCTCCCACAGGTTTTGTGTCGTACGCAATTTTGTGATCGGCATAAAACCTGTGGGAGCGTGGCTTGCCCGCGATGAAGGCGCCTCGGTCTGTCAGCCCGCCGGGTTCTGCGGGCTCAACCAGCCCCGCACCCGACGGAACAGTTGCTCCTGTTCGGCCTTGGTATCCGGCAACGCCTTGAGTGCAACCTGGCTGAATGCCGATGACTTCTGGCGTTTGCTGGCCTGCAGTCGCTCCAGTGCTGTGTCGCGATCCAGCGCTTTGTCCTTGTAGAAAATATCCGCGGTTGGCAGTTTCAGGGTCGGGGTCAGCTCTGCCAGCCCGGGCGTGGCCACCACAGGTGTCCGGGCGGCAACCATCACCAGTTTTTCGACCTGCGATGGCTGCTTCTCGCTCAGGTAGCGCGCGGCCCAATAGGCGCCGGAACCATGCCCCAACACCACGATACTGCGGGCGCTTTGCTGTTCGGCGAAGGCGATCGCGGCGTCGATCCGGGCGAAGATGCGCTCGGCATCTGCCTTGGACTGTTCTTCGCTGGTTCCGGCGACGGCCTTGTCGGCCACATCGGCCTCGCCACCGGCCACCTGTTCGATGGGGGCGGCGGTGGTCGAGTCTTTACTGACGGTTTCGGGGGGCTTGGGAGCCTGTGCTGCTTCGACGATTCGTGGCGCAATGGCATCGCTTTGCAGGTCCGGCAAGGTGATACTCAGGCTGCTCCACTCGGCATCCGGCAATTTGCGCCGCAAAGGGCCGATCGCTTGCGGCCAGTCAACGGTTTCACCGGCGCCCGGGATAATAATCACCGCGCCTTTGGGTTCGGCGGTATTGGCCGGTCTCCACAAGGCCAGAAACGTGTCGGTGCCTGCTTGCAGTTGTAGCTGTTCCTGAGCCGGGATCTTTCGCTCAAGTGCAGTCGCTTCTTCCTGACTACGCTCAGGCAGCGGCTGACGTTCGAGTGGTTTCTCTTCGGCGGTTTTTTCCTCCGTGGCGGGCGCCGGGTCGGCCGCCTTGACGGAAAAAGCGCAAGGCAGGATCAGCGACAGGCACAATGCTGGCAGTGCCAGGCGGTAGACAAGGGGCATCGGATATTCCAGGCCAGAAGATGTTCCGGCAGCCTAATGGGTTGGTCAGTATTTGTCAGTGTGTGAGAGTTCAATGATGCGTTTTCACTGCCTGTGGGTTATCGGCTGTTTGTGGTTTCCCTTGATGGGCTGGGCGGCCGTCGCGCCTCCGGCGCCCGTTGCCCAACTGTCCCCGAAACAGCAGCACTGGCTGGCGCAGCAGAGCGAGTTGCGGGTCGGCGTGGTGCTGCAGGCGCCCTATGCGCAATACGATCGTCGCTTGCAGCGCCTGTCCGGGGTGAACGTCGAGTTGATGAAGTGGCTGGCGAAAAACCTCAATGTCGAACTGAGCTGGCGCAATTTTTCTGACCTTGAACAATTGGAAGCCGCGGCCCGCGAGGGCGAGATCGACATCGCCCCGGGGCTGACCCAGACACCTGGCGGGCTGCGCCTCTGGCAGTTTTCAGACCCCTACATGCGGGTGCCGCAACTGGTGGTCAGCGACCAGAAAAGCGCTGGCGCTGTCGAGCTGGAAAAGCTCGATAGCCAGACCCGCGTCGCCGTGCGGATGCCCAGTGCCATTGCCGATTACCTGCGCGGCAACTACCCGCACCTGAATCTGCAAGGCGTACCGATGGAACGCCAGGCATTGCAATTATTGGTTGGCCAGCAGGCGGCTTATGCGGTGATCGATGAGGCGCAGCTGGGACGCTTGTCGGTCGAGCCGGAGTTCGCCGGGTTGGTGGTGGTGGGGGATGTCGGCCTGCCACAGCTGCTGCGGGTGGCCACGCTCCGCGACAAACCTGAACTGGCGGGCATCGTCGAAAGTGCATTGCGGGCGATCCCGGCCAAGGATCTGGAGCAACTGCACAATCAATGGCTGCAGCCCAAGTATCCGCGGCTCACCGAGTCTCCGGGGTTTTGGCAAAACCTCTGCCTGTTGCTGGCAGTGCTGACGTTGAGTTGCATGGCCATCGTGTTCTGGCAGCGTCGCCAGCAGCACAACCTGGAACAGCGCCTGCTGGCCGCGCAGGAAGACATCGCCTTGCGCGCCGCCAGCGAAGAGGCCTTGCGGCTCACCCAGTTTTCCATTGACCAGAGCACCGTCGGCATCCTCTGGGTCAACTGGGACAGCCATGTGCGCTACGCCAACCGCGCGGCGGAAAGCATGCTGGGCTATCCGGCCGGCGGGATCATCGATCGGCCCCTGATCGATTTCGAGCCTGGCCTGCACATGGACCGTTGGCTGAACCTGTGGAAGCGCGCCCGGGCCAGTGAAGATGGCCCGCAAAGCTTCGAATCCAATTGCGTGCGGGCCGATGGCAGCATCCTGCCGGCCGATGTCTCATTGAGTTTTCTGCGCTTTCGCGATGGCGAATACCTGGTGGTTTACCTCAACGATGTCACGGAGCGGCGTCGTGCCCTGGCGGCCTTGCAGGAAAGCGAGGCGCGGTTGCAAGGTATCGCCGCCAACGTTCCGGGACTGGTTTTCCGGCTGGAGCGGGCGCCGGTGACCGGTCAGATCGACTTTGCCTACATCAGCGAAGGCAGCGAAAGCCTGGTGGGTTACTCGCCGGCCACGCTGGCGCATCGCGATAAAGGCCTGCGCAGCCTCGTGCATCCTGATGACAAGGCCAGCTATCACCAGACCCAGGATCATGCGCTGGATACCGACAGCGACTGGTCGTGGCAGGGGCGAATCCTCACCCGTCAGGGCGAGCAGCGCTGGGCGGAAATCAAGGCCATCACCCGCCGGCTGGAAGACGGCGCCTATGTCTGGGACGGGATCGTCTGGGACATCAGCGAGAGCAAGCGCATCGAACTTGAACTGGCCAGCTCCCGGGAACAACTGCGTGAGTTGTCCGCGCACCTGGAAAGCGTGCGCGAGGAAGAAAAAGCGCGCATTGCCCGGGAAGTTCACGATGAACTGGGTCAGATGCTGACCGTGCTCAAGCTAGAAACCTCCATGTGCGAACTGGCTTACGCGCAACTTGATCCCGGTCTGAACGAGCGCTTGAACAGCATGAAGCGCTTGATCGCTCAGTTGTTTCAGTTGGTCCGCGATGTGGCCACGGCATTGCGACCGCCGATTCTCGACGCTGGCATCGCCTCGGCCATTGAGTGGCAGGCCCGCCGATTCGAGGCGCGCACGCAGATCCCGTGTCTGGTGCAGGTGCCGGACAATTTGCCAGTGCTCAGCGATGCGAAGGCAATCGGCCTGTTTCGAATCCTTCAGGAAGCGCTGACCAATGTCATGCGGCACGCCCAGGCGCATACTGTTGAACTGACACTGGCCCTTGAGGGCGACGAATTGTGTCTGACGGTCAGCGATGATGGCGTAGGATTTGTCGCCGCAGCTGGCAGGCCGACATCCTTTGGGGTGGTCGGCATGCGCGAGCGGGTGTTGATCATGGGCGGTGAGTTGTCGCTTGAGAGTGAGCCGGGTGAGGGCACGACCCTGAGTGTGCGAGTGCCGCTGGATGCAGCCTGATGTTTATCTATTGTTTGCTCGCGATAGATCTTGAACCTGGAGAAGAACGTGATCCGTGTACTGGTAGCCGAAGACCACACCATCGTTCGCGAAGGCATCAAGCAGTTGATCGGCCTGGCCAAGGACTTGTTGGTGGTGGGGGAAGCGAGCAATGGCGAGCAGTTGCTCGACACCTTGCGTCATGTGCCCTGCGAAGTGGTGTTGCTGGACATCTCCATGCCGGGCGTCAACGGCCTGGAAGCGATTCCGCGGATTCGCGCCCTGAACAATCCACCGGCGATCCTGGTGCTGTCGATGCACGACGAAGCGCAGATGGCCGCCCGGGCGTTGAAGGTGGGCGCTGCCGGTTATGCGACCAAGGACAGCGACCCGGCACTGTTGCTGACGGCCATTCGCAAAGTGGCGTCAGGCGGGCGTTATATCGACCCGGAACTGGCCGACCGCATGGTTTTCGAGGTCGGTCTTACCGACTCGCGTCCATTGCACTCGTTACTCTCCGAGCGCGAATTTTCCGTGTTCGAACGCCTGGCCCAGGGCGCCAACGTCAACGACATCGCCCAGCAACTGGCGCTGAGCAGCAAGACCATCAGTACCCACAAGGCGCGGCTGATGCAAAAGCTCAACATCACCTCGCTGGCGGAACTGGTGAAGTACGCGATGGAGCACAAGCTCCTCTAAACCACACCGAAACTCAATGTGGGTCCGGTGGTGGCATATCCATTTACGACAGCTCCAGATACCGCATGGGCTTGTTCTTGTGGCTTGTAGCTGACCCCTTGCCCCTGCGTTTGCCAAAACGCGCCATCCTTGTAGGGCAATCCCTACCCCCAGCCTTCCATCCGGCTTAGGGGAATCTCTCTTGCGCCCCGATTTGCGCGGTACCCAGCGTCCACTAGGCTTAGTCCCACAGCAGTCATCAATAACAAAGGTGTGGGTATGAGCCAGGTCGATTCAAGCGCAGGGGCCAATGATGTTCTGGTCAGCTTTCGTGGAGTGCAGAAGAGCTACGACGGCGAGAACCTGATCGTCAAGGACCTCAACCTGGACATTCGCAAAGGCGAATTCCTCACGTTGCTCGGGCCGTCCGGCTCCGGCAAGACCACCAGCCTGATGATGCTCGCTGGTTTCGAAACGCCGACCGCGGGCGAAATCCTGTTGGCCGGGCGCGCCATCAACAACGTGCCGCCGCACAAGCGCGACATCGGCATGGTGTTCCAGAACTACGCATTGTTCCCGCACATGACGGTGGCCGAGAACCTGGCTTTCCCGCTGACCGTACGCGGCATGAACAAGAGCGACGTCAGTGCCCGGGTCAAGCGCGTGCTGAGCATGGTCCAGCTCGATGCCTTCGCCCAGCGCTACCCTGCGCAGCTCTCCGGCGGTCAGCAACAGCGTGTGGCATTGGCCCGCGCGCTGGTGTTCGAGCCGCAACTGGTGCTGATGGACGAACCCCTCGGCGCACTCGACAAACAACTGCGTGAACACATGCAGATGGAGATCAAGCACCTGCACCAGCGCCTGGGCGTCACCGTGGTCTACGTGACCCACGATCAGGGCGAAGCCTTGACCATGTCCGACCGTGTGGCGGTGTTCCACCAAGGCGAAATCCAGCAGATCGCGCCACCGCGCACCCTCTACGAAGAGCCGAAAAACACCTTCGTCGCCAACTTCATTGGCGAGAACAACCGCCTCAATGGCCGACTGGTCAGCCAGAGCGGCGAGCGCTGCGTGGTTGAGCTTGGTCGCGGGGAAAAAGTCGAAGCGCTGGCGGTCAACATCGGCCAGACCGGCGAGCCGGTGACCCTGTCCATTCGTCCGGAGCGAGTGAGCCTCAATGGCTCCAGCGACCAATGCGTCAACCGCTTCTCCGGGCGAGTCGAGGAATTCATCTATCTGGGCGACCACGTCCGGGTTCGCATGGAAGTCTGCGGTAAGACCGACTTCTTCGTGAAACAGCCGATTGCCGAGCTTGATCCCTCGCTCGCCGTCGGCGACGTGGTACCGCTTGGCTGGCAGGTCGAGCACGTTCGCGCACTCGACCCACTTTTAGAGGCGCATTGATCGCCCCGGCAACACCAACACCAACCCTGCACGTGGAGAGAACAATAAATGTTGAGATCCCTGAAATTCACCGCTTTGGCACTGGGCATGATGGGCGCGGCACACGCAATGGCGGCCGGCCCGGACCTGACCGTGGTGTCCTTTGGTGGGGCGAACAAGGCGGCTCAGGTCAAAGCCTTCTACGCACCGTGGGAAGCGGCAGGCAACGGCAAGATCGTGGCCGGCGAGTACAACGGTGAAATGGCCAAGGTCAAGGCCATGGTTGACACCAAGAGCGTGTCCTGGGATCTGGTAGAGGTTGAATCGCCGGAACTGTCCCGTGGTTGCGACGAAGACATGTTCGAACAGCTTGATCCGAAGTTGTTCGGTAAGACCGAAGACTACGTCAAGGGCGCCATCCAGCCTTGCGGCGTGGGTTTCTTCGTGTGGTCGACCGTGCTGGCCTACAACGCCGACAAGCTGAAAACCGCACCGACCAGCTGGGTGGATTTCTGGGACACCAAGCAGTTCCCGGGCAAGCGTGGCCTGCGTAAAGGCGCCAAGTACACCCTGGAATTCGCACTGATGGCCGACGGCGTTGCGCCGAAAGACGTCTACAAAGTGCTGGCCGGCAAAGACGGTCAGGACCGCGCGTTCAAGAAGCTCGATGAGCTCAAGCCAAACATCCAGTGGTGGGAAGCCGGCGCACAACCGCCGCAATACCTCGCTTCCGGCGACGTGGTCATGAGCTCGGCCTACAACGGTCGTATCGCTGCCGTGCAGAAAGAAAGCAACCTGAAAGTCGTGTGGAACGGCGGTATCTACGACTTCGACGCATGGGCCATTCCAAAAGGTCTGGATGCCAAGCGCGCTGAAGCCGCGAAGAAGTTCATCGCCTACTCGGTGATGCCACAGCAGCAGAAGACCTACTCGGAAAACATCGCCTACGGCCCGGCAAACACCCAGGCTGTACCCCTGCTGACCAAGGATGTCCTGAAAGACATGCCGACTACCCCGGAAAACATCGCCAACCAGGTGCAGATCGACGTCAGCTTCTGGGCTGACAACGGCGAGCAACTGGAACAGCGCTTCAACGCCTGGGCTGCCAAGTAAGCAGAACCTTGTGATGGTGGGCTTGCCCCACCTGTGGGAGCGGGCTTGCTCGCGAAGACGGAGTGTCAGTCAACAGCGATGCTGAATGTGCTGACGCCTTCGCGAGCAAGCCCGCTCCCACAATAACGATCGAGGTGGTATTTCCACCTCTGTAACGATCAAAGATTCCCGGAGTACGTCATGGCTATCGCCGTTCCCCTGAACGAGGGCACCAGCCCCACCTTGAAGCAGCGGCTCAAGCATGCCGAGCGGGTCAACCGCTGGAAGGCCCAAGCGTTGATCGCACCGCTGGTGCTGTTTCTGTTGCTGGTGTTCCTGGTGCCGATCGTGGCGCTGCTCTACAAAAGCGTTGGCAACCCGGAAGTGGTCGGCGGCATGCCGCGTACCGTGACCGCCATCGCCAGTTGGGACGGCCGCGGCCTGCCCGCTGAACCGGTTTACAAAGCGGCGGCCGAAGACCTCGCCGACGCTCGCAAGAATCAGACCCTGGGCGATCTGTCCAAACGCCTGAACATGGAACTGGCCGGCTACCGTAGCCTGCTGACCAAAACTGCCCGCGCCTTGCCGCTCGCCACTGAACCTGCCTCCTATAAAGAAGCGCTGGAAGGTCTCGATGAGCGCTGGGGCGACCCGGCCTACTGGCAAGCGGTGCGCCGCAACACCAGCAACATTACCCCGTATTACCTGCTGGCGGCTGTCGATCACCGCATCGACGACCTCGGCGAAATCGCCCCGGCCACCCCGGACCAGGCGATCTACCTCGACATCTTCGCCCGCACCTTCTGGATGGGCCTGATCATCACCGTGATCTGCCTGGTGCTGGCGTATCCCCTGGCTTACCTGTTGGCGAACCTGCCATCACGGCAGAGCAACCTGCTGATGATCCTGGTGCTGTTGCCGTTCTGGACCTCGATCCTGGTACGGGTCGCGGCGTGGATCGTTTTGCTGCAATCGGGTGGCCTGATCAACAGCGGCCTGATGGCCATGGGCATCATCGATAAGCCGATCGAGCTGGTGTTCAACCGCGTCGGTGTCTACATCTCGATGGTGCACATCCTGCTGCCGTTCATGATCCTGCCGATCTACAGCGTGATGAAAGGCATCTCGCCGACCTACATGCGCGCCGCGATTTCCCTCGGCTGCCATCCGTTCGCCAGCTTCTGGCGGGTGTACTTCCCGCAGACCTATGCCGGTGTAGGCGCCGGTTGCCTGTTGGTGTTCATCCTCGCCATCGGCTACTACATCACCCCGGCATTGCTGGGCAGCCCGAACGACCAGATGGTCAGCTACTTCGTCGCCTTCTACACCAACACCAGCATCAACTGGGGTATGGCGACCGCACTCGGTGGGCTACTGTTGCTCGCGACGGTCGTGCTTTATCTGATTTACAGCTGGCTGGTGGGCGCGAGCCGCCTGCGCCTGAGCTAAGGGGAGAACGAAATGCTGAGTCCTTATATGTCGCCCATCGAACGGGTGTGGTTCTACAGCTTGCGGATTCTCTGCGGCTTGATTCTGTTGTTCCTGATCCTGCCGGTGCTGGTGATCATTCCGCTGTCGTTCAACTCGGGGAGTTTTCTGGTCTATCCGCTGCAAGGCTTTTCGCTGCACTGGTACCAGGACTTCTTTGCCTCGGCGGAATGGATGCGTTCGTTGAAGAACAGCATCATCGTGGCCCCGGCAGCGACGGTACTGGCGATGATCTTCGGCACGCTGGCGGCGATCGGCCTGACCCGAGGCGATTTCCCGGGCAAGCCGCTGGTGATGGCGCTAGTGATTTCGCCGATGGTGGTGCCGGTGGTGATCATTGGTGTGGCCAGTTACCTGACCTTCGCTCCACTGGGATTTGGCAACAGCTATACCTCGCTGATCGTCGTGCATGCCGTGCTCGGTGTCCCGTTTGTGATCATCACAGTGTCGGCGACCTTGCAGGGGTTCAACCAGAACCTGGTACGGGCTGCGGCAAGCCTGGGCGCTTCGCCGCTGACCACGTTCCGCCGGGTGACCTTGCCACTGATTGCGCCGGGCGTGATCTCCGGGGCGCTGTTTGCCTTTGCGACTTCGTTCGATGAAGTGGTGGTGACGCTGTTCCTTGCCGGCCCCGAACAAGCGACCCTGCCACGGCAGATGTTCAGCGGTATCCGCGAAAACCTCAGCCCGACCATCGCCGCCGCCGCGACGCTGCTGATTGCCTTCTCGGTGATCCTGTTGCTGACCCTGGAATGGCTGCGTGGGCGTAGCGAGAAACTGCGCACGGCGCAGGTTTAAGCCTTCACACCAATCAACTGTAGGAGCGAGCCTGCTCGCGATAGCGGACTTTCAGTCGACATCCATAGTGACTGTCAGTCCGTCTTCGCGAGCAGGCTCGCTCCTACATTGGATCTCCAGTGTCTGTTGGGTCATTCACGACCTGAATGGAAGACAACCCGAAATCCCCAGCTACTATTGTGCCCAGCTCCCCTACCTATAAGAGGCTGCGCACATGAGTCTTTCCTCTTTCAAAATCGCTCACAAACTGATCACCGGCGCAGGTGCCATCGAGCAACTGGCCGCCGAGCTGACACGCCTGGACATCGACAACCCGCTGATCGTCACCGATGCCGTCTTGGTCAAGTCCGGCACGGTAGAACTGGCCCTGGCACAGCTGGGCGAACGTAGTTACGAGATTTTCGACCGGGTACTGCCGGACCCGGAAATTGCCATCGTCGAAGATTGCATGCAGGTCTATCGCGACGGCGGGCATGACGGCTTGATCGGCCTCGGTGGCGGAAGTGCCATCGACATTGCCAAGAGCGTGGCGGCCTACGCCGGGTACCACGGTGCGCTGGAGGATTTGTTCGGTATTGATCAGGTCCCGCGCAAAGGCCCGCCGCTGATCGCCATCCCGACCACCGCCGGCACCGGCTCGGAAGTGACCAACGTCGCCATCCTTTCCGACAAGCTCGCGCAACTGAAGAAGGGCATTGTCAGCGACTACCTGTTGCCGGATGTGGCGCTGGTCAGTCCGCAAATGACCCTGACCTGTCCGCGCAGCGTCACGGCGGCCAGCGGCGTCGATGCGCTGGTGCATGCCATCGAGTCCTATCTGTCGGTCAACGCCTCGCCGATTACCGATGCCCTGGCCATCGGCGCCATCAAGTTGATCGCCAAGGCTTTGCCCAAGGCCTACGCCAACCCGTCGAACCTGCAAGCGCGCGAAGACATGGCCACTGCCAGCCTGATGGCCGGCATGGCGTTCGGCAATGCCGGGGTTGGCGCGGTGCATGCGCTGGCGTATCCGCTGGGCGGGCGTTTCAACATTGCCCATGGAGTCAGTAATGCCTTGTTACTGCCCCATGTCATGACCTGGAACAAGATGGCCTGCATCGAACGCATGCAGGATATCGCCGAGGCCATGGGCGTGAAGACCGCTCAATTGAGCATCAACGAAGCGGCCGACAAAGCCGTGCAAGCCATGTCCGAACTGTGTGCCGCTGTGGAAATTCCCCAGGGCCTGCGCAGCTTCGGTGTGCCCGAGGACGCCATCCCGTCCATGGCCGTGGAAGCGGCGGGGATCGAGCGCTTGATGCGCAACAATCCGCGCAAGTTGAGTGCCGTCGATATCGAAAAGATCTATCGCGCGGCGTACTAGAGCCTTTGCTGTTATTGGATGATGGCAAGGTCCAATCATCGCGCTCACGGTGCGCGCGTCAAAGCATGAGGTATACAATGCGCGCCATCGTGATTCTGCTCAGAAAAGGTGCGTCATGCAGCCCTTCGTAATTGCTCCGTCGATTCTCTCCGCCGACTTCGCCCGCCTGGGTGAAGAAGTGGACAACGTCCTGGCCGCCGGTGCCGACTTCGTGCACTTCGATGTCATGGACAACCACTACGTACCGAACCTGACCATCGGCCCGATGGTCTGTGCGGCGCTGCGCAAGTACGGCGTGACCGCGCCGATCGACGCGCACCTGATGGTCAGCCCGGTGGACCGCATCGTCGGCGACTTCATCGAAGCCGGCGCTACTTACATCACCTTCCACCCGGAAGCCACCCAGCACATCGACCGCTCCCTGCAATTGATCCGCGAAGGCGGCTGCAAGTCGGGCCTGGTGTTCAATCCGGCGACCCCGCTGGATGTGCTCAAGCACGTCATGGACAAGGTCGACATGATCCTGTTGATGAGCGTCAACCCGGGCTTCGGCGGGCAGAAGTTCATCCCCGGCACCCTCGACAAGCTGCGTGAAGTGCGGGCGCTGATCGATGCGTCGGGCCGTGACATTCGCCTGGAAATCGACGGCGGCGTGAACGTGAACAACATTCGCGAAATCGCTGCGGCTGGCGCTGACACCTTCGTCGCCGGCTCGGCCATCTTCAATGCGCCGAACTATCAGGAAGTCATCGACAAGATGCGTTCCGAACTGGCGCTGGCTCGCCCATGAGTGGCTTTGAGCAGTTGTTCCCGGGGCAACTGCCGCGGCTGGTGATGTTCGATCTGGACGGCACGTTGATCGATTCGGTCCCGGACCTGGCAGTGGCTGTGGACAAGATGCTGCTCAAACTCGGTCGTAAGCCCGCCGGTCTGGAAGCGGTACGTGAATGGGTCGGCAACGGCGCGCCGGTATTGGTGCGTCGTGCGCTGGCTGGCGCTATAGATCATTCGGCGGTCGATAACCACGAGGCCGAACGGGCGCTGGAGTATTTCATGCAGGCTTATGGCGAGAGCCATGAGTTGACGGTGGTGTATCCCGGCGTGCGCGACTTCCTCAAATGGCTGCAAAAGCAGGGCGTCGAGATGGCGCTGATCACCAACAAGCCGGAGCGTTTCGTCGCGCCGCTGCTGGATCAGATGAAAATCGGCCGTTACTTCCGCTGGATCATCGGCGGCGACACCCTGCCACAGAAAAAGCCCGATCCGGCCGCGCTGTTTTTCGTGATGAAAATGGCCAACATTCCGGCTTCGCAGTCGTTGTTTGTCGGCGATTCGCGCAGCGATGTGCTGGCGGCGAAAGCGGCGGGGGTCAAGTGCGTGGCCCTGAGCTACGGCTATAACCACGGTCGGCCAATTGCCGAAGAGTCGCCGGCGCTGGTGATCGACGACCTGCGCAAACTAATTCCCGGTTGCCTGGATCCGGCCGCTGAGATAACGTTGGCCGACGCTGTCAAACCCCCTTCTGGAAACGCCATCGTGGTGGTCACTCGCAAACTCTGGATGAAAGTCATCAAGGCCCTGGCCCGCTGGCGTTGGCGCGCCTGACTTGATTCTGGCCGGTTATCCGGCGCGTTTGCATACCTGACTGTTCGACCCTCAAGCCACGAGGCACCTCATGATCCGCGAAGAATTCCTGCGTTTGGCCGCTGCCGGCTACAACCGCATCCCGCTTGCCTGCGAAACCCTGGCCGACTTCGACACGCCCCTGTCGATCTACCTGAAGCTGGCCGACGAGCCCAATTCCTACTTGCTGGAGTCCGTACAGGGCGGCGAGAAGTGGGGCCGTTACTCGATCATCGGCTTGCCGTGCCGTACCGTGATGCGGGTTCACGATCATCATGTCAGCGTGACCGTCGATGGCGTCGAGACCGAAAGCCACGACGTGGAAGACCCGCTGGCCTTCGTCGAAACCTTCAAGGCTCGCTACAACGTTCCGACCATTGCCGGCCTGCCGCGCTTCAACGGCGGCCTGGTGGGTTACTTCGGTTATGACTGCGTGCGTTATGTGGAAAAGCGCTTGGGCAAATGCCCGAACCCGGACCCGCTGGGCGTACCGGACATTCTGCTGATGGTGTCCGACGCCGTGGTGGTGTTCGATAACCTGGCCGGCAAGATGCACGCCATCGTCCTGGCCGACCCGGCGCAGGAAGACGCCTTCGAACAAGGGCGCGCGCGCCTGGAGGAGTTGCTGGAAAAACTCCGTCAGCCGATCACCCCGCGCCGTGGCCTGGACTTCAGCAAGCAACAATCGGCTGACCCGGTGTTTCGCTCCAGCTTCACCCAGGACGATTACGAAAAAGCCGTCGACACCATCAAGGAATACATCCTGGCCGGTGACTGCATGCAGGTCGTGCCGTCACAGCGCATGTCGATCGACTTCAAGGCGGCGCCGATCGATCTGTACCGCGCGCTGCGCTGCTTCAACCCGACGCCTTACATGTACTTCTTCAACTTCGGCGACTTCCACGTCGTCGGCAGTTCGCCGGAAGTGCTGGTGCGGGTCGAAGACAACCTGATCACCGTGCGCCCGATTGCCGGCACCCGTCCGCGGGGCGCCAACGAAGAGGCCGACCTGGCGCTGGAAAAAGACCTGCTGTCGGACGACAAGGAAATCGCCGAACACTTGATGCTGATCGACCTCGGTCGCAACGACACCGGTCGCGTATCGGAAATCGGTTCGGTGAAGCTCACCGAGAAAATGGTCATCGAGCGTTACTCCAACGTGATGCACATTGTGTCCAACGTCACCGGGCAACTGAAAGCCGGGCTGACCGCCATGGACGCACTGCGGGCGATTCTGCCGGCGGGCACCTTGTCCGGCGCGCCGAAGATTCGCGCGATGGAAATCATCGACGAACTGGAGCCGGTCAAGCGTGGCGTCTACGGCGGTGCGGTCGGTTACTTCGCCTGGAACGGCAACATGGACACCGCCATTGCGATCCGCACGGCGGTGATCAAGAACGGCGAACTGCATGTGCAGGCCGGTGGCGGCATCGTCGCCGACTCGGTACCGGCGTTGGAATGGGAAGAAACCCTGAACAAGCGCCGCGCGATGTTCCGCGCCGTTGCCTTGGCTGAACAGACCCCGAACACCTGAGCTTACTTTTGACACAGTGGCAAAGGGCTTTTTGTGGCGAGGGAGCTTGCTCCCGCTGGCCTGCGAAGCAGGCCCCATCGACGACTGCTACGCAGCCGAGCGCGAGCAATAAGTGTTCACCAATAAAAAAACGCGGCGCCTGTGAGGGCGCCGCGTTTTTTATTGGCTGCACATCAGAAGTCCAGCGCAACACCTAGGTTGATGCCCTGTTGGGTGAAGTCGTCGTCCTTGCGAATGTTGTAGCTGGCGCGCAGTGCCAGGTCCCGGGTGAGGTTGTGGCTCACCCCCAGGTTCACACGCTGCAAGTGACTTTGCGGGGTGTAGCCTTCCAGCGTGAACTGGTTGTTCGGCAGGCTGTTGAGGTTGATACCCACGTCCTGAGTGTCGTCGTTGTACTCGCGCTCGATTGCCGCTTCGCCGAAAACCTGGGTTTGCGGGGTGATCTGGTATTTGCCCTGCAGGCCAGCGCCCAGACGCCGGGAAATACGCTCCTGATCAGCGAAGGTCAGCGCCGTGGAGTCGTTGCCGTCCTCCGAGTAACCATCGACTTGCACCTTGGAGAAGTCGGCGCTGACAAACGGCGACAGATGCCAAGGGCTGCTGGCTTGTTGCGCAATGTCGTAACCCACGCGTGCGCTGAAGGCTTCGACGTAGCCGCTGGTATCGCCTTTTTCGCCGCGTTCGTTGACGCCCAGCTGGAATTTACGCTTGAGGCTATCGTAATCCAGATGCCCGGCCGTCAGCGCCGCATCAGCCCACACACGGTTTTGCTGGTACTGGGCGAATGCCGTGCCCAGGTAAGTGTTTAGCTTGTAGTCGGAGTCGTTGTTGCCGGCTTCGAGTTTCTGGTTATAGAAACCGGCCACCAGACCAACACGCCAGGCATCGTCGAGACGGTAGCTGCTACCGATGTTCAGGTTGGCACCGTTACCGTCGGCGCTTGCCACGCTGTCCTGACCGTCAAAGTCCTGATGCTGTCCGCCGCCGGAAACAATGGCTCGCCATTGGCCGACGCCTTGCCAGTTTTCCCAATCGGCCAGCCACTGATTGCGCAATTCATCCTGATGCGCACGCACGGTGCCCTGGGCCATTTCTGGCAGCAAGGTCAACTCCCACGGCGCCGCCAGCAGGGAATACGCGTAATCGGCAATCAGGCGCTGCCCGGCTTCGGTGGGGTGCACCGAGTCGTTGTAGATCAGCTTGGTCGGGTCCGGCGTGGCGCTGTTGATGCCGTAGCGGGCGTTCTCGGTGCAGCCGCTGCCGCTGAAGCAGGTGGCGATGAGGTTCTGGTCGGTGGCCAGGCCAAACTGTGCCGGGTTGGCGAACGTCTCTTTGAGCAGTACCGGAATGTTGAGCGGGATGACTTCGGCATTGATGTTTTGCAGTCGGCTTACCAGTTCAGTGTTGAACTGGGCGCTGAGTTGGGACGTGAACGCTTGCAGCGGGGTGCCGTTGAACGCCGGGGTAAAGCCGATATCGGGCAGCAACCAGACCATGACGTATTTGGCACCGGCGGTTTGCAGCGTCTGCACGCTGTCAGCCAGGCGGTCGGCGGCGGCACTGGCCTGGGGCAGGCTGGTGACGCGACCTTGCAGGAAGTCGTTACCGCCACCCGACAGGTAATACAGTGCGTTCGGGTCGGCACGGAAGTTATTGGATGGAAGATAGCCGGCCCGGGTGCGTTCGCCGGTGGCGGAGGTGCTGGTAATCGAATCAAGAATCTGGTCGGTACGGTAGCCGCCTACAGCCCAGTTGTTACCATCAGGCAGGCCTTCGTTGACGCGAACTGCTGAAGCAGAGGATGCCGTCTGGTCCGGTGAAAACCCCAGTTTTCCACCCAGAATCTGTGTGGCGTTGAGCGAGCGGACTTCGCCGCTGCCATCCAGGTACACCGGCCCCGTCCGGTTGGTGAAGCGCTGCGTCGCCCCGGCAGGCCCGCCCGTGTCGGCAAAGGTCCCAGCGTCGTTAAGGCTGTCCCCGAAGACAATGAAGCTTGTATAAGGATTAGGTGCGGCGTTCGCCTGGGCGCATGCGATCGCGAGCAAGCATCCTGCGAGCGGTACAAACAACGACTGTTTGATCATGAGCAAGTCCGTTTATTTATTGTTGTAGTGAACGAAACGACAGTACCAAAAACTTTCGGCCTTTTGCCATCTGTCGCTAAGCCTTTGATAGTTTCGCGGGCAGCACCCCCGGCGATATTGCGCGCTCTGCCCAGCTAAGTTACTGTGCCGGGACGTACGAACGAGACCTTCCCCGTGTTGATCATCAGTAAACTCCTGGATCAAGTCATCAAGGCACACGCCCGCTGGCGTTGGCGCGCCTGAATTCTTTTGCCGGCCTCGCCGGACCTGTATCGCTTCGCCTTCTATACCTGTTTGAAATGCCGCTTTGCTGGCGCTACTCCGGCACCTGACAAAGCGCAGCACTCTGCGGGTAAATCATTCGAAGGCCATCTTCAAAGTCAGTGAATTCAAGAGGTTCTAAACGCCATGTTGCTGATGATCGATAATTACGACTCCTTTACCTACAACGTTGTGCAGTACCTGGGCGAGCTCGGTTCCCAAGTCAAGGTCGTGCGCAACGATGAACTGACCATCGCTGAAATCGAAGCCCTCAACCCTGAGCGCATCGTCGTGTCCCCCGGTCCTTGCACCCCGACCGAAGCCGGTATCTCGATTGAAGCGATCAAGCATTTCGCCGGCAAACTGCCGATTCTTGGCGTCTGCCTCGGCCACCAGTCCATCGGCCAAGCCTTTGGCGGTGATGTGGTGCGCGCCCGTCAAGTGATGCACGGTAAGACTAGCCCGGTGTTCCACGAGGACAAGGGTGTCTTCGAAGGGCTGAATCGTCCGCTGACGGTCACGCGCTATCATTCATTGATCGTCAAGCGCGAAACCCTGCCAGATTGCCTGGAGCTGACCGCCTGGACCCAGCTCGAAGACGGCTCGGTCGACGAGATCATGGGCCTGCGTCACAAGACTCTGAACATCGAAGGCGTGCAGTTCCACCCTGAGTCGATCCTCACCGAACAGGGCCACGAACTGTTCGCCAACTTCCTCAAACAAACCGGCGGCACGCGCTAAGGACTTTTCATGAACATCAAGACAGCCCTGAGCCGTATCGTCGATCACCTCGACCTCAGCACCGATGAAATGCGCGATGTGATGCGCGAAATCATGACCGGGCAATGCTCGGACGCGCAGATTGGCGCGTTCATGATGGCTATGCGCATGAAGAGCGAAAGCATCGACGAAATCGTCGGTGCAGTGTCGGTGATGCGCGAACTGGCGGACAAGGTCGAACTCAAGACCCTCGACGGTGTGGTCGATGTGGTGGGCACCGGCGGCGACGGCGCCAATATCTTCAACGTGTCAACCGCTGCTGCGTTCGTGGTTTCCGCTGCTGGCTGCACCGTGGCCAAACATGGCAACCGTGCAGTCTCGGGCAAGAGCGGCAGTGCCGATCTGCTGGAGGCGGCCGGTATCTACCTGAACCTGACACCGGTGCAAGTGGCGCGCTGCATTGACAACGTTGGTATTGGTTTCATGTTTGCCCAGACCCATCACTCTGCGATGAAATACGCTGCAAGCCCGCGCCGCGAACTGGGTCTGCGGACCTTGTTCAACATGCTCGGCCCGCTTACGAATCCGGCCGGTGTGAAACATCAGGTGGTGGGCGTGTTCACCCAGGCCTTGTGCCGGCCGCTGGCGGAAGTGTTGCAGCGTCTGGGCAGCAAGCATGTGCTGGTGGTGCATTCGAAGGACGGCCTGGATGAGTTCAGCCTGGCAGCACCGACCTTCGTGGCAGAACTGAAAAACGACCAGATCACCGAGTATTGGGTCGAGCCGGAAGACCTGGGCATGAAGAGCCAGAGCCTGCATGGGTTGGCAGTAGAAAGCCCGGCGGCATCTCTTGAGCTGATTCGTGATGCCCTGGGCAAGCGCAAGACCGAAAACGGTCAGAAAGCGGCCGAGATGATCATGCTCAATGCCGGTGCCGCGCTGTACGCCGCCGATCATGCCAGCAGTTTGAAAGAGGGAGTTGCACTTGCGCACGATGCGCTGCACACCGGCCTCGCTCGGGAAAAGTTCGAGGAGCTGGGTGCGTTTACCGCGGTATTCAAAGTGGAGAATGAGGGATGAGTGTACCGACGGTTCTGGAAAAGATTCTGGCGCGCAAAGTCGAGGAGGTGGCCGAGCGCAGCGCTCGCGTCAGCCTCGCCGAGCTGGAAAGCCTGGCCAAGGTGGCCGATGCACCCCGTGGTTTTGCCAAGGCCTTGCTGGCTCAGGCCAAGCTGAAGCAGCCGGCAGTCATTGCCGAAATCAAGAAAGCCTCGCCAAGCAAAGGCGTGATCCGCGAGAACTTCATTCCCGCCGACATCGCCAGAAGCTACGAGAAGGGCGGCGCGACCTGCCTGTCGGTACTCACCGACATCGACTACTTCCAGGGCGCGGATGCGTATCTGCAGCAGGCCCGCGCGGCGTGCCAGCTGCCGGTGATCCGCAAGGACTTCATGATCGATCCGTACCAGATCGTCGAAGCCCGGGCCTTGGGTGCCGACTGCGTGCTGTTGATCGTTTCCGCGCTGGATGACGTGAAAATGGCCGAACTGGCAGCCGTGGCCAAAAGCGTCAACCTCGATGTGCTGGTGGAAGTCCACGACGGCGACGAGCTGGAGCGGGCCTTGAAAACCCTCGACACTCCGCTGGTTGGCGTGAACAACCGCAATCTGCACACCTTCGATGTCAGCCTGGAAACCACCCTCGACCTGTTGCCGCGTATTCCGCGCGATCGACTGGTCATCACCGAGAGCGGCATTCTCAACCGCGCCGATGTCGAACTGATGGAAATCAGCGACGTCTACGCATTCCTGGTCGGCGAAGCCTTCATGCGCGCCGAAAGCCCGGGCAGCGAGTTGCAGCGTCTGTTCTTCCCTGAGCGCGGTGTACCTGTCAGCGGCTCTACACTCGACTGACCCCCGCCATTGCAGGCAACCCGATTCCCTGTGGGAGCGGGCTTGCCCGCGATGAGGACCTCAAATTCCCTAAAGACCTCATGTCTGCCGGAGTCGCCTATGTCGCTGCCAATCTCCCTGACCATCGAAGCTGGCCTGCAAGCCGAACAGGATCTGCTGGCCTCGGTCTGCGCCAGCGACGCGGAGTTCGGCCTGCTGTTCTGGCAGCCGAGTGATCGGGCGCTGGTCATGCCGCGCCGTTTGAATCGCCTGCCCGGTTTCGAGGCCGCATGTGAAGTGTCGGCAGTGGCAGGTTGGCCAGTACTGTTACGTGAAACCGGTGGCGAACCGGTGCCGCAATCGGCCTCAACGATCAACATCGCCCTGGTTTACGCGCCCCCACGCAGCGAAGGGGATCTGAATCGCATCGAAACCGGTTACCACCGCTTGTGCGATCCGATTTGTCAGTTGCTGGATGAGTTGGGAGGCACTTCATCCCTGGGTGAAATCGAAGGCGCCTTCTGTGACGGTCGCTTCAACGTCAACCTCGACGGACGCAAAATGGTCGGTACCGCCCAGCGCTGGCGCCAGAGCCAGGGTGGGCAGCGTCCGGTAGGACTGGTGCACGGAGCGATGCTGATCGATAACGAGCGAGTGTCAATGGTCGCCGCGGTCAATCGTTTCAACGAGGCCTGCGGGCTGGAGCAACGCGTACGCGCCGAAAGCCACATCGCGCTGCATGAGAAGTTCACAGCACCCAATGCACTGGCACGTCTGGACGAACTCTACCGGTTGATGCTGGCGCAGATGTTCAGCGGCTAGGTTTTCGAGCTTATCGCGTACCGAAGACCACCATGGTCTTGCCTTTGACGTCCACCAGGTTGCGTTCTTCCAGATCCTTGAGTACGCGACCGACCATCTCCCGCGAACAACCGACAATCCGCCCGATTTCCTGACGTGTCACCTTGATTTGCATACCATCGGGGTGAGTCATGGCGTCTGGCTGTTTACACAGCTCCAGCAGGCAGCGGGCGACTCGACCGGTTACATCAAAGAATGCCAGGTCACCGACCTTGCGCGTGGTGTTGCGCAGACGCTGTGCAATTTGTCCGCTGAGCACGTAAAGAATGTCCGGATCCTGCTGGGACAACTCGCGGAATTTCGCGTAGCTGATTTCCGCGACTTCGCATTCAACCTTGGCCCGCACCCAGGCGCTGCGCTCCTGCTCTAGGCCAGCTTGCTCAAACAGACCCAACTCGCCGAAAAAGTCCCCGGTGTTCAGGTAGGAAATGATCATTTCATGGCCGTCGTCATCTTCGATCAGGATGGTGACTGAGCCTTTGATGATGAAGAACAGCGTTTCCGAGCGGTCGCCGGCACAAATGATGTTGCTCTTGGCCTGATAGCGGCGGCGCTGGCAATGCATCAACAGCTTGTCGAGGTTCTTGATCTTGGGGTTGGGGGCAATCGCAACCATGGTTGTATCCCGAAAAGACTGCACGGTGTGTTTGGTTTTTTTATGAATAGCGGACGCTGGGGAAAAGCTGGCAATGCGCCATTGAATTGGCGTCAGCTTAACAGACACCTCTTGAAATATTCGAGCATTTACCTACAAGGCGGTGGGATATGTCCTAGGACGCCGGGCGCCGTCAATCACGGGGCCTGTGCTAAGCTGGCGACCCTTTTTTATACAGTGGAGTCTTGGCGATGAAGGCACGCATCCAATGGGCTGGCGAAGCCATGTTCCTCGGCGAATCCGGTAGCGGTCATGTCGTGGTCATGGACGGTCCGCCCGATGCCGGCGGACGTAACCTGGGTGTCCGGCCGATGGAAATGCTGCTGCTGGGTGTCGGCGGTTGCAGCAATTTCGATGTGGTCAGCATCCTCAAGAAGTCCCGCCAGGCAGTGGAAAGCTGTGAAGCCTTCCTTGAAGCCGAGCGTGCGACCGAAGATCCAAAGGTGTTCACCAAGATCCACATGCATTTTGTGGTCAAGGGCCGCGGGCTGAAAGAAGCCCAGGTCAAACGCGCCATCGAGCTGTCTGCCGAGAAATATTGCTCGGCTTCGATCATGCTCGGCGCCGCAGGCGTGGCAATTACCCACGACTACGAGATCATCGAGCTCGGTTGAATCGACATTCAACTATCATAAAAGCAGTGCAGACTCTGGCGAACACAAGCTGACGTCTGCATAATGCGCCACTTTTTTCAGGGTGGTGGCCCGTCAGCCGACAGGCCTCGCACCCGAACAGACAACCAAAATCGCCATCGCGAAGAGGTGTTAACCGTCCTACGCAGGTGCGTTGTTCGCATCTGACGGGCATGCTTGATCACGCGGCCGGGCCGCAAACACATAGAGAGTTTTTAACGGTGAAAAGCAAACTCAAGCTCCACGGGTTCAATAACCTGACAAAGACCTTGAGCTTCAACATCTATGACATCTGCTACGCGGAAACCCCGCAAGACCAGCAGGCTTACGTCGAGTACATCAATAAAGAGTACAACGCGAAACGCCTGACGCAGATCCTCACGGAAGTTGTCGATATCATTGGTGCCAACATCCTGAACATTGCCAGTCAGGACTATGAGCCGCAGGGCGCCAGCGTCACGATCCTGATCTCGGAAGAGCCGGTAACCCCGACCGACAGTCAGATCGAAGAGTCCCCGGGCCCGCTGCCCGAAATTATTCTGGCCCACCTCGACAAGAGCCACATTACGGTGCACACCTACCCGGAAATCCATCCGGTCAGCGGTATTGCAACCTTCCGTGTGGACATCGACGTGTCGACTTGCGGGGTCATTTCACCGCTTAAAGCGCTCAACTTCCTGATTCACCAGTTCGATTCGGACATCGTGACCGTGGACTACCGTGTGCGCGGCTTCACCCGTGACGTTGAGGGCAAAAAGCACTTCATCGACCACGAGATCAATTCGATCCAGAACTACCTCTCCGATGACACTTACGACGCGTACCAGATGACCGACGTGAACGTGTACCAGGAAAACCTGTTCCACACCAAGATGCTGCTGAAGAACTTCGAGCTGGATAACTACCTGTTCGGCGACGCCACCAGCAACCTGTCCTCTGAGCAACGCGCCCAGGTGACCGAGCGGGTGAAACACGAAATGCTCGAAATCTTCTACGCGCGCAATATGGCGTAAGACTCCCGAGCACAAAAAAAGGCGACTCCCTCACGGCAGTCGCCTTTTTTATTCTGGCGCTCGCTCCTACAAAAAATGGAGTCAGATCCGATAAGTACTCTTGGTCATCACCTTGGCCATCAGGCTCATCCCGAATTTCACCGGTGCCGGAAAGCGGAACCCGCCAGCCTCCAGCGCACTTTCGGCATGCTGTTCTTCATCGATACGCATCTGCTCAAGAATCGCCCGGGATTTTTCATCCTCGGCCGGCAATTGCTCCAGATGTTCGTTCAGGTGTTTGCACACCTGGTCTTCCGTCGCCGCAACGAACCCCAGGCTGACTTTATCGCTGATCAGGCCGGCCACTGCGCCAATCCCGAACGACATGCCATAGAACAGCGGATTGAGGATGCTGGTGTGGCTACCCAGTTGATGAATGCGTTGTTCGCACCAGACCAGGTGATCGACTTCTTCTTCGGCGGCATGTTCCATCGCGGCACGCACTTGCGGCAGCTTGGCGGTCAGTGCCTGTCCCTGGTACAGCGCCTGGGCGCAGACTTCGCCGGTATGGTTGATGCGCATCAGGCCGGCAACGTGGCGCGTGTCTTCGTCGCTCATCTTCGCATCCGGCTGTACGATGGCGGGCGACGGACGGTACGGCTGACCGCTGAAGGGCAGCAGGGTGCGCATCGCGGCATCGGCTTGCAGCAGAAGGCGGTCAATTGGCGAGTAGTGACGTTGGGTAGTCATGCTGACCTCCGGGGGGATTTCGGCGGCCAGTTTAACCCAATCGGCCGGGGAAGGTTTGCGCTGGGTCATTGTGATGCAGAGGCTGTGACAGTGTTGTGATGCTTTTTGTGGAAGCGGCAGTGTGCCGCTTCCTCGGGGTTTGGCGCAATCAGCCCGGCGGCCAGTGCATCTGGCGCTGACCCAGCACGTGCATATGAATGTGGTAGACGGTTTGTCCGCCTTCTTCATTGCAGTTCATGACGACGCGGAAACCTTTTTCGCAGCCCAGTTCCAGTGCCAGGCGCTGGGCGGTGAACAGAATGTGCCCGGCCAATGCCTTGTCGTCCTCGGTCAGGTCGTTCAAAGTGCGAACCGGTTTCTTCGGGACCACCAGGAAATGTACCGGTGCCTGTGGGGCAATGTCGTGGAAGGCCAGTACCTGGTCGTCCTCGTAAATGATCTTCGCCGGGATTTCCCGGTTGATGATCTTGGTGAACAGAGTATCCACAGCTGTTTTCTCCGTTGTTTGGGCTGGCCTGAGTGTACTCATGGCGTATGCCAGCGCCCAGCTTTTTACCTTAAGTTGGATCAGCGCGGGCAGTAAGCCTTGTTGACCATACCGGCGATTGTGCGAGTCAGCCAGCGCGAGCCCAGCCGCGGCAGGAAGGCGAACCAGCGGTTGCGCCGCCCGGGAATAATGATCGCTTTATTCTTTTCCAGTGCGCGCACGGTGTAGAGCGCCACTTCCTCGGGGCTCATCAGCAGTTTGCTGTTGGCCAGTTTGTCGCTGTCGAGTTGTGCGGTACGGAAAAACGCCGTGCGGGTCGGCCCGGGGCAGAGCACCGAAACCTTGATCGCACATTTTTTCAGCTCGACACGCAATCCTTCGGAAAAGTGCAGCACATACGCTTTGCTGGCGTAATAAGTGCTCATCCACGGCCCCGGTTGAAACGCCGCCACCGAGGCCACATTCAGAATCTGCCCGCCGCCTTGCAGGGCCATGCTGTTGCCGATGGCATGGCACAGGCGGGTGAGGGCGAGGATGTTCACTTCGATCAGGTCTTGCTCGGTCATCCAGTCCTGGGCCAGAAACGGGCCGCATGTACCGATACCGGCGCAGTTGACCAGCAGATCGATCTGCCGGTCGCCTTCTTCCAGCTCCAGCAGGAATCCGGACAGGCGCAGCGGTTCGCCCAGGTCGCAGGCACGGAACAACACTTCCACGCCGAACCTTTGGGTCAGTTCAATCGCAATACTTTCCAGCTGATCACGTTGTCGGGCCACCAGAATCAGGCTGCGGCCGCGCCGGGCCAGCGCTTCGGCCATTGCCAGGCCGATGCCGCTGGAGGCGCCAGTGATCAGAGCGTAACGGGTCATGCAGTTCTCCATCGCAACAGCTCCGCGCCGCGACGCAGGTGTCACGGGCCAGGAGCGCTGTTTATTCTTTCGCAGAGTCTACAGGGGGCTGGGCCTCTTCGGCTGCATCGTTGGCGGAATTTGGCACCGGTTCGACCTCGACGTCGATTTCATCGGTGGTGACCGAACTGCTTTCGTAGCTGCTCTGGGCGGCGCTTTTGTATTCTTCCCGTATCGCCGTGAGACCACCGGCCAGCGAGCCGAACAGAACCAGCGCGATAACGATCAGCCACAGCGAAGACAATACCTTGACCGCGGTACTGTTCGGCGGAGGCGGTGGGCCGTAGCGGTTGGCGGTGTCGTTGCCCGGTACGACCATGATCACGAACGGAAAGAAACTGCCAACGAACGGCACCAGGTTCAGCAGCCACAGCCAGCCGGACCAGCCGACATCGTGCAAGCGTTGAACGGTGATCTGGATGCTGACGAATACAAATCCGACGAACAGGATCAAGGCCAGCAAGCTGCCCAATATCAGGCCGGCGGTCGAATCCGCGCCGATGAGAGCCAGGGCGACCAAGGCAAACACCCCGCAAACGGCCAGGAGCACAGTTGACAGCACCAGCGTCCAGGCGAGGTAACGCAAGCGGCCGATACGGCCATCGAAACTGAATGGCTTGAGCGTGGCGAATTCCGCCACTGCTTCGCCGACCGGCGCGCGAGGCGGCGCGTAAGGGGACTGCGGATCTGCCAAAGGCTCCTGGCTGCTGGCCGGAGCATGCTCATGCACGTCGGCGAGGTTCAACTCGATCGGCGTTTCGGCTTCGATGCGGGCGTCGATACCGGTTTTGCTCAGTGCCTGGAGATAGGTCTGGGCATCGGCTTGCGACAGGTTGCGTTTGAGCGCTACCGGACGCCCGTTGAACAAGCGCTCAATGGCCGTGACATCGCTTTTGAACAAATCGGCGAGATTGAGCTTTGCCGTGGTGATGTCGACACCGGGCAGCAAGGCGCCCTCGAATACGATCTTGAAATGATTTTCGCCCATGTGCGAAGCATCCTTGTCGCGAGAGGTTGAAAGAAGAATGATGTGCCCGGGCGGGAGTAAGGCCAGCCGGGCAAGACTGGCCAAGGTTTGCTGTCAGCTCGGCCAGCGTTTGGTCAACTGGGCAGCCTGCTCCTGGGCCTTGCGGTACTCCGCGTCGAGACGTGCAATCAACTGCTCGACACTCGGCAAGTCCTCGATTTCTCCCACGCCCTGGCCTGCAGACCAAACGGTTTTCCAGGCTTTGGCCTCATCGCTCACGGGTTTGAGCTTGGAACCGAAGTTGATCTCGCCCTTGCCTTGCAAGGCGGCCATATCGAAACCGGCGGCCTCCAGGCTCTGACGCATGAAGCTCGCAGGGACACCTGACACGACTGGAGTATGGATGATGTCTGCCGCTTTGGATGTCAGCAGCATTTCTTTGTAGGCGTCAGGCGCGTGACTTTCGGTCGTGCCGATAAATCGTGTACCAAAGTAGGCCAAATCCGCGCCGAGCAATTGAGCGGCAAGAATTTCGTGGCCGTGGTTCAGGCAACCGGCCAGCAACAGGGTCTTGTCGAAGAACTGGCGGATTTCGGCAATCAGCGAGAACGGGCTCCAGGTCCCGGCGTGTCCACCGGCGCCGGCAGCCACGGCGATCAAGCCATCCACGCCGGCTTCGGCCGCTTTCTCGGCATGACGACGAGTTGTCACATCATGGAAAACCAGGCCGCCGTAGCTGTGGACCGCGTCGACCAGTTCTTTCACGGCGCCGAGGCTGGTGATCACGATCGGCACTTTGTGTTCGACGCAGATCTCAAGATCCGCCTGTAAGCGTGGATTGCTGTTATGGACGATCAGGTTCACGGCATAAGGCGCGGGATTTTCCATTGTCGCCAACCCGGCTTCGATTTCTTCCAGCCAGGCCTTGAAACCGCTGCTTTCGCGCTGGTTCAACGCCGGGAAGCTGCCAACCACGCCCTGACGACAACAGGCGAGTACCAATTGCGGATTGGATATCAGGAACATCGGCGCCGCCACCACGGGCAGACGCAAACGTTGTTCGAGCAGAGCGGGCAGCGACATTGGAAGTACCCCGGTGAGTGGTGCCTGGTGAATTTAGAACGGTCGAACGACGACCAGAATTACGATAGCCAGCAATATCAGAACCGGCACTTCATTGAACCAGCGATAAAAGACATGGCTGCGGGTGTTCTCGCCACGGGCAAAACGTTTTACCTGGGCACCGCACATGTGGTGGTAGCCGATCAGCAACACGACCAGGGTCAATTTGGCGTGTATCCAGCCACCCTGGCTGAAGATGCCTGGGTTGAGGTAGATGAGCCAGCCGCCGAAGATCAGCGTGGCGATCATCGCCGGGCCCATGATGCCCCGGTACAGCTTGCGCTCCATGACGCTGAAGCGTTCCTTGCTGATCGTGTCTTCACTTTGTGCGTGATAAACGAACAGTCGTGGCAAGTAAAACAGGCCGGCAAACCAGCAAACGATGCTGATGATGTGAAAAGCTTTAAGCCACAGATAGAGCATTTTTAGTTATTCCAGTATTCACGGTAGCCCGAATAGTAGAGAAAGAGTCCCGTCTCGGACATAACTGTTCAATTTTGACGGTGTCTTTTGTCGCCATGCTGCGTTGCCGCTCCTCGCCATAGCGGGCTATGACTCGTCGCGGCGCCTTGTCTGGCAACAAAATCCACTCGCCAAAACTTGAACGTATGCCCGAGACGGGACTCGTGAGCGCCCGCACGTCACCTTGACGGTTGTCGCAGGGGCGCGCGGCCCCTATTATCGACGGCTTTCCAGTGGGTTCGTTGAGGGCAGGTTTATGGTCAAGGTCGGTATCGTCGGCGGCACGGGTTACACCGGTGTCGAACTGCTGCGTCTGTTGGCGCAACATCCGCAAGCTGAGGTGGTTGTCATCACTTCCCGATCCGAGGCTGGCCTGGCCGTGGCCGACATGTACCCGAACCTGCGAGGCCATTACGACGGCCTGGCGTTCAGCGTTCCGGACATCAAGACCCTGGGTGCCTGCGATGTGGTGTTCTTCGCCACACCGCACGGTGTTGCCCATGCCTTGGCGGGCGAGTTGCTGGCGGCCGGGACCAAGGTCATCGACCTGTCGGCCGACTTCCGTCTGCAAGACGCGGATGAATGGGCCAAGTGGTACGGCCAGCCGCACGGTGCACCGGAGTTGCTGGACGAGGCGGTCTACGGCTTGCCGGAAGTCAATCGCGAGCAGATCAAGAAAGCGCGCCTGATTGCCGTGCCGGGCTGCTACCCAACTGCAACGCAATTGGGTTTCCTGCCATTGCTCGAAGCCGGACTGGCCGATGCCGCGCATTTGATTGCTGACTGCAAGTCCGGCGTCAGCGGTGCCGGTCGTGGTGCTTCCGTAGGTTCGCTGTACTCCGAGACGTCGGAAAGCATGAAGGCCTATGCGGTCAAAGGTCACCGTCACCTGCCGGAAATTCGCCAGGGGCTGCGTCGTGCAGCAGGCAAGGACGTCGGCCTGACCTTCGTTCCGCACCTGACACCGATGATTCGTGGCATTCACTCCACGCTCTACGCAACCGTTGTTGATCGCTCGGTGGACCTGCAGGCGTTGTTTGAAAAGCGTTACGCCAACGAACCGTTCGTCGATGTGATGCCGGCCGGCAGCCATCCGGAGACTCGTAGCGTACGGGGTGCCAACGTCTGCCGTATCGCGGTGCATCGCCCTCAGGATGGTGATCTGGTGGTTGTGCTGTCGGTGATCGACAACCTGGTCAAAGGCGCTTCGGGTCAGGCGGTGCAGAACATGAACATTCTGTTCGGGCTGGATGAGCGTCTGGGCCTGTCTCACGCAGGCATGCTGCCGTAAGCTTTATCGTGTACAGCAAAAGGCCCGTCTGACGGGCCTTTTTGCATTCCGGGCCGGCGATTGGATTGGTTGATATACCATAACAATAGTTGACCGCTTTTCTAGGAGAAGCGGATAATGCGCGTCATCACGCAATATGACGGCGTAACGCCGGGAGATAGTCAGCATGAGCGTCGAATCCTTCACCCCCACGGCTTTGCAATTCACCCACGGTGCCGCGCACAAGGTGAAGAGCCTGGTCGATGAAGAGGGGAATGATCGCTTGAAGCTGCGCGTATTCGTTACGGGCGGCGGTTGTTCAGGTTTTCAGTACGGCTTCACCTTCGATGAAGAAGTAGCCGATGACGACACCATCGTCGAGCGCGAAGGTGTGAGTCTGGTTGTCGATCCGATGAGCTTCCAGTACCTGGCAGGTGCCGAGGTGGACTACCAGGAAGGTCTGGAAGGTTCGCGTTTCGTCATCAAGAACCCTAATGCGACCACCACTTGTGGCTGCGGTTCTTCGTTCTCGATCTGATCAGCGCACCTGTTTCACAGAACGCCGCACGGCCTCAGGGCTTTGCGGCGTTTTGCTGTGTGGAGGATTTATGCAGGGTAGATGGCGCCCAGTACGCGCAAGCCGCGGGCACCGGTGACGCTCGGGCGGTTGGCTGCGATGCCTTCGAGACAGCAATGAGCCAGCCACGCGAAGGCCATGGCTTCGACCCAGTCGGGGTCCACGCCGTAAGCGGCAGTGCTGCTGACGCTTGCGTTTGGCAGCAGGCTGGCCAGGCGATTCATCAAGGCAGTGTTGTGGGCGCCTCCGCCGCAAACCAGCAGTTCCTGCGTGTCTGCCTGGGCGCTTTGCAGTGATTCGATGATGGTCAGCGCGGTCAGCTCAAGCAGCGTCGCCTGAACATCCTCGGCGGCGAAGGCTGGCAGTTGTGCCAGATGCCGTGTCAGCCATGGCAGGTTGAACACTTCCCGGCCGGTACTCTTCGGGCCTTTGGTCACAAAGAACGGATCACTGAGCAGTGCATTCAACAGCACCGGTTCTACGTTGCCGCTGGCAGCCCATTGGCCGTCACGGTCAAAGTGGTCGCCGCGTTGCTGGTGAATCCAGGCGTCCAGCAGCACATTGCCCGGGCCACAGTCGAAACCGGCGACCGGCTTGCCGGGCTGGATAAGGCTGAGGTTGCTGAAGCCGCCAACGTTCAGCACTGCACGATTACCAGCCCGCTCTTCAAACAGGGCTTCGTGAAAGGCGGGAACCAGCGGTGCGCCTTGTCCGCCGGCAGCGACGTCGCGGCTGCGGAAGTCGCTGACCACGGTGATACCGGTCAGCTCCGTCAGCAGGGCCGGGTTGCCAATCTGCACTGTGAAGCCGCGTGCCGGTTCGTGGCGGATGGTCTGGCCATGGCTGCCAATCGCACGAATGTCGTCAGGCTTCAGTTGCTGCTGAGCGAGGAGGGCATGAATCCCTTGGGCTGCCAGCTTCACCCAGTTCTGCTGGGCGATGGCGGAGCGGGCGATTTCGTCCGGGCCGCTGGCGCACAAGCCGAGCAGCTCGGCGCGCAGGGTATCGGGCATCGGGATGTAGTGGGAGGCGATCAGCCTGATCGCCGGGGCTTGCTCGATCAGTGCGAAGTCCAGGCCATCAAGGCTGGTTCCGGACATCACACCTATATAGAGCGCCATGGCTTAGCGCTTGCTCGAAGCCAGCAGAGTGGCTTTTTCCTGTTCCATGCGCGCCATCAGTGGCTGGCTTTGGGCGAGGAAGCGTGCGCGTTCAGCCTTGGCAATCGGATCGGCCATTGGCAGTTTCTGGCCCAGCGGGTCGACGTGCACACCATTGACCTGGAACTCGTAGTGCAGGTGCGGTCCGGTGGAGAGACCGGTGGTGCCGATATAGCCAATCACCTGGCCCTGTTTCACCGTGCCGCCAGTCTTCACGCCTTTGGCGAAGCCTTGCATGTGGCCGTAGAGCGTGGTGTAGGTGTTGCCGTGCTGGAGGACCACGGTATTGCCGTAGCCACCACGGCGGCCGGCCAGCAACACCTTGCCATCACCGGCAGCCTTGATCGGCGTGCCGCGCGGTGCTGCGTAGTCGACGCCTTTGTGGGCGCGGATCTTGTTCAGGATCGGGTGTTTGCGGCCCATGGAAAATTTCGAGCTGATGCGGGCGAAGTCCACCGGTGTGCGGATGAACGCCTTGCGCATGCTGTTGCCGTCAGCGGTGTAGTAGCTGCTGTTGCCTTGTTTGTTGGTGTAGCGCACGGCGGTGTAGGTCTTGCCGCGGTTGGTGAAGCGCGCCGACAGGATCGGGCCAGTGCCGACGGCCTTGCCGTTGACTACCTTTTGCTCGTAGATCACGTCGAACTCGTCGCCCTGGCGAATATCCTGGGCGAAGTCCACGTCGTAGCCAAACACACTGGCCATGTCCATGGTCAGGCTGTGAGACAGGCCGGCCCGGGCTGCGGACTGCGACAGCGAGCTGTTGATCACGCCATGAACGTAAGCGGAGCGCACGGTCGGTTTCGCGGTAATGCGGTTGAAGGTGTAGCCCTTGTCGTTCTTGGTCAGGCTGATGCTTTCGAGGTCGTTGAGCTTGCTGTGCAGGTTGGTCAACTGGCCGTCAGGACTCAGTTCGAATTCGAGTTTTTGCCCATGCTTGAGCTGGCTGAACTGCTTGGCCTGCTTGTCGCTGGCCAGCACGTCATGCACTGAGGTGGCTGGGAGGCCGACCTTCTCGAACAGTGTAGAGAGGGTGTCACCCTTGGTGACGATCACTTCCCTGTGGCTTGCCGGCTTCTTTTCTTCGACGACCGGCAGCGGTGCAGGTTCGGCTTGAGCGGTTTCCTGGGTGTCTTCGGCGCTGTTGTCGATCTGCGCGAAGGGGGAGGTTGCTGGTTCATTTGTGGCTTGAACGACGTCAGCAGCGTCTTGATCTTGTGTCAGTTGTTCAGCAGGGCTTTCCAGTTCAAGACTCAGGGTTGTCTTTTTGGCTTCAACATCGCTGGAAGGGAATACCAGGAGCGCCAGACTGAGAAGGGCGGCGATGCCACTTGCGGCAAGCAAGTGGGTCTTCGGGTAAAGCGGCGGCGCTTTAGACGATTCGTTGGTCATAAGTGGTTTTGACTTTGAAAAAGATGAATTGGAAAAGATGAATGACATGATGAAGATGAAATAACTGTATAAAATATAACCAAATCATCTCTGAAGCAAGTCCGCAGGCACTCTGTCTGCGGATTGGCGTCCGTGCGCCGGGCAAACCTTGTATTTGACGCGCGATCTTGTATGGTTGGTTCCCTTTGAATCTGAGCCTTGCGGGTCTGTTATGAAGTCGGTTGAAGAGCAGCTAGCGCTGATCAAACGTGGTGCGGAAGAACTGTTGGTCGAGTCCGAGCTGATTGAAAAGCTCAAGCGTGGCCAGCCGCTACGTATTAAGGCGGGCTTCGATCCAACGGCTCCGGATCTGCACTTGGGTCACACCGTGCTTATTAATAAGCTGCGCCAGTTCCAGGAGCTGGGGCATCAGGTGATCTTCCTTATAGGTGACTTCACCGGGATGATCGGCGATCCGAGCGGCAAGAGTGCCACGCGCCCGCCGCTCACTCGCGAGCAGGTCCTCGAGAATGCCGAGACCTACAAGACTCAGGTCTTCAAGATTCTGGATCCGGCAAAAACCGAAGTGGCATTCAACTCCACCTGGATGGATCAGATGGGGCCGGCCGACTTCATTCGCCTGACTTCGCAGTACACCGTGGCTCGCATGCTCGAGCGCGATGACTTCGACAAGCGCTACACAACCAATCAGCCTATCGCCATTCATGAGTTCCTTTATCCGCTGGTTCAGGGTTACGACTCGGTAGCCCTGCGCGCAGACGTCGAGCTCGGCGGTACTGATCAGAAGTTCAACTTGCTGATGGGGCGCGAGCTGCAGCGTGGTTATGGTCAGGAAGCCCAGTGCATTTTGACCATGCCGCTGCTTGAAGGTCTGGATGGCGTGAAGAAGATGTCCAAGTCCTTGGGCAACTATGTCGGTATCCAGGAAGCGCCGGGCGTGATGTACAGCAAGCTGGTCTCCATTCCGGATGCGCTGATGTGGCGTTACTTCGAGTTGCTCAGCTTCCGCTCCATGGATGAGATCGATGCGTTCCGTGCTGATGTAGAGGCGGGTGCCAATCCGCGTGACATCAAGATCCAGCTGGCTGAAGAGATCGTTGCGCGCTTCCATGGTGAGGAGGCTGCTGCCAATGCTCATCGTGCCGCCGGTAACCGTATGAAGGATGGCGAGCTGCCGGATGATCTGCCGGAAATCGAATTGACTGCTGCCGAAGATATGCCGATCGCTGCTGTCCTTAATAAAGCAGGGCTGGTTAAGAACTCGGCGGTGGCTCGAGATCTCCTGGGTTCCGGTGGTGTGCGTATAGATGGTGAGGTTGTCGATCGCACCTTTATATATGCACTGGGCGCGACCCATGTTTGCCAAGCCGGGAAGAAGGCATTTGCGCGTATTACGCTCAAATCCGAATAAAGCTGAAATAAGGGGTTGACGGCGAATTTTAGAAGCCTATAATTCGCCCCACTTCCGGCGCACTCGAAACGGAAAACTCCTTGGTAAACAATGAGTTACGCAGGTTTCGGCAGCAGGTTGCTTCAGGTCATCGAAGCCAAAAGGAAGTTGAAAAAGAGGTGTTGACAGCAGCGTGTAACGCTGTAGAATTCGCCTCCCGCTGACGAGAGATCTGAGGCGCAAGTGGTTGAAGTTACAAAGGAAACTTTGAAAGCTTCTGAAAAATACCACTTGACAGCAAATGAGGCTGCTGTAGAATGCGCGCCTCGGTTGAGACGAAAGATCTTAACCAACCGCTCTTTAACAACTGAATCAAGCAATTCGTGTGGGTGCTTGTGGAGTCAGACTGCTAGTCAACAGATTATCAGCATCACAAGTTACTCCGCGAGAAATCAAAGATGTAACCAACGATTGCTGAGC